>NZ_JBGSRV010000013.1:0-20913 GCF_041737375.1 Vampirovibrio sp.
CAGTTTCCACTTCTCTTAAGGCTCGGACAATTTGTTCCTCTGTAAATCGACTGGCTTTCATTTCGAGATTCTCCTTGACGACATGGTAATACGGGAAAATCTCTAGTTTCAACTGGCTCTAAATTTCGGGCGCCTGTCAACTGGTTCAACTCTCTAATAGATATTTTAAATGTGAAAGGCAGTCAGTGATAACTGAAAAGTGTTATACCTTAGACCCCTATCCGATTTGGGGGGGACACCATACTTTCATCCAGCTTTAATATTCACCGCTACCTCACCTTTTTGAAGGGAGGAAATGTGGGCCTTGATATATGTCACCTCAAAAGCCTTGCAAGGCCTGTATTTCTGAAGGCGATTGGAGAGGGCAAATGCGTCATTCATTTCATAGTGCAGGAAAACATCTAAACCTCGGTCTAAAAGGATCTTCCAACCTGTGTCCGTTATAATATGCCGGGCATGAATCGTACCACTGCCATCAAAGGCCCAGGTGAACCGTATTCCAGCCGTTGCTGCCGATGCTTCTATGCGCTCCAGATTCTCAACCTGCTGTTCCTTTTTTAAATCATCTTGGCAAGTAATCAATCTAACTTCGACTTCCTCGTCATCCTCTTTGAATTTGGCTATCGTTTCTAAGAATTCCATCAGGTTCCGGACCTGATAAAACATACGGATATAGGGGTCGGTGATGAGAATCTTTGTAGCGCCCTGAATATAAGGCCCAAATAGTTTATCAAATGACACCCCCCGCTGGTTTTCATGGACGGTTAAATGCCTCTCTGTGGGGGGGGGAGACCCATTTGATGTATATGGGGCTTCCTGAGCAATTTCCCTTTCGGAGGGAGGCACGGGACTGATCGAGTCTTGTTCTTCTTTCACCGTCTGGTGGTAATTTTGAGGATACTGATCCTCCTCAAGCGTTGTTATAGCAACCTGTTTTCCTTCTGCGTTCGTATAAGTGAAACTGACCGCCGTATAAGTGGAATCGATGCGGAAGAGCTGGTCTTTAATTCGTTTTCTGCCTTCGATAGCGAATCTGAGAAGCTCCTCAATCTCATCTGGGCTTGCTTCGCCTTGAGGATATAGAATTTTCATCAGACCTGAAAAGGTCTTGTTGATGGCATCCCGGTCCCGCGTGGAGATTTCTTTGGACAGCGTGAAGTGCTCAGAATATAGGTTTGAGAAATCCTGGTTTCGGAAAGCTCTCAAGATTTCAGCAAGATAATCCACGACAAAACCATAATTTGAAGAGAACATTTCCCCTCGGATAATGTCCATTTCCCAGCCAGGTATATAGAAATGCAAGCGATCCAAGAAGGCGGAATCGTGATATTTATCTGGCAGCTCATCGAATAAATCAGAATGCTTCAGCATGTAGGGCACCGTATGCTGGGTGTTGCCAACGAAAACCATCGAGGCTTCAGCTCCCAAAGTCTCAACCCCTCTGGAGAAGGACTTGTTGGCCATATAGTTTTTCATGATGTCAACCAGGGCATTGTCTACCCGTTTGGATTTTCCAGCAAACTCATCAAAAGCCACGACATCCCAATAGCCGACTAAGCCTATCTTTCCACTCTTTCCGCTTTGGTTGCTTACAAAAAGCTTGGGTGCCGTGACCTCTCCGCCGGAAATTAGAATCCCATGAGGGGAGAACTCAGAGTATATATGGGATTTGCCCGTCCCTTTTGGCCCCAGCTCAATCAGGTTATAGTTCCGCTCACAGAAAGGGATTAGACGAACCAATTGGGTCAGCTTGCTTCGGCGACCAAACATCTGAGGGTTAAATCCGACACTTTGAATCAGCAGATCGATCCATTCATCGGTAGTAAAATGCTTACGAGCTTCGAGATATTGTTCCATATTTAAATGAGACATCTGAATGGGTTTTAGAGTGCTCAAAATCCATGGGGATCTACTTTTGTCGTCTTCGGAGTGCTCATACTCCACGTCGGTAATACACCAGACCCCGCCTACTAAAAGTTTGGGATGCTTTTTAATGGTGTCGCTATCAACCAGCACCTTGTTAATGCCAAGATTGGTGAAAGTTGCCTCATACACGTCTAGCTTGTCGTTAAGGTCAACACTAATCTTATCAATAACTTTATGACGCCCTTTTTCTTTGATGGTAGAGCGTATGAGACCGGCTTCATTCCTGTGGACATAATGTTTCTGAAGAATTTCCTTGACCGTATTGATTCCTGACTGAATCGTAGTCTCGTCATTAGTCGCGCAGTATTGGCCTAAAAGATATTCCAGAACATAGGACGGCACGATGGCATTGCCTTTAACCGTTTTCACCAGATCCTTACGAACAACCAGTCCCGAGAAATGAGTATTGATTTTCTGATCAAGTTCGTTCATGGTATCAACCGTTCCTTAAAAGTCAAAGTCACTGGTAAACGAGCGTCGCATCACATAACGAAGCGATTTGTATTCCTTGTAATGCGAAGTTCCGGTTTCTTTCTCAAGAAGTTTGAGGATAACTTCCTGGTTATTAGCCTCATCCGCTTTTCGGGTCAGCACGAAGCGGACCATTACTTCCCTGTCCCTGGGATTCTCCGAAGCGAAATCAAAGGTCAAATCTTGGCTGTCAGAGATGAGTTCTTCGGAAAGTGTGTATATACCGGCTTGAAGGGTTCGGGGTTGGACTTTTTCTGTGGCGGGCTGAGCCTGATACATACCAACGGCAAGCTGCCCAGAGGTTATAGTTGAACTTGCTCCTCTCAGGATGTCCACTTCGACTTTTGAGGTGTCGCTTTGCCTTTTCTTGCTGATTTTGACGATAGGGATTACCACTTCCTGCAAGGCGGCTCCGCCATGAACAAAGCGACTACCAGAGCCTTTTAGCCGTAGCCGATTGATAGACTTGGGGATTTGAACCTCAATATCTCCAACAAGGCCGAGTTCTGAAGATTGGAATTTCCGTAGGCTTGCGACTTCATTTAGCCCTTTACCTAGGACAAAGCGCCTATCTCTATAGAAAACCTGTTCTCCATTTGGTTCGCCCGTAGCAAAATCACTCTCATCAATCGCTCTATTCTGATAGATAAAGCCATGATCAGAGGTGATAAAGAGATTGCTGATTCCGTCGCCAAACAGCTTTTTTATCAGTCGGATGAGATCATTGAGCGTTTCGTCTACGGCTTCAAAAACGCGATCTTCCGACTCACGCTTATCACCGGTCGCGTCTATGCGATTATGGTAAATATAGATGACATCATGGTCTTTAATCAGCGCACGAGACTCATCCTTATTTAAGGTCATCAACTCTTCAGCTTTGATGGCCGTTGCCCTTTTAGGAATGGCCTGATCAAGAATCTTAATACGATTCGTAATTCCTTGGGAGCTTTGCCCATTTACTAGCACTGTTCCGGTGTCATTGTCGGCAAGCGATAATTCCTTGTTAGGCAGTAAAGCTGCCATGCCCAATTGGGTAAAGCTGGGGAGCATAGAGAGTGCGGGCTCCAAAGTCGCTTCATAGCGGTCTTCTTTACGAATCAGACTTAATAGCTCGTCACCAATTTCATAACGAAAGGCATCAGATATAAGGACATGAACTTTCTTACCTTTGCCTATGAGTGGCTTTACCCAGCGTTCAAAAAATTGTTTCTGAAGTGGAACGGGGGAAGCATCCCAACTCTTGGCGTTATCCACAAAAGGTTGCCATCGATCATTAACCTTCATCAAGTAATTGTTGGAATATAGGTTTTCAATTTGATCGCTTAAGGCTCCCATCAAAGACGCTTGGCCTGAGCAGCGGACATGGTAAGTGAATTTCCGGTAGAGCTGATCTAGCTTGAACCAGTGGTTACTGTAGCGTTGAATCCCATCGGCCAGAGAGTCCATCGTCAAATTGGATTCTTCCAATGTATTAATGAATTGAGCTGCATGGTCTATCGCCTCATAAAGATGTTGAAATTCTTGATACCAATGACTTTGGCGTCTTTGACGAACCCAGGAGGATATATCCGTACTAGAAACCGTCCTAGAAACGATTTCTCGAACCAGATTACTAATGATCTTCCGGTCAATTAGCTGGAAGTAATCCAGTTCCAGTACATCTCGGAAGCCACGCTTTTCCAAATCCTGTTCAATGCTGAGAATTTCTGAGCAATCGGCAGAAAGTGCCTCGAACGAAGCCTCATACTGGCGGCTATCTTTCCATCGCTTGAGAAAGACCAGGGCATCCCCAGTCAGATTGTACTTGCCTTGGGTGCCCATTGCGTAACAGGACTTAAACAGTTCAATGACAAAATCCCGAATACCCGGTTCATTGGAGCTATAGCCGTAGTACCGTGTCATTTGCTCCCAAAGAAAGGCGTCCAGATTACATCGACCAATGAGCTTGATCTTCTCCTCTCGCTTGTCGGCATGTTCCGCCAGTAAGTTTTCCAGAATAGAATCCGTCCGAGGCTCAGATCCGGCGCAAACCGCCAGCATTTTTTGACGAATGATTGGTGCCCCATCACTTTTGGTTAGAAGCTTTTTCAAGGCTTCCCGTCGTTTACCAGAACGGAAAAACTCGATGTGGTTTTCAATAATATCCGAGAACTCCAAGCCCAGTTCCAGTTCCGCCAACCAGATAGCGGCCTGATCCGTTCGGAACTCACCTTGGGCAAGTTGAACATCTAGCAACCAGTTCTGGAGGTCTTCAGGCTGAGCGCCTTTTTTGTACAGGAGAAACTTCTGCTTTGGTTCTTGCCTTAGAATGCGGTATTTGAGGCCAAACTCATTATTGGTAATCTCCAGCTTCTCAACACCCTTGATACTCAGAGCCTCATATTCTTCCCAAAGCTCCTGTTTACTGTCATACCAGAAGACAATACGATGCCGCTCAAAGAGCTTGGCCAGGGCCTGGGAGATTCGACTTTCTATCACTTTTTCCATTAGTCTTCCTTGGCCTCCAGACCGGGTATCTTTTTCAAGGCACCGCCAAATTTCAGGTAGTTCACCTTCACACCGTCATCCAGATTAATCTCAATCCGTTTGCTAGCAAGAGGGTAAAGCACCTCTTGCTCATAATCGTTCATTTCGGCGATCATTTTCTTGAGATTTTCTATTTCTTTCAAAGCTTTCGTCTTCTCTGTTTGAGAAGCACTGGCACTGCCTTCCACATGCTGTAATTGCTCGAAATGAGAACTGAGTTTGGTTCTGAACTCTCTAAGATAGTCATTCAGTACCACACTGACCGTATCGGGGCGATATCGGTGCATATAAATCAAAGCGTTAAAATTCCCTTTAGGGCTGGAAAACAACCAGTAGATAGGCCGCTTTTTATAGCGCTTCACATGGTCAGTATAGAAGTCTTTCTGAAAATACTTCCGAACGTCCTTGCCAATGGCGTTCTCTATAAATCGGAGGTTTTCCTCGTAATGCTCTTCGCCAAAAGTCACTTTCAGGAATTTATAAAGCCGTTCCGTAATGTCATCCGTAAACCAGTCACCATCCAGAATAGGAATAACATTATCCTCATCCGCTGGAAAGTTAGATTCAGGAACCTGCTTCAGGTAATCCTCAAGGGTTTCGCCTTGGTTGGCCAGTATCAATCCCGGCTTCTCCAGCGCATATCGCCCAAACATACAACCAACAGCGTAGGAGATAAACTCCTTCATCGTATCCGCCAGAAGTAAGGCTTCTAGCTCTTCCTCGGTCTTATCTCCACCATAGCGATAATGTGGGTTGCAGGTAAGGGTTATCTCGTTTAAAGGCACTTCTGGAGAGAGTTCCTCTTTTAAGCCATAAGTTTCAATAAAGATCCGGCTGTTCTCCTCCTCTAGCCGTTTCATCTCTATAGTTCTTTTCCACCAATGAGAGCGCAGCTTCTGATAAGCAGCCTCTATAGTTGGTTGATGATAATCAGATAGCAGCAGAGAAAGATTACAAAAGTCCCAAGAGGTTTCGGAGGAATCCCAATCTGATTGGGATAAAGTGATACATCGATTTGCAATATTTTCAGCTTGGTGTATTGATTGTTCATCAAAGGGAAGGTTAAGAGAGTGCCCAGGCTGAAAGCGAATAGCTGGAGAAAGTACCTTCATGTATGCTGTTGCTACCGTACTATTAAGAAAAGCGATAACACCTAGCCTATCGGAATCAGGAGTTACAAAGCCCATTGAACCAGTGGTATCAAACATATACCCCCCAGCTACATTTCTTACAGAGAAACTTTCACCTGATACACTAGACCATGTAATGCCGGGCTTATTTGTCCACTCTCCATTGTAGTTGTGGGAACGGACACGTTTTGTTTTTAGATCAATGAAGTTTACGACTCTTTTCCCGCTATCTTCCCAATCAACAAGATATTCATTGTTGCCTGCCCAGCGTCTATATTCACCACCTTTTAAATATGCAAACCACTTTCCATCCCGATAATCATCTTTAGGAAAAACTGTAGAAGATAATGAAACCTCAAACCACAGTCGTATAAATATATCATTACTACCTGTGGTAAGACCCTCCCTCGTAACAAAGACCTCTCCCAGACGTGACATTTCTTCAAAATTATTTCTAAACTTTTCTGTGACCCAATATGCAATTAGCTTACCTGGTATTTTCTTAAAATCAGCAGCAGAAGCTCGATAGAACCAACCACAATTAGGATTTACGGACGCTTCTTTCAGAGCTTTATCTTTCTCGGCCTCATTACCTCCATCGACCAGACGCACAAAACCGCCTTTATAGGCTGGGTGATAAGCATTTTTAAATATAAATGCTGTTGTTGAAACTACTTCGCCACCAATACTGTCAAAGGCCCTAGCCCCTAAATGCGCCATTGATAGCAAGCTTTGTCCATCCATTAAACTAGCTCGTAGTTTTTCAAATGAGGATAAAAACATCCAGCTTTGCATGGTAATCATGGCAACCATGCCGCTTTGTTGGGCCAGCTTTAAATTGCGCTCAATAAACACAGCAAACAAATCAGATTTACTGTTGGGGAATTGTTTTTTCACGAAGTCGCCCAAATTGGGATTCATACCCTTTCCACCCATATAAGGAGGGTTGGCAATGACCACATGGTACTTGGGGCTAAGATAGTCCGCTTGGGTCAGGGCCTGTATAACTTTCGGATGGATGGTATGTAGAAATAATTGCGAACCAGCATTTTTTTCTTTCAGCAGCGCTAATATATCTGACACTTGGGTAACTTTCGGCTGGATCAGAGAGCCGAAGTTATCCGCTTCTTCAAACTGGTGGAGAGTTTCTTCCAAGGAACTGGTGAAAAGGTCACGGCCCACGAAGGCCATATACTGATCAAGCTCTTCTATCGTGAACTTGACGGGTTGTATAGCGCAGATATTGGGTTGGACAGGCTTCTCAAAAAAACGTTTATACCTTGCTCTGGCTTTCATAGTTAGCGCCAGGGCTGCCAGTTCGGCAGCACGTTCATCAATTTCGATACCGTATAGGTTATGCTTGAGGATCTTCTCAGGGATTTCCAGAGGGTCATAACCCTCTTCCTCATAGATGGCGTGGAGTAAATCAAAGGCATAAACCAACATGTGCCCTGAGCCGCAAGCGGGATCACAAACCTTGATTTCTTCCGGGAAATTGACACGGATGAAGTCGGTTTCAACCTGTTCTGGCTTGATATAGTAGGGCATCTTATCAATCAGCCTGGAGTTTGGGCGGTTGAGCATCCAGAGACGGCCTAAAGAGTTCTCAACAAGATATCGGACAATCCAGCGAGGTGTGAATAGCTGCGTGGCAGCGGGGATATTCTCCGGGGTGATTTTCTTGTTCTTTTTCAGCCATTCAAATACCTCATCTTTTTTCTCAGAGATATAAAACTGGTAGAGCCACCCTATGAGTTCAACATTTGGTTTAGGGTCATTAGGGTCTTCTTTATCTATGCAGGCATCCGGGGGCATCGCCTCACGGGTATAGGCCAAAATGGAGTTGCCGGACAGCAGGTCATCCGGCATCAGTAGCTCGGTATAGTCTGCAATCTTCTCAAAGAGGTATGGCATGACCTTGTTATAGAAGTTGCAGGCAGTCACAACCAAAAGCCGATAGGCTTCAGCTTGCGGATCTGGGCTGGGGGCTTTACCGTATAAGAGATCAAAGACCTTTTTCTGGGTCGCTTCAGGGACAATCTCAGCATGAATATGCCCCATCTTGGCTTCCGCCAGGATTTCAGGCTGAAACTGACCTTCAGCGGGGGATACGATGCCGATACGGGTATAACGGTTGACATCCATAAAGCGAAGCGCACAGAAGCGGTTGAACCAGGTGTAAGCCGCCTTTTCTACAACCTGCTCTTCTGAAGTGAGCTTGATTTGTTCTTCAAGCTTTCTCATGGCCTCAGGGTTTTCACGTCGAGCGGCACTGTTTTCCGTCAACACAAGTTTTAGTTTAACCTGAACCTGCTCATTCAAGCTGCGACGGGCATATTGGGCGAATTTTTTAAGCTTCGATATTTCCATTATGTTGCCTCGTCCAAACGCTTAACAGGCCATTTTGGGAAATTCTCATTCCACTTCTCAATATTCACAACCTGACAGCTTGAGACGATATCCTTAACCCAACGACGTGATGCCCTACCTACCGGAAGTTCCTGCTTCAACGCTTTTTGCATCCTACTGTTCAAGGCGTTGTCAAAAGTAATGAGGCAAACGTAATGGACAGGTTTCTCCACTTTTTGCTCAGCATACCTGTAGAGATATGAATCTCTGTATTTGTATTTCAGATAATTTTTCAACCACTTAAAACTGTCTTGACGTGCATGAATTTCATCTTCCGTTACCCCATTCACTAAGTCGTAAATTAAGGGAGCTTCGTAGTCCTTCATCTCAACATAAACATAGGCAGACTCAAATTCGGCGACGATATCTACACCTTTCATTGGTGCTCCATGAAAGGTTATCTTTGTTTTATCTTTTTCGTCAAAAACAAAGGCATCGATGGCATCGGAAAAACGGAACTGAAATCCATCAGCCTCAACTATCTTCATTTGCCGAGGCCTTCCATGTCGTTCTCTATTTCTTGGTTAATAAGGTAGCCAAAGGCATCATCAATTGGGTTCGGATCAATATTCAAATACTCGTCGGTTGAGGCAAGTTTGATTTCTTTTGAGTCAAGATCCCGATACAAGGTATGGAAGCGTACATGATCTTCCTTGCCTTTATCCATGAGCAGATCAAACCACTTGAGCAAAACATAGTCATGAGTCGCCAGGATGATTTGCTGACCGTTTCGAGAAAGCTCCAAAAGAATTTCTACCAAGCGTTTCATTAGTTTGGGATTTAGGTTAGACTCAGGTTCATCCCAAAAGAGAGGGCCACTAACCCCAGGTTTAATAGCTCCTGTTTGGAGTAACCGTGAGAGCATTCCAGCTTTTCTAAATCCCTCTGCCATTGCATTTGCAGAATATTCAGCATTATCTGTTTGAAATGTAACCTTTCCCCCTCCAGAGAAGACAAATTTTCCGCCACAAACAGTCTCAATTTTTTCCATTGCCCATTTAGATTTTTCATGCAAATTTTCAGGACGAACTTCTGGAAGATCAAGTAACAGGCAAATATCTTGGTAAGTCAGATCAAAAGATAATCCATACTTTTCGTATAGACTGTTAAATCCTTTCATAAAGGAAAGAACTTCCTTTGTAGGTATAAAGACAGGTACCTGAGTGTTTTGTCTGTAATTTTTTTCCTCTTGACTAACAACATACTTGGAGTTGTTATGAAAATTTAGAATGACAAATGCGTCATTTTTAAAATGAGCATTTAGTTGCGCTGTTTCTTTTGCACCCTGATGATGTAACTTTCCAAGTTTGTCGTCTAAAGGCATAAATAAGCGAAGAATTTGTGTTGTAAGAGCAATTTCTTGTTCGTCGGTAGGATTTGTACTGCCGCCACAAAGAAGATAAGCCGCTTTAAGGAGATGGGTTTTACCAGTTCCATTTTCACCAATAATAATGTTAATTTTTGGTGAAAACTCGATATCAAGTTCCTTAAATACAGTAAAGTTTTTAAGATTCAGATTTTTAATCATATCTGTACCCTCTTACCCTCTTTAATCTCCTTCAACAAGGCTTCCCGCATTGACTGAAGGTATCGATCCACATCGGCCTCATCCGCCAACCACGCCTTATCAAAAGAAACCCGGATAGCCCGGCTAGAAACATACTCCACTTGTGGCTCGACAGGTGCTTCAATAACCTCTACACCGGAGCCTGACTTTGAACCAGGTTTTGCAGGCGCTGTCGGTTTGGGCTGTGGCTTGGCGGTTGATGCCAACTGGGAAAGTAAACGATGGTATTCAACTTCCTCAAAGCGACGAAGTGCGTCCCGAATGACCGCAATAAGCTTCTGCTGCTTGATGTTTTTGAGGACTTCAGAGAAAGGATTGAGGATCTGCTGCTGTTGCTCTTTGGATAATGCTTTAAATTCCGGCATTGTAGACAAACGATTTTCCAAGCTATTGATGGAATTTTCGGCTTGGGCAACCTCCGAATCAAGCTGTGTTGATATTTTTCCCTGCAAAGTATCAACCAGAGATTTCAGTTGTTGTATTTTGTTTCCTTTGAAGCACTCAGGATCTGCAAGCACGGAAACCAACTGGGTAGATTCCTCTCCAGGAATATAGATAAAATTTGACTCTTGGGTCTTTGCAAATTTTTGAGCCTCTTCATAGATGGGTTTTTGTGGGCCTTCCCAAAATTTCAAAACCGGGTCAATAATGGATTCTTTCACGTCGAGTGCGACATCATTCTTGCCGTCCAGGAAAAGCTCTGTCAAATACCAGCTATAGGACTTGCTTGTATAGTCCTTAAGCTGTTTTAGAGCAGGATTTATCGCACTTAAAAAGGGATAGCTGGAAACATGGGTTGCTATTGCCGAAAGTTTTTGGATACGCTCTTTGAACGCTTCACTGGTTTCTCTTCCCAATGATTTAGCTTCGGTCGTTGTAGGAGGGGTATCGAAAAAGTCCTCATAAAATTCTTTAAGGCTCCGCACCTGAAATGCCGTAAATTCGACTTGTGGCTCCAGGACAATATTGGAATGTGCGTGAGAGTTTGTTAAAGAGCGCTCAAGATCCTCTTGCTCAAGAGTATTTCCATCCATTCTGGCTTCCACTTTGCCACGAGCGCACAGTTTAGCCAGTGTGCAGAGAATTGCTGCATAATACCAACCGTATGGCTTTTTCTCAAACTTATCAATTAATGTTTTTATTGTTGTCCTAACACCTCCCCGGCTGCCTCCTTGGATAAAGGCCAGAACCTCTTGTTCAGCTTCGGACAGTGCATCCCCATCGACATGTAATTGTGTAAGGTGTTTAGAAATGTCCTTTTCTGAATATACAACCCCTCTCAACATGCAAAGGTTGGAATACGTCCGTGTTACAAGCTCATTAAATGCGCGAATAATCCTGGTTTGTGGGTCTTCTCCATTCAAATCCAGAGCATTACCCGAAACGCAGATTTTTCCTTTTGCCAGAAGCTGTTGGACGGAACGCTTGATATCGGCATAACGGACTTCATTTTGTTGCGCTTTTTCTTTGAGTATGCGTTTCACTGTCTCTTGTTGAGCGATGCTAGTGTTCTGACGTATGTATTTATCAGTTCTTCTGTATAGTTTTAAATCTGTCAACAGACGATGATCAGGCGGTAGGATTATGAGTAATTCATCTCGTCCCATACTTTGCATTTGCAGTACGGACTCATTTTCAAAATTTTCATGTAAAGGTGTCACTACATGAATGGTTAGTTCATATTCCCTGCCTTGGAATCGATCATCAAGCTTTCTTGAGTAAGGGTAGTCCTTGCCATTTTCGTCATAGCGGATTTTATTAGTTTTGATAATTCCCTCAAAAATAATTTTATCCAGATCGGAACTCACATCAGAAATCTCTATTTCCGTGTTTTTAATTTCTTTTTCAATATCTTTTTCGGCATCCGTGAGGTACTCGTATAGCTCTCCATTTCTTTGGATATAAGTTTCGCGTTCAAGCAAGTTTAGCGCCTCTTCTATTTTCTTTCGCAGGGTGGGCAGATCCTGCTCAAAATCCTCAATCATAAGGATACAAAGATTTCGGAGGGTAGATTTGAATTCCTTCACGTATTTAACTAGGAATAACACTTTTAGAAGCTTAATCGCAAAAGCATCATCCAAATTCTTTTCTGAGGATAGGATAGCCCGTTGTATGCTGGACTTTAGAGTTGTCCGAATCCCTTCAAACATCAGGTCAAAAGTAGCAAGTTGACCTATGTTCCTTTCACTAATTTGAATGGCGACTTGCTGAAAGACACCCAACATGGAACGTTCACCTACAGAACTATGTTTGCCTTCAAAGGCATTGTGTTTAGACAGGTTATGGATTACAGCTTGGAAAAGAGAGAATTGGTAAGGAATAAATGGGTAACTGAGAATAAAATGATCCCGATCTTGGAAGTTCCTGTAGGTCTGGGAATTGTCTGAAAAGTCGAAAAGCGTTTTAAAATTATTGACTTGATTATGATATACGTCGGAAAGAAGGACTGCTCCCTCATCATTTTTTTTGAGCAGTCTTTTCTGAATAACTTCTGCTACATCAGCGCTTGTTAGCTTCATTCTGCTGGCAAAACGTGCTTGGATTTTTGAAAAGTCATTGCTTTGCTGCCCGGGCATCTCACCAACAACTGTACTCATGTCATCCTGCGCCGTCACGATTACCCAGGCACGACCTCTGCATTTTGTGGCAAGACTTTCCGCAATGGTCTGTAAATTGGTCATTAACTTGATATTGTCAGCGATATATTGTCCCACTTCATCTACAAAGAAGTTCAAACGGAAGTTCGAGGGTTGTTTCTCAATGTATGCTTTTACCTGCTCGGCAAAATCTTCAATTGAAACCTTGTATTGATTTCTATATTTGTCCAGTATTCCTGCTGCTAAGGATTCCGATGACTCTGTTGCTTTGGCATAAGCTGAGGCAATGTTTTGTGATTCCAAGAGGGCTTGCTCTCGACCAACATTCCATTCCCGGCCAGATATAGATTTATATTCGGTTTTAAATCTTTCATAAAAGCTGCGACTATCCAGATCTCTTTCAAATTGAGCGATATGACCTTGTTTTCCATAGTATCCACACATTTCGTCAAACACTTTGACAAAAACAGCCAATAGCGCGTCAATTTGCGTCTTGCTGATAATATCCGCTTTTTGGTCAATATTAAACAAAATGCTTTTGGATGGAATAGATGTAGCTCTTAGTAACAAGCCCCTCAGAGCTGGAATATCGTCACATTTTTTTAGGAATAACTCTAATGTGGTGGTTCCATCCATTGGACGGTTTTCAAGTATAAGCGCCAGCATCTTTAGAAGGTGGGACTTCCCAGAGCCAAAAAAGCCTGATATCCAAACTCCATTTGCGCCTTCGTAGTTATTATAAGCGTCCAAAAATGCCTCAAGGCGTTTTTCGATTTCGTTAGTCAGCACATATTCTTCAATTTCAAGACGAAGGCTAGCCTCGTCATCTGCTTTGATAACGCCTTCTATTGGCCTGTCAACTTGTTTTTGGAAAATACTCTTTAAAATCATACGGTTCCCTTTATTCAAGCCTCGCAGTGATAAATGTCAAATGCGCGATAATATTTATCTTCATGGAGTCTCCCAAACAAATCGAGAGAGGCTCCAGATTCCATTGAATGCTGAAAAAAGCCGGGATAGAACATGACTGTAGGCTTTTCTTTGGCAATTTTTTGAAGATTATTCAATACATTATGTGAGCGGATATAGGGAAATACTTCTCCTATTCCAGAAAGGAACATCACATCAAATGGGATATCGTTCATTTTATGCGTGATTGCGGGTACTAAGTGAGCTTCAGGGTCAAGTATTCCCTGTAATAGCTCTTTGAGCTGATCTTTTGAAAAACTTTGTTCTTGCTCCAAGGCCTGCTCCCACACTCCTCGCTTTGTCAGCAATTCGATGGCAAGGTCATAGAGATTAACGTCCAGAATCCCGACACCATGTTGCTCCAGACGCTTTATAAGCTGCTTTTGTAGCCGCTCCATCTCTACAGCCTCTTCGGGTTTAAACCAGCAAATGAAAAAGGGGATTTCATTCCCAAGTCCTTGTTTCTGAAGAAATCTTTCCCCGGATATAACTGAAAACAGATGGTTGAACCTGTCCTGCAAAGGCGTCTTCTCTATTCCCACCGTCATATTCCTGCCCCCACAAGCTTTGGCTCCATCGTTGGGAAAATGAGAATAGAATCTTTGTTTTCTTGCTGAACCGCTCTTAAAAGTTTAGGACTTAGCATGGCAGCCTGGATTATGTTATTTCCCGTTAGCAAATCAGCTTCTCGAAGCATTTTAAACAAAGTCTGGCGTAACTTTGCCTTCGTAGCAGGCTTGATTGTGTTTAATTTTTCATGCCAATCAGATTTTTTGCTGAAAAAAGCATCAAATTCTTCGTAAGGTAGTTCCTTCTTGAGCGTTAAATATCTTTCCCTGAGAATTTCAATGGCAAAGTCTTCGATGAACTTATAACGACGGCAAATGGCTAACCACAGAAGATGTCCTTTTTCTTGGGTAGTGCTGTGAACTAACAAAGTTAATTCATCAGGTGACAAGGTTTTCAGTCTTGAAAATATTTCTCGGCATACGCGCTTTAAGGTATTCATGGTGCGAAATTGCAAAAGGTTTTCTGAAAGCACTCTATCTCGGACTTTATTCCAGTCCTGGTATTCAAGAAACAGTGCAGCAACCTGAACCGACTCTTGGCGGAATAGGCTCCCCGTTGTAAACGACATACTGTAGCTATCAATTTTCATTTTTAGTTAAGTCTCTTTTCGAGTCGTCAGATTGCGCCACCGGCCATCACCCATTCATCCACTTCTGCCTTCTTAAATTTCCAGAGCCTCCCCATACGATGAGCAGGCATCGCATGCTTATCGATCCACTTATATACTGTGTCGTTGCTTATGCCGAGATACTCACATATTTCACTTATGGATAACCAGCGATCTTCCATAAAAGACCCTCTTTTTGGGTGTGTACTTCTCGGAGGCTCAACCTCACAAAATAAAATACCGTAAAAGGCAATACTTAGAAAGACGATTTCATATGTTCTTTACCGATTTTGCCCGATTTGCCCTAGCACCTCAGTATCCGTCTTACCGGTAGATACGCTGCGGATGCCGCAACAATGGGTTAGAATGTCATCTTTTTGTCTCGGTATCAGAGCCAAGTATATGTAAATAGGTGTAAACGGCAATCCATCTTCAATGTATGGCGAAATTAAACCTCTTTGTGCTATGAATTCGCCCAGGCTTGCCTGGATGGAAGGTTAGTTCAACACCATTGCTGAGTTACTCCCAACCCTGCATGGCCTGAATGGCTTCATCCTCAGTGGTCAAGCAATAAGAGCGCGTGGTGGCGATATCAGAATGGCCACAGGCAATCTGGAGCATTACCAACGGACGGCCTTTATTCACATTCAGCGTGACAAAGGCCCGACGTAACGCATGAGGGGTCACCGGCACACCGACCCGCCTGCCCAGTTTCTCCAACCGGGTTCGTACACCAAAGCGTTCTACTGGACGGCCTGCCGCAGTCACCAGTAACTGTTGAGACACACTTTTCGGACGCTGAGTTAGATAATGCACTAATGCCAACTGAATACGCTGTGTTAACCCTACTCGCCGGGTCTTACCCCACTTGGCCAGCCTTACGGTCAAGCAGCCTTTCTCCAAATCCACATCGGCCAGTGTTAACTGACACGCCTCTGTAACGCGCAGCCCAGTCTGGCTTAACAGCTCCACAATCATGGTATCTAAAGGCGTATCACAGACGCTCAACAGTTTTTCAATGTTAGCGGTGTCCACCGTAATCTTCTTGGGCGGTTTGTGACGTTTGGGTTTAAACCGGCGGATTTTCTCCAAGAAAACCGAATCAAATTCATCTTGTTCAATCAGATAGCGGGCAAAGCAGCGAATGGCTTCATATAGTTTCAGTCGTTTGGCAAAATGCTCTACCGGCACAGTCAATAAGACGTCTTTGACATGCGCCAGACTCAGTTCTGGGTATTGTTTTAGAAACCAGGTCATGTAGTAAACATACGTTTTCACGCAGGGTTCACTAAAAGGTCGACCGCCAATCAAGCCGCACCGCATGGCCGCTTCCCAATAGGGAATCTGTTTTTCGGAATGGGTCATTGAAAAAATCTCCCGTGTTTGAATAACACAGCCATTCGTCACTCCAATGGCGCTTTTTATCCAGTGGAAATATTAAATTGTGTCCCATTAGACCCACTCTTACCTTCTAAGCAGTCTATACGGGCACATCAGACACATTCAGTCGGATTAATTGACTCTGGGAATCCTATCAGCGTAGATGTCAGTGTTATTCACTGGAGAACCCCCATGCCCGAATCCCTAACCCTCGCTGAAGCCGCTCAACACTATCTGGAAATGCTGGAGCAGCAAGGTAAACACCAACGTACAATTTATACCTATCACCGGGACTTGGCCCAAATTCAAGCCTTCTTTGGGGAGGCTCGCCAGATCCATACGATTACCCTGCCCTTGATGGGCCGCTTTTTGAAATCAGAGGAACTGTTAATGCTGCCCAATGGCTCCCCACGCGCTAAACAAACCACGCAAAAAACCATACGCGTTTTTCGCATGCTCCTGATCTGGTTGCAACAAACAGGCGCTCTTCCAGAAATCAATCTACCTAAAAGCATGCAGCGCAAAGGCAAAGGGGCTGGGTCTAGCAAACTTCAGTATCCATATGAATAAGGATTGTTAAACCAGGGTGGAATCCAGGGCTGCCCGGTGAAGGGCGCATTACGAATTGGATCATGTCGGTTTTTGAGTTTCTCCACGGCCCCTTGTAAAGCATCTGGTCCGTCATCATAGCTGGTCGGAAATAAGGTGAGTTGCTCAAGAAGCCTGGGGTTGATATTTTCCGAAAAGAGCAAATAGCCATTGCTGATCTCAGGCTCTAATGTTGAAATCCGCTTGTACTTATTCTCGTGCTGTTTTATGCCACGGACGTGCAGGCGACTTTCAGGCCTTTTGTTATTGACTTCGCCGTAATGATCCTTTAATAACTCCTGAAAATTGTTCTCTTCCAAGTACAGTTTTTTGAATTGCCAGGTATCATACATCCTAAAGGCGCGTTGAATCTGTTTAGACGGTACATCCTTTTCCAGATAGGCTTCCAAACAATAAAGGTACCCATCTTGATCTTTGGCCACCACCACAATAGCGGCAAAATCCGGTTCACTCACTTGTCCGGCTTTTTTGCCCAATGCCGGATCATGAAACGCCACAATATCAGTAATGAAAGCTCGGTTAACACTTTTACCCGACCCATCCAGCCATTCCAGCGCATGCCATTGCCCCTCTTGATATACCACCCGAAACCGACGAATCTGGCTCATATCAAACAATTGGCGTTCCGGATCAAAGGGATCGTTCTGTTTCTCTGATTGAAAGCTGGCAATGCCTTCATCTACTTTGAGGCGCATCAAATATTCATACGATTCCCCTTCGGGCCACAGCACTTGAGTCCCTTCTAACATGGCCGCTTGATTGCCCTGGTAATAGGCATAAGCTTCCTGGTGGCGCTTGGGGTTGGCTAGATTTGTATAAACCTGTTTCCATGCTTCCCACAGATCCTGGCGAGTGGCGTATGAAATAATCGATTGATACCGGCTGGCTTGAAAGCCTGAAGATCGAAGCAATTCTGACAGCAATGATTCCTGATGCAAGCAGGTCCCAATCATGGTGATATTGGTAGACCCGTCTATTTGACCGCATTTAAGAAGGTCTTTATAAAACCAGTCGCGCGTTTTTAACCGCTGCTCGGGTGACAACACCCCATCCGGGGATTCTACATCATCACAAATAATGAGACTGGGGCGATTGGCCCCATGTTTGAGCCCTCGGATCTGTTGGCCTCGGGATTTGGCCATCACCATCACCCCATTTTGACTGACAAACTTTTTCTTGCCCCAACGAGCCACGCCTTTGCTTTTCCCTCGCTCTGGCGCTAGGGAGCCATAAATCTGAATGAGCCGCTGGTTGTTTTCCAACTCCTCTAAAATGGAGCGCACTTTCTCTTCGGCTTCTGGGGCGGAATGAGCCAAGACCAAAATAAAGGATTCATAGCCATACACAATGGCATGAATGGCTTTAATCAGAAGCTTGAAAGTGGTCTTGGCATTGCCCCGAGGCGCCGCCACCACTTCTCGACGACCGCGCTGGGCCGGATCGGTTTCCAGGGCACAAAAATCTAAATGCATGCTGGAAAAGGCAAACCGGCAATGATGCGCAAAGAAGTAGGAGGCAAAAAAGCCCATATCCCAATAGCCCCGTTGGTACGCCAACCAATGGAGCGCCGCTGGATTATCCAGCTTGTCCGCCGCTTTCAAGCGCTGCCATGAGGTCTGCCAGGTCTGAGGTTGAAATTGCGGAAGAAGAGGATACGGCTGCATTTTCTTTTGCTCCTGGGTTAGTCAGTTTATCGATTAATTGGTCTTGAAAAGCCAAGACCTTTAAGGCGGTAGAAAAGTCTTCCTTTTGAAGGGCATACTGGTAAATATGGGCCAATTTGCTGTAGTGCTCGCTGCGCAAACTGTCGGAGGTATTCAAGGCTAGATACTGACTACGCTGGGCTTTGACTTGCTGAATATCGCGTTCCGCTTGCCGTTTGCTAATGCCATATCGTTTCTCCATGGCTCGGGCAATATCCGCAGGCTTATGCCCCTTGTCTAGCAGCGCGTCAATATCGCGAGAGCGATCTTGCCGCTCATCTGACGAGGCACGCTTGAGCGGCTTTGCTTTATTGGGCCTTGCTTTCGACATGGTGAGCCTCTAGTTGCTTGAGCGCAAAGTGACAAAGTGCCACCAGAGACAGCCCTCGATCTGCTTTTTCTGGCTGGAACTGCTTCAAAGCTCGCTCAACATCGGATACATCACTGGCAGCAACCAGGAAGGTAAAAGGAACAGGTAAAGAAACCTTCTCTTCAGCCAGTTGTGCTTGCATGGATTGCTCTAATGCTGCCACATCGTGATCCAGCAAAGCTAGCAAATCCTGAATATCGGCTTCAGCCTCTGGTAGCAGTTTGGCCAGTTCGTTAATGGGTAGGATCTGACTCAAGGATTGGACCAGTTCAGCCCGTTTTTTTAGATTCTCTGTGCCACGTAGGGTATTCAGTGTGGCCAGCGCAATTTGAGCCTCTTGGTCTGTAATGGACCAAATAACACAATCCGCTTTGGTCTTGCCCAGTTTCTCTAAAACTAGTTTTCGGTGATGCCCGTCAATGATGATGAACCGCTCAGGATCATTATCATGGGGTCTGACAATTAAGGACGGGTAAAAACCAGTTCGCTCAATGTTTCTCTGTAGTTTTTCCAGCATGTCATTTGAGCAAACATTGCTGTTTCTGGGATCGTTATCCAGTAATTGCAGTGCAATTTGTGTCATGGGAATATTCCTTTCCTAACTGTGGGCCCCATTACGAGGAATTCTTGGTTGTCTTGGTTTTTAGAGACATGGGATAAGTGTTTATAAGCGCGAGCTTCTGCCTGAATCTGGCGGTTGGGGCAATGGCGTTTAACCTGCTTTACGAGTTCATCCAGGGACAGTTGATGATTCCCATAGAACAATATCCAAATGGGAATATGGCGAGCCTGCTCAAAAAGCAGATCTAAGGCCGAGGCATCTTGGGTAAACGGGGAGGTAATCAGTTTGGATTCTGCTAAACTACAGGTCAGAATGCTGTCAAGCGTTCGGTTGCTGGCTTCGTAACTGACACAACCCGGATAGGGTGGGTCTGCGTATAAAATATCCCCTTGCACTTGGCTCACAAAAGCAATGGCCTCCATTTGAAACCCTTGCACAGGGCTACCCGTAAAAACTCCTTTATTAATGGCTTGCCGCCGTTTATCGATGGAATGCCAAGTGGGTTTGAGTAAATTGGGAAAGCTCCCATCCAAAAAACGTTTGGGATTCAAGACCTGCCAATGCCTCAGGCCATCCAAGGTTTCCGCATACGGGCGGTTACTGGTGCCAATAGATGTAGCCATACAGACAAAGTCTTGAATCAAGTGCCAGACCAAGAGCTTCCCCAAGGCCTGTTTGGAGGGGCTTTGAAACCCTGCGATACCAGTAAGCATCCGATCCAGTGCATCTGCATGGCGAGCCGCAAAGACACTGGGGCTAAAATGGGCTTGGACAAACCCTGGGCATGCCTCTGGCGTTAAAGGAGCGGTTAAAATCAGCATCTCTTCTTTGCTGAAGGTCGTACTCTGGTTTACAAGTAGTCCTTGAATAATGAGTTGAGAGCGATCTGACCAGTCATTACTGTAGATTTGTTTAAAGCCTTGGGCTTTGGCATACAAACTGACTGAGCCACCGCCAGTAAAGGCATCCAGGAAGGTGAGGTTTTGCCAATTATTCCGAGGCGCTGCTTTTTCCAGCGTCTTGAAAATCCAGGGGATTAAGCGGCGCTTTCCACCCAGGTAAGGGGGAAGGGCTGACATTTGCTTGCTCAAAACAGTTGTTCTCATAATGAAGGAACCCTATGCTCAATGGCTGTGTCTTCATTATGAGTTTTAAAAAGGTTGAATTACGGACTCGTTCAAAGTCTGAACGACTTAGTACTACAGCCGTGAGTTAAGTTGATATAAACTGGTGGGACTATTGTGGGTATTGAGGAGTAGGTGACAGATGAATCGGTTGTCCTGCAACTAGCCCTGGAGATGATTGAGCACGCTTTGGGGCAGGATTTACCCGTGAGTTGGGTCACTGGAGATGCTGTATATGGCAACAACAGCAAACTGCGAAATTGGTTGGAAAAGGCTCAAATTCCGTATGTTTTGGGTGTCTCTTCTCAGGAAACTGTGACCATTGGTTTTGAATTCTGGCGAGCTGCCAAACTCCGGGAAAACTTACCTGCTGAAGCCTGGCAGAGGCTTAGT
>NZ_JBGSRV010000014.1:0-3464 GCF_041737375.1 Vampirovibrio sp.
CAGTTTCCACTTCTCTTAAGGCTCGGACAATTTGTTCCTCTGTAAATCGACTGGCTTTCATTTCGAGATTCTCCTTGACGACATGGTAATACGGGAAAATCTCTAGTTTCAACTGGCTCTAAATTTCGGGCGCCTGTCAACCTGCCCCGCTCAGAATGGAACCGAGTTTACCCCAAATGCCCTTGCCACCATGATCCTCGTAGACAACTTGCCCTTTTAAAACTGGCGATGACATATTCAATCCTTACGCTTGGATTCAAAGACACAGGCTGATTAAGCCTCTTATGCAAAGGTCTTTCTGCCACAGTATCTTATGAAGAAGTGCTATTTCCCCAATATAGACAACGACTGTTTAAAACCATAGCGAAGGAAATTTACGATTTTTTGAAACACTGGCGCCGCAAGGGAAGCAAGTCCTGTCAAGTTGACAAAGTGAGTTTACATACCATTGAAAAGAGGGTGAAATTCACTGTAAAAGCGCTTCTGAGCACATACGATAGCCCTATGTAGTAGACATATAAGGGGTTCCTCACATGTTAACCCAGCATGACCAAGACTATTTTACCAATCGGGATAACCCAATGACACCGATTGAGACGGCGCAATATCTGAAAAGACCTTATCCCAGTGACGATACAATAAGAAAGGCCCAGCGTTTATCAAGGTTGGGGAACGGATTTACTATGATAAACGGGTTTTGGACGAGTGGCTGCAGAGCAGGACTCAGGTCTTTTGGCTTTAATTGGACGTAATCGGCCAGATTTATGGACATAAACCTTTATAGCTCATTATTTCCTATAATTCTCAGTTCATTGGGTGAGTTTTTGTAATACTTCTATTACATATTGCATCTTGCATGGTATTATATAGATTAAAATTTGATACAGCATTTGTAATACAAGGGTTAAAAAATGGTCTTTGATCACGAAACCGCTAGACGCCATTTAAATGCCCGCTTAAGTAAGATCGCCATTGATAGCATGAAACGACCACCTAAAGGTTGGATTCGGGCAATTCGTGATGCTCTGGGAATGACCACTACGCAGTTGGCTAAACGGCTTGGGGTAGCGCATCCTCGAATTATAGCAATCAAGAAAGAGGAAACGCTAGGAAATTTAAAGCTCAGTACGCTTGAACGGGCAGCCGCATTTGTTTTTTTTATTTCAATTATGACCCAATGACCATCTTGATCCTTATCAAGGAGATCTATAAAACTTTTTGTCCCGAATTCACTAGGTATATACTGCTCAACTTCGAGTAGTTCGAGATTTGCCTCAATAATAGAGATGTTAGTGGCAACAAGATCTCTATTATGTGCTTCCAACATTAATACTACCCCTTTTTGCGGCTCTAAAAGTTACAATGGGCTGTATGAATTGTAATAAATGGATTACAAAAACTCTAGACTAGGCTATACCAAGTTGAGCGTCCTTGGCCGTGGCGAACAAGTTGCCCACTCTTCACCAAATCATTGAGTCGAGCCTTGATAGTGCTTCGGCTTTCGCCAGTCACAGTTTCAATATCCTGTGTCTTGATGCGACCTCGTTCTCTGGCAAGTTCAAGGATCTGTGCAGACAGGGCTGGGATAGAACTTGTTAAGAGCCTTTCTCGTCCCATTTTCGTCTCTAACCGCTTCATTTGTTTCTGCATGGCTCTCAAGAAAAAGAGAATCTAGGGCTGCCAATCAGGTGCCACCGAATCCAGTGTGCCCTGAGTCCGCCTTAAGGCTAAATAGTAACTATCTTTGCTCTCTTCGATGAGGCTTTCCAGAGAACTGTAGGGTACATAAGCGTAACCTGCCCTTAACAAGAGTAGGGTCGTGAGAACCCTGGATAACCTGCCGTTACCGTCCTGAAAAGGGTGAATAGCAAGAAAAACCACCTTAAAGATAGCAATCACAAGCAAGGCATGAAGACTCTTGTCTTCCAACGACTCCCTGGTCCACAAAACCAGTTCAGTCATTTTGGAAGGAGTGTCAAAAGGGGAAGCCGTTTGAAAGACGATTCTAAGGCTCTCTCCAGAAGGGCTAAAGGCTTCCACGCTATTGGACAGACTTTTATATTCCCCACGATGTCGCTCATCCTTAGAACTGTATTGCAAAAGCATCGTATGAAGCTGCTTGATGAAGTTTTCCGTTAGCGGAATAGACTCCCAAGACTCAAAGACTTGTTCCATCAAGGCTGCATACCCAGCCACCTCCTCTTCGTCCCTGGAACGGAAGGACGTGGTATCCAAGTTGGAGAGCAGGGCTTTTACTTCTCTATCCGTCAGCTTGACGCCTTCAATCCGGGTTGATGATCCCACACTCTCTATGGTGGCAACTTTTCTCAGGGCGGCTAGTTGCTCAGGAGCAATATTTTTGAGCGCTCGCCAAGCACCCTTAAATTCTTCCAACTCAGCAATCAGTTGGAGCATTTCGGGCGTAATCTCAAGGCTAAGGGTGTTCATGGGACTCATTTTTATATTCCTGACCAATTACGACCAGAAATGTCCATTTTCATCCAATCAGTGCCAAACAACCTGAGTCCTGCTCTGAAGCCACTCATCCAAGACCCGTTGATCGTAGCAAATCCGTTCCTCGACCCTGATAACGCTGGGCCTTTCTTGTTATATCGCCACTGGGACAAGGTCTTACGAGTCCGTTCCAGATATTGAGTCGCCTCAATCGGTGTCATTCGCTTATCCCGATTATTAAAGTAATCTTGGTCATGCTGGGTCAACGCATTGAGAAATCTCTTCTCCTTACTTTTACGAAAAAAGCCGGTAGTGCTACCGGCTTTTTGTTTCTCGTTTACGTCGTCAGGTCATTCGGATCATATTGTGCCTGTTGGAGTATCCTAATGTATTGCTGCACATCTTCGGCAGTTAAACTGGTCCAAAAGCTGGCCAGTCTGCCAAGCACGTCATCAATCACGGTGCCGTAACCCGCTTCATAAGTGATGTAATCACCATAAGAGGCAAACAACGCCCCGCCCCAACTACCAATGCCTTGGTTATCCCACTCCCCCGTCAGGAAGCGTTGCAGGATACGAAGCACATCCTGACGAGTCACCAGAGCCAAAGGTTCACCTCGATAGTCTTGAGGAATACGATAATGATTCTCTGTTTCCAGCCATCCAGTTGTAATAAAGGATTGCAGCATCGCTTGAATCTCAGAAGTAGAAGCAGTAGATTCAGTCATAATGATTGTCCTCCACGATTCAACACAAAGGTATCCCAGCGTTTTTCCAATTTTTCCATAATTTGATTCAGGAGGAAACCGATGTATCTCCGGTTTTTGGACGTTAAAGGTATCAGACAACAAAAAGCCGGTAGTCCTACCGGCTTTTTGTTTCTCATTTACGTCGTCAGGTCATTCGGATCGTATTGGGCGTTTTTGAGTTGGTCATACAGGTGCTGCACTTCTTCTATGGTTATATCGCTCCAAAATCCAGCGAGTTCTGACAAAACATCATCAATCACGG
>NZ_JBGSRV010000022.1:0-22802 GCF_041737375.1 Vampirovibrio sp.
ACCACCAGCGCCACCGGCCATTCCGCCACCAGCGCCGCCAGCCATTCCACCACCAGCGCCACCGGCCATCCCGCCGCCAGCACCACCGGCACCACCACCACCCATTCCATCATTACTAATGAAAAAATTGGCGGCCAGCACCTGAGCAATATAACTGGGCGTGGCATGCTTTACGTGATAAACCTTGCGGTTACGAGGCGTATCCAGCTCCCGTAAAGCGTCACCAATCAAGCGAATATCCGCGTCCGTACCCAGCACCAATAATGAATTACTATCCTGATCAAAAGACACCAAAGCGGACGTGCTCCCGCCAGGGCGCTGCACTTTTAAAATGGTGTTATTTAACTGAAACGCCACATTAACAGCACTGCGATACTGAACCGGAATGGCTTTGAACGTTTTGGCGGTCATATTCCGTTTATCGGCAGTTTCCTGAGCGGCCACGATTACCGTATTGCCGTCTTTTGTATAGCTAAGTTCGCCCACCGTAAAAATATATTCCAGGGCTTTATTAATTGGAATATCTTTAATATCAATGGTCAGCGTTCCTTCCACCGACTCATCCAGAATGAGGTTAAATTTACCTTGCTGCGCCAACATGTTGAGCAAATCCCGAATATTGGCGTCTCGAAAGTTCAGGCTCACCTTGTCCACCGAAGGAGAAATGGCCACATCGCGAGAAATAGAAACCTGCCCCTGAACAGGTCTGGTTTTTACCAAATCCAGCGATTGAGCGACGGCCACAAATTGCAGACCAGGCAATAACAGGCTAGAGGCCAGTAAAAAGGCAAACGTCCGTCGCAAGGATGCCCCTCCTGTTTTCAGGAAGTTATCTGGAAAATTATTTGGGCAATTCCTGAACATCATGATTTCCCCTTCAAAGTTCTTGCAAATTGACAGGAACACCTGATGGCGAACCTTTTTGAGCAATCGGCGAGGAGTCCATTATTTTTTTAAGTTGACCCAACGCGGGTAAATTGAGTCCATCCGATGACGGCGCAGGGTTACCGCCGCCAGAACCGGCGGATCGCGTAGCAGCCTCCACAGCACTACCACTGTCTGATTCTGCCTTGGCTCCATTGGCGCTGTAGCCCACAATATCCGGCAAGGTAAAAGTTCGCTTTTGAGCGCGGTCATCCCGTAGGCGAAGATCCAGGCCATTGGCTCTTACCGCCAGCACTTCGGCAGGCCCCGTAGACAAATTCAAAACACTGCCTTGTTGAACAAACTGGGTCTGGTTGCCATCCACAGACACCAGGCCCATTTTTAATTTGGCGTTATAAATAACCCCCAGCAAAGTGACCGCAGAAAAAGGATCGAGTGGCGCAGAGGCAGCCACAGGCGTGCTGTTTGATGATTCAACCATTTCAACCGGCACTAAGGGTTTGGGCAGCCAGTCCAAAAAGGGGTTTGCCTTCACCGCAATAATGACCGAAGCCAGCTCAACCGTATTCCCGGCTTGCTCTACCTTGGCCATGGGGCCTAAAGGGTTTAAATCCGGCTGGTTTTTAACCTCGCTTGGCTTTTCGGGGGCTGGTACGTTAAATGGATTTAACTTTGCGGCATCGCCTGCTTCCTTTGAAACCGTTTGAAGGCCAGGAGGTTTGGAAGTCATGCCTCCTCGAACGGAACCCGGCATTTTAGACAGTGCCGCCGCACCGGGGCCAGCAGGCGCGGAACGACCCGGGCGCCCCCCCGGCGCACCCGAAGGCGCTTCACAGGCACTCAGCAATAATACGCACAACAGCAGCAGGGCAGCCGCCCCTTTGTTGTGAGGACTATTGACGATTTGAATGCTGTTATCCAAAGGCGTTCTCATTTTACTTCCTTAAAACCGCGAGATGACGCTTTCCCATCCCTCGAAAGCATAGAATCGGGATCGATCTATAGCGATATTTTGGATCATAGCTTTTTTAGCGAGCCTTCCGGCTCATCCAAACAATGGAACTCTCAAGGGGGCTTGCAGAGTGAATAATTGGGGGCGCTGGAATTATTAATTTTTCCTTAACCGCATAGACAGGGCTTATCCTCTTCCCTACTATAGAGTCACTGGAAAACTACTATTTCGTAGCAGTAATACCTGTTTAAATCGTGGAGGTTCTTATGCCTACAACTGAAACCAAAATCGCCATTAAACCCTTGGGCGACCGTGTCGTTCTGGAAGTACTGGAAGAAACCGAACAAAGTTCCGGCGGTATTTATTTACCAGAAACCGCTCGTGAAAAGCCCCAAAAAGGCAAAATTCTGGCAGTTGGCCCTGGCAAGCTAAATGACAGTGGCAAGCGTGATGAAATGCAAGTTCAGGTTGGCAACGTGGTGTTGTTCGCTAAATACAGCGGCACCGATGTCAAACTCGAGAACAAAGAAGTCAAAATCATGTCTGAAAAAGACATTCTTGGCATTATCGAAGGCTAATTGCCCGACGCCAATTTTGAGTACAGTTATTATTAAAATAGAGGTAATACACAATGGCCAAGCGCATTGTATTTGACGAAGAAGCCCGTCGGGCTCTTGAAAGTGGCATTGATGCCGTAGCGGATGCCGTAAAAGTAACCTTGGGACCCAAGGGTCGCAACGTGGTTCTGGAAAAGAAATTCGGTTCCCCACAAATCGTGAACGATGGTGTCACCATCGCCAAGGAAGTGGAACTGGAAGATCGCCAGCAAAACGCAGGCGCTCAACTGATTCGGGAAGTCGCTTCCAGAACCAACGATGTTGCCGGTGACGGCACCACCACCGCCGCTGTTTTGGCCCAAGCCATCGTACACGAAGGCTTGAAAAACGTGGTTGCCGGTGCTAACCCGCTCGCCCTGAAGCGTGGCATCGACAAATCCGTTGGCGTGATTGTAGAAGATTTACGCAGACAGGCCCGCAAGATTGAGAACCGTGAGTCAATCGCTCAGGTCGCTTCTATCTCCGCCGGAAACGATGACGTGGTAGGCAACCTGATTGCTGATGCCATGGACAAAGTGGGCAACGAAGGCGTGATTACCGTTGAGGAATCCAAGTCCATCGGCACCCAGTTGAAAGTAGTGGAAGGGATGCAGTTTGACAAAGGCTTCATCTCCCCTTACTTCATTACCGATTCCGAGCGCATGGAAGCCATTCTGGAAGATTGCTTCGTGTTGTGCGTCAACAAAAAAATCAATCTGGTAAGCGACCTGGTACCCATTTTGGAAAAAGTGGCCCGTGAAGGTCGTGGTTTGCTGATTATTGCCGAAGACGTTGAAGGCGAAGCCTTGGCCACTTTAGTAGTAAACAGTATGCGTAAAGTCATCCGCGCCGTGGCTGTTAAAGCCCCTGGCTTCGGCGACCGTCGCAAAGCCATGCTGGAAGACATCGCCATTTTGAGCGGTGGCCAGATGTTCACCGAAGATTTGGGTATGAAACTGGAAAACCTGACCATTGAGCAGATGGGTAAAGCCCGCCGCGTAACGGTTACTCGTGAAGCCACCACCATTGTGGTAGACGAGCATACCAAAACCGCTGTGGAAGCCCGCGTGAAGCTGATTAAGCGTCAAGTGGAAGAAAGTGACAGCGAATACGACAGAGAGAAACTGCAAGAGCGTCTGGCTAAATTGGCCGGTGGCGTTGCGGTTATCGAAGTTGGCGCCGCCACTGAAACCGAGCTGAAAGACAAAAAACTGCGTCTGGAAGATGCCTTGAACGCGACCCGCGCCGCGATTGAAGAAGGTATTGTGCCTGGTGGCGGTACCGCTTTATTGAAAGCGACCGTAGCCCTGCAAAAATACGCCGAAACCCTGAAAGCCGAAGAGCGCACCGGAGCTGAAATTCTCATTCGCGCTCTGGAAGCGCCTTGCCGCCAAATCGCCGACAACGCTGGCGCCCGTGGCCAGGTTGTGGTTGAAAAGGTCAAGGAAGAAAAGGACAACGTCGGCTTTGACGCCCTGAACGGTGTGTATGTCGATATGTTCGCCGCCGGTATCGTGGACCCCTTGAAGGTAGAACGTTCCGCTTTGGAAAACGCAGCCAGCATTGCCGGTTTGTTGTTAACCACCGAAGCGCTGATCGTGGATCTGCCGGATAAAAAAGGCTCCTCCATGCCAGCTGGTATGCCAGGAATGGATGACTACTAGACCCTAGTTTTCTATCCAACAATTCAAAAAGCGACGGGCCTCAAAAACCCGTCGCTTTTTAGTAAAATAAATTTGATTTAATTTTAAAGGCCAGTGCTTATTGAATAGGCTGGTTATTATTCATACCGGGCCACCATATAGCAGGTTCATTGTTTTTGGTTTTCACCATGGTGGGGCCAACATTAATTTCGGCGTTGGGGTCTTTAATGGCCTTTTCCCAGTTATAGCCCGTTTGTCCACCCCAAATCCGATTTTCGGATGGCAGAATTGATTTGTTGAGTTTTTTATCTTGCAAACCGGGGTAACGGCTTTCAATAGAGCGGTTAATCAGGCCCGCCAAGGGTGTGCCAGCCATTAAGCCCGCAATAATATAGCCCAACGCAGGGTTAATCATTCGCAAGCCTTTCACAAACCCACTTTGCGAATAACGAATGTTACTCATCAGGTTTTTGGCGATTCGCCGGTTGGCATCACCCTCCAACACTTGGAGCGCCGGTTTTTCGATTTGAGTAAACCGCTCGAACACTTCCGACTTCAGGTTTTTCAGACGCGCCGTAATGGCTTGCGACGCTTCCATTACGGCATCCGTTTTGCCTTGCTTGGCTGAATTGAGGTTATTGGCGTTTTTTTGTAATTCTCCCCCTAACGCTTTCAGGGAATTACCCAGACCACGCACATTCTCATCATCATGCGCCGACAGCTTTTTCAGCCAGCTTTGAATCAGTTCCTGATCCTTGGTAGGTTTGTCTTTGGCACTCATCGCCTTAAGCAACATCTCGTCGTCAATCCGGCCATCCACCTTGGCCATCATCTTGAACAGATTCACGCCAGCGTAGCCCATGGAAAGCGTAACTGCTGTGTTCACCAGCGCTTTGACCTGCCCTAGGCCATTTTGCTCCTTGCCAGCCCGATAAGCGGCCAAGGCAATGCCAAACAAAGGGTAAAGTCCAGAAGTATTAGCCAATACCAGATAAGCCACGCTGGATTCTCCCAGCACCCGAAGCCAGGCGTTGTTTTCTTCTCCCGGCCCTTTCATCTTTTCCCGACCCTGATTATACAGCAGGCCAGAACCGGCTAAAATCAGTGGCAACAGGGGCCGAAAACTTAATTCAATGGCTTTGGCGGTAGCGGGCGTGGGTTGCCCCCGAATGATTCTTTGAATCCCGGAGGCTAAGCCGTTGGCCACAAAAGCGCCACCGCTACCGAATTGAAGATTTGAATGGCCACCGGGATTTGAAATCCGCATTGCTATTGCCTTTTCATTAGAATTCACCTTCTGAAAGAGAAAACCAACTCAAAGACAAAGGGTGTCAAAACCACAAGTCATTGTTAAAAACTATTTACAATTAGAGGCGATTACAACCGCTTACAACAAAGTGCCTAAAGCCTTGTTGACCTTCTGCAAATAAGGCACACAAACCGAGCTTACCCCATTGCGATCCACATAGCCGGGGCCTTGGTAGTAGGCGGACAAGGCATACTCCAGATTGCCGTTATACTTACGCACCAGCCATCCCAAAAAACGGGCCGTTCCGGCGATATTATCCACCGGATCGTAAGGATTGGCCACGCCCAGCCATTTGGCGGTGGTGGGCTTTAGCTGCCCCATGCCAATGGCCCCCGAAGAGGAAACCGCGTCCCGGCGAAAAGCCGATTCGATGGCGATCAGGCTGGTTAACAAACGATAATCCACCCCGTAGCGATCGCTGTAACGCACAATGGCATCGGCAATACTGCCAATTTCCGTGCTAGGCAGTTTACTGTTATAAGTTTGAACGTAGCTGGTAACCATCAACACTTTCTGCCGAAGCAGTTCCGTGTTTTCAGCCGCCATAAAAGGGGATGAGATGGTGGCTTCACTAATTTGCAACGTCTCGGAACCACCGGTGGGGGACAGGGACGCCGCATCCAGTTCAAAATCCGGTTCTTCAGGCACAGTGGCCAAGGCAACCCCTGCGCATCCCCCCATAACCCATACGCCCAAAACCAGCCCAATTGAAATAAGAGACGACAAAAAATTCTTTCTAAAACGCATTTGAATAGTCCATGTTCACGCTCAACTGGCTCACTTCACTCAAGGCTCATAGCGCACCCAACCGGTGATTACTACATTATGCCCAATTCCAGCGAGCTTTAAACGACTTTAACTGAATAACACTGCCATTGCTAAAAGTAAGCCTTATTATACATTTATATTTTCAAATTCAGGAAGCCATTATTCCACAGAATCCAGAATTCGAATGAGATCAGCCGGTGTATCCACACCAATGGGCGCTTGATTGACGATAACCGCATAAAGGGGCATATTGGCTTCCAAAGCCCGCAACTGTTCCAGCTTTTCAAGGGTTTCCAGCGGAGAAGCCGGTAACTGGGTAAATTTCTCCAAAGCGGTACGTCGATAGAGGTAAATACCAATGTGCCGGTAAACGCTTTGCGGGACCTCTGGCTGATCCCGGTGATACGGCACCGGAGAACGTGAAAAATACAGGGCTTTGCCCTCAGCGGTTAAAACCGCTTTGACCAAATTGGGGTCCCGCCAGCTTTCAACATCCAGCAAAGGGGTAACCAACGTAATGATAGAGGCTTGCGGGAATTGGGAAATACCCTCAATCACATGCCGCAAATGCGCCGGGTTAATAAAGGGCTCATCGCCTTGCACGTTCAACACCCACTCAAACGCTGGAAACCGCTGGGCCACCTCCCACACCCGATCGGTGCCAGAGGCATGGGCGGGTGAGGTCAAGGCCACTTCCGCCCCAAAGTCTTGGGCTGCTTGCGTAATCCGATCATCATCGGTGGCAATCATGGCCTTCTGGATTTCCGCCACTTGCTGAACACGCTCCCACACGTGCTGAAGCATGGGTTTTCCGTGAATATCCACCAGCGGCTTGCCCGGAAAACGCGTAGAGGCGTAACGGGCCGGAATCACCGCTAAAACTTTAGGCTGAAAAGAAGGGTGTGTTGCGCTCAACCGAACAATTCCCTGTAACAAAACCCGTAACAGAAAAGGGTAAAATGCATTAAACTTAAGTTAAACACGGTTGCGCCCAGCTTGCCAGTGATTTTCAAGCCCGTCAACCCCCACCCCCGTTCGCTGTGCCCTCACCAAAAAAGGAAGCCGTATGCCAGACCCCACCATGGCCAATCAGGACTTTAATAGCGCCCTGCATTCCATGATTCCCACGGAACAGGTGAATCCCCGCACCACTGATATTGACCTGCTTTCCACCGAGCAGGTGCTTCGCAAAATTAACGCCGAAGATCAGTTGGTGGCCCTGGCGGTGGAAAAAGCTATTCCTCAAATTACGGTGGTGGTGGATGCCATTCGGCAAGCGTTTGAAAGCGGAGGGCGGCTGTTTTACTTTGGGGCAGGCACCAGTGGCAGGCTGGGAGTGCTGGACGCCTCCGAATGCCCACCCACCTATGGCGCAGCACCCGACTTAGTACAAGGCATCATTGCCGGAGGCGATGTGGCCTTGAGAAACGCCGTAGAGGGCGCTGAAGACTCTTGCGAACAAGGGCAGGCTGATGTGGAAAAGGCCGGTTTAAAAGCGGGCGATGTGGCTGTCGGTATTTCCGCCAGTGGGCAGGCCCCCTATGTGGTGGCCGCCATGCGGGCCGCTGAAGCGCTGGGATGCTTTACCGCCGGACTGACTTGCGACCCGGCATCCAAACTGGCTGAAGCGGTGCGTCAGCCCATTGTGGTAGAAGTAGGGCCAGAAGCGGTAGCCGGATCAACCCGCATGAAAGCAGGCACCGCCCAAAAACTGGTACTGAACATGCTGACCACCGGGGCCATGATCCAGACCGGGAAAACCTTCCAGAACCTGATGGTAGACGTACAGCCCACCAACCTAAAGCTAAAAGCCAGAGCCAGACGCATCGTAGCAGCGCTAGGGCAGGTAAATACCGATGAGGCCAGCGCCCTGTTGGAGCAAACCGCTTATCAGGTCAAGCCCGCGGTGCTAATGGCCCGTGGTAAAATAGAGTTACCAGAAGCCTTGAATAGACTTAGGGCCGCCTCTGGGAAATTAAGACTGGCCTTAAATCAACCCGGTTAGAGACACCCGCGCTTTCTATTAAACCATTTCCGGTTTAAAAAACCGTAAAACGGTACATAGTCAAAGCAATCCAGATTTTTATCGACTGAAAGAGGGAAACGCCATGAGCCTGTTATTTGATCGCCTGTTGCAAAAAACAGATGCCAGCCTGCTTGCGCTGGTGGAAGAGGATCATCGCTGGACACTGGCCGAATTGCGGGAAAAGGCGATTCGACTGGCCTCGACCTTGCAGGCCAAGGGCATTCAGCCGGGGGACAGGGTTTCCATTATGTTTATGAACCAGAAAGAGTATCTGGTTAGCTTTTTTGCGGTGCTCTACGCCGGAGCGGTAGCGGTGCCCATTAATATTACATTGCCTTCGGAAGACATTATTTATGTGGTGCTTCATTCCGGCAGCAAGCTGATGTTAACCACTTACGCCTTCAAGCATTGCTTTGAAGGCCGCCAGCTACCCTTGCTAATGGCCAACCAACCTGCGGAGGATCAAGCCTACCCTCGTTTGGAAGATGCCATTGAGGCCGGAAATTCAGATTTTCAGCCGGTATCTTTTGGGGATGCCCACAGCATGCGGATTTTAATGTACACCTCGGGCACCACCGGCAAGCCCAAAGGCGTAATGCTGAGCGAAACCAACCTAATCAGCAATCTGGAAGGCATTCACCCCATCTTCAAATTCACCAGCGCGGAGCGGCTGCTGATTGCCTTGCCCATGTTTCACGCCTACGGCCTGATTATTGGCCTTTACGCCATGGATGCCCAAGCCCCTATTTATCTGGTACCCACCTTTGCCCCCAAGAAAATCCTGCAAACACTGATTGAAGGAAAAATTACCATTTTGCCTCTGGTGCCCACCATGTTTAGCATGTTGATGCAGGGCATCCAACGGGTGGGAGCCGATAAACTGGTCCACCTGAAAGCCTGTATCTCCGGTGGGGCTTCCTTGCCAGAAAAATTACTGCGCCAAATTGAAGCGGGTTTGGACTTAGTGGTGCTAGAAGGCTATGGATTGACTGAAACCGCCCCGGTGTTGGCAGTCAATCGCCCCGATGCCGGTTCTATCGCCAAGTCCGTAGGGCCAGCCCTGCCCAATGTCCATTTAAAACTGGTAGATGAACAGGGCCAGCCCATCCCCTGGCAAGCAGGCCAGCCTTCCGCTGAAGGGGAAATTCTGGCCAAAGGACCCAATGTAATGCTGGGCTACTATAACCTGCCCGATGAAACCACACAGGTGTTTGACCCGGAAGGATACTTGCGCACCGGAGACCTGGGACACTTTGACGCCAATGGCAACCTGTTTATTTCAGGGGGCCGCATTAAAGATTTGATTATTAAAGCGGGCGAAAACATTGCCCCCATAAGAATTGAGGATGTTTTATACCAGCATCCCGCCGTGATGCATGCCGCTGTGATTGGGGTACCCGATGAAAAGCTGGGCGAAGATATTGTGGCCTGCATCGAGCTGAAAGAGGAAGCCGCCGCCACTGAGGCCGAGTTAAAAAAATTCTGTCTGGCGCATCTGCCTGCCTTCATGATTCCCGCCGCCATTCGCATTTACCCCGAATTGCCTAAAAACCAGACGGGCAAGGTCATTAAAAAGCAACTGCGCGCAGAGAACCAGCATTTGCTTCAAAAGGCAAACAGTTAATAAAACAGCGAAAACACTGCCGGTAAGCCCGCCGGGTATTGACGGTTTTTACGCAACAGCAAGCCTGTTTTTAAGAAGCAGGCTTGCTGCTATGGCGTGGGTTGGCTTTAAAAGACAAACCGCCGCCGCCCAACAGGGCATCCAAATCGGCATCCGTCAATTCATCACCGCCACCGGCGCCACCAGAAGCGGGGCGAGGCCTGCCTAGCAAGTCGGCTAAATCCTGAGTTCTCTTGCTCGCACCACCTGAAGTGACACGCTCTGAACCGAGTAAGGCGTCCAAATCGGTTAAATCGGATTTTTTATTTTTATTAAGCGGCCAGCTGGTTTGCGCTTTTTCCACCCACTTGTCTTTGGCCCCCATCAGCTTGTCTTTCAAGGTAGGCTGACCCACCGGTAAGGACTCGGCAAAGGGATCAGCGCCCAAGGGGTCTTCAACCGCAAAGGGATCATCCGCATAGGGGCTGGGCTTGGCAGAGCCTACCTTGCCTTCCAGCGCTTCGGTTCTGGCTTTCATCCGTTCAGCTCGATCCATTTCAGCCAACAAGGCCGGATCTGGCTCTTTACGCAGCCACTCATCAAACTCGGTGGCCAATTTAGCGGTACCCGGATCCAACATACGGATTAAGCGTTTATCCAAGCCCTGAGGCAGTTTTTTTAAGGCCTGCTGAACCTGAGCACGGGTTTTTTCTACCTTGGGTCCAATGTCTTCGGCCAGGGCATCCATATCCACCTGATTCAGCTTATTTAGCAGGGCAGGGTTCTCCTGCATAAAGTTGGCTACCACCGTTCCCACTTTTTGGCCCATTTGCTGAGCGTTTAAAGGCAGTTTTTCACCGGCAAGGGCTGAAGCGGAACCTGCCCCACCCGGATAAGCCGGAGCGGACATGGCAGGAGCGTTGCCTGGTAGCGATGGGTTGAACGTTGATGGGCTGGGGGTGGGGGTGGGCAAGGTGGGTGAGAACCGATCCCCAGTTAATGGTGAGCCCAAAGAACTGGATGGAAACGTGGATGGCGAAGCACTCAGATTGCTAATAGACGGCGCAGCGGGCGCATATCCAGCCGACAACGGAAAAGGAGCATTCACAGGGGGTAAAGGGGCGCTTACAGGAGAAAACAGAGCAGAGGGGGCTGGCAACGGCATGGAAGGATTGCCAAAGCTGCTAACCGGCGGAAGGGGGCGAAGCGGCGTTAGGTTTGGATTTAAAACGGGGAAAGGTCCTGTCATGGTCATCACGGATTCACCCTGTAGCTTAAAAAGTAAACGGAAACCACCCTAAATGGGTAAAGCCAGCATCAAGACATGGGTCTTGCCGGAAATTTTTAAAATCTCACTCACCTTAAAACACCTCAAGGGAAATAATTGCGGGCTTCCCTAATACTGGATTGCAAGAATTTACCCCACAAATAACCACTTGGCAAATGTCGCGCTTCATTAAAATGAAAAATTAAACGAGAAGATTGAACGAGAAAAATTAACGAGAAGAAGGATCCAGACGGCTCATTTGCCCCGTGGCCCGCTCTCGCAATAAAGCAGCCGCGCCTTTTAAATGGCTGTTTAAGGTACGGGGCTGATGGGTGGCCTGTTTTAAAAGCTGCTCCCAGGAAGGCTCCATGGAAGGGGTTTGGGTTCTTTTGGCCTGGGTGGACTTAGAAACGGATTCTGGCGATTGGGGAGCCTCTGCCTTTTGGAAAGGGAGTAAACGCTCCACAGAGGGCCGAGTTGCGTGTTGGGTGGTTTTAGGACGCAAGGGGCGAAAATCGGGGATGGCATCCGGTTTTTTGTCATCACTACGGGTCACGCCCACTTCTTTCAGCATGTTCTCAAAAACCCGACCCAAGCCGGTGCGATGAATGCTTTTATACCGCTCGAAACTGGCTTCCACCGCTTTCTCGTAAGGTTCACGATCTTGAATTTCCCGCATAGGCTCTGAGGCGGCCAAGGGTTGCAACACAGCAGCTGAAAATTCAGTTTTGGGCGGAGTAACCCGATCCCGATGAGTGGACTCTGGCGGTGCCGCCGGATAGCCAGACTGAACTGGCAGGGGTTCCTGCTCTCGAATTCGATTTTTGATGGTGTCCAGAGACTCACCCTGCACAAGCCGCTCTTTGGCTTGCCGGAAAAAATCAATATCCGGCTCGGTAAACGACAAATCCCCTTTAAAGGAAAGATATCCAGACGCCTCATAAGCCGAGCGAGGCACTTTAAAGTATTGAGACAAGCGCACCAAAACCGTCTCGGTCAGCTTCAGCTTCTCAGAGGCTTCTTGCAGCGTATAGCATAAATGCGTCATATTCAGGGTGTCCAGCTTAGTAACCCCACGTCCAAGGGTATTATTATAAGTCAATTCCCTCCGAATTTCATGATTTTAAAACCACCGCAGCGCATCAAACCAACCCCTCCGGCAAAAATCCACTTAACCCGCTCGTTCAGGCCTACTACCCCTGATTCATTTTGAGACCGGTGGTAAATCCCCCATATGCAGTATCAAGTGCGATGCGTTCTGTGCGATACAGAACTTATAAATCCACATCTCTCTCTCTTTCTTTCCCTGATGAACCACACGGTGCCCAAAAGGCACCTTTTTCTTTGGCATAAAAATAAAAAAACCTGCTAAAAAGCCGCCCAAAATCAGCCAGGGGAAATAATTTCTGGTATTCAGCCTCCAAGTTCCTCCATTCAATGTATCAAGCCCTGCCGGTTTCAACCGATATCTATTTTGTAAGCAAAAAGCTTACCCGCAAACTCAAATTTATCCACACATCTCTCTCTTTCTTTCCCTGATGAACCACACGGTGCCTAAAAGGCACCTTTTTTTTTAAAGTTCCACGTATAAACGACTCTCGCCTTCCCACATACTACGGGAATTGCTCTTTCGGATTCTCTGATCAAGATTGATAACCGTAAAATCGGGCGTGAGGTTGCCATCACGAATCTGTTGCTCAACAGAAAACTGAGAATTAACGGATTGGCGATCATGGCCATGAACCAACGTCTCTACATCTAAAGCAGCAGTGGGAAGCACGGCGGGATCATGAATATCATGTCTGCGCCACAAAAAGCCGCCGTCATTACCTTTTTCCCTTAAAAAATTTTCTACCGGCAAAATCAGCTTTTTTTCCTGAAAAACCTGCTGAACATAAGTTTTCCAAAACCGATTAGCCCAAGAAAGCCCAAAAGGCTTACCCGGTTCTTTGGTACCCTTTTTCTCAAATTGTTGCTGAACAGCCCGACAGCCATCCTGATAATACTGGTTTAAAATATCCTGCAGGGATTGCAAATCCTGATTAATAACCGGCGCATGCGTAAACAGGGTTTTTGAAGCCGGATTATAGTGAATTAATTTGGAGTTTTGAAGATACCGCTTAAACTGTTTCAGAAAATGCTGCCCGGATTCCCCCTTGGCAGGAGATTCCAACTGAACCTGAACCTTGTCCTCAGCGGCAATTAAGCGCACCTGCACATAATTATCCCGATCCGCAATTAAAATAGAGCGCCCCAGAGACCCCCCCGTTTCCCAGTTCAATGAAAACCTTTTATTAATTAAGGTCTGAAGTCCGGCATGATCATGATTGGAAGCCAGGCACACCAAATGATCGGCATTTTTGGGGTTAAGCTGCTGAATGATATCGAGCGTTAAATGATCCAGCGGCCCACGATCCGATAAAACATCCCCAATCAAAACCAGCTGCTGACCCGGCTGACCGCACCAGGTCAGCTCTTGAATCAAGAGGCTCAATTGACGGTAATAGTGCTTGTAAACCGATCGTCTGTGCGAGAGATCATCGATCTCTTCGGGGGTAAAGCCACTGGTTCGCAATCGTTCCAAAGATTCAGCATGTGTTTTTCCATTGAGTTGACTGATCGCATAACACTCATACGCATTGCGGCCCGAAGGATATTTTTTCTCCGAAACAATTTCACGCTTAAACGCCTCAGATAATGTCTGAAATCGAGCCGCAGGTTGAGGAGGCATGGTAGCCAGGCCAGTAAAAATCAAGGTTTCCACCAGCTTTTGGTAAGACCCATGCAAATCGCCAAGGGCGATTAACGGAGCGTACATCAAGCGAGCGGGTAAAAACTGGGGATTCAGCACCTGTGGAACAAGATGCATCATCTTTCCGGTATCTGGATCCTTTTGTCGCATCATCAGTTTAACATCGTAAGGCAACTTCAATTGGTTGACCAACCATTGCTGATCATTGGCGTGCGCAATGGCGGACTGACCTGCAAACTGAACCCTATCGGCAGCCAGTTTCTTCGGGCCAAACACGGCCATTCCATCCTTGGGCTTCAAGAAACCCTGAGGCGGCGCAGGTTGATTCAACACCCGAGGATTGGATCGCCTTTGATTGTTGGATATTATGACCATTTTAAATGCCAAGCCCTTTAACTAACTGGCACCGTATGGTTGCCATAGCTTGGAAAAAACCGGCAGCCGCCTACAATTGCCAAAAAGCAATCCGGACTTTGACTGAACGCTTCGCAAAGCGCCTCCATTTGAAAGGCATCCAAATGGCCAGTAACCACAGGCGGCCACCATAAGCTATAATATCGGGTATGCCTGCACACGCTCCTATGCTGTATCAAAATATCGACGAGGCCTACATTGCCCGTTGCATTACTTTGGCTGAGCTAGGCGCTGGCACCGTTAGCCCCAACCCACTGGTGGGAGCCATTGTACTGGACGCCGCCGGTAAAAAAGTGGGCGAGGGTTACCACCAAAAAGCGGGAGAAGCACACGCTGAGGTCATGGCCCTGGAGCAAGCTGGCGATAAAGCCAAAGATGGAACGCTGTATGTAAATTTAGAGCCCTGCAATCATTACGGGCGCACTCCGCCTTGCACCCAGAAAATTATTGAATCCGGCATCCAGCGGGTGGTATGCGGGACATTAGACCCCAACCCCTTGGTAGCAGGCGCCGGACGAGACATGTTGCAGAACGCCCGCATTTCGGTGCGCTATGGTTTTTTGGAAAAAGAATGCAAGCAGCTGAACGCCTTCTTTTTTCACGCCATTGTTCATAAAACACCGTTTGTTACCGTTAAGCTGGGCCTGACCCTGGATGGAAAAATTGCCAATCGCCATGGCCAAAGCCAGTGGCTAACCGGTAACTTTTCCCGGCAATATGTTCATCACCTGCGCCATCAGTATGACGCCATTTTGACCACCGCTGAGACGGTAATCATCGACAACCCCCAGCTCAACGTGCGAGACATTCCCAATATTCGAAAACAACCCATCAAAATTATTCTGGATCGCCAGTTCCGGCTAAACCCGGAAAAATACAAGGTGTTTAAAGGCGAGGCCCCGGTGTGGGTGGTTACTTCCAACACCAACCACAACAAAGCCCACGCCCAAAACGCCAAGGCGATGGGTATTAAAATTCTGGAAATTGATGAGACCGGAAACAGTCTGAATTTAAAATCACTATTCAACTTACTGGGCGAACAGGGGCTAACCAGTGTGTTTGTGGAAGGCGGCGGACGGCTTTCTACTTCCTTGCTAATGGAAAATTTAGTAAACAAGTTTTACTTGTTCTACGCCCCCAAAACCTTACGGGACCCCATGGCCAAATCCGCTTTCGGGGGCAGTTTTCAGCTGGATTTACCCGATGCGCCGCAACTGGATATCATTAACACCCGCCAACTGGAACAGGACTGGGTGATTGAAGCGCAGCCCTATAAAAAAGTAAAACCCTATCCCGGTTCAACCAACACCGCCGCTGGCATTTAACCCAGCGCTATCCGGCGCTTTCCGGTTTTTTGTTTTGGGATGAATAAATACGATGCAAAGCGCAAGCCGAACCGCAATCATGCGGAGGCGCTAGCGGCTCCTGCAGCGCAATGGGCGGCATCGCCGGTAAAACCGGCGGGGCGGATTGAATCACCTTGCGGCAAAAATGCCCACAATCCTCACAAACCGGGGTCTGCGATTCTAACATGCCATGCGATAAGGTTTGTTCCCGCTGGCAATGTTGGCAACGGTAGCAATAGGTTGGCACTTAAATTCCCTTTTTGGCTTAGGACTTGACCGTTAAAGCCCGAACTTTGGCGTATTTTAAAAATACTTCCAGCGTATTGGCCATGGCCAGCGTTTGGCCGGTAATGCCTTTAAACAACCCACCCATCAAAAAAAACTGCTTCCAGGCGGCCAACTTGGTTTTTATAATCAAGTTCATGGGCGTTTGGGCGCCATTGGCGGTGCCGTGCATTTCCAGATAGCGATAAGCGGACAAGGTAGACAGGTCATTAATGGCTGAGAACAAAGATTCCACAGTGAGGTAAGGGGCATAACCCAGCGGACGATCCAGTTTACTGACCTCCCCGTTCACCTTCAGGCTGGCTTCCCAATCATCCAGAATTATCCACTGTTTGCGGCGCACCAGTCTTAATAGTCGCTTGGGTTCTTCTCCCAAGGGGATATTAACCCACTGCTGCTGAAACTTTAACTGACGGGGAAGGGTAAACCCGTTTAAATGGGCGGGCGTATTCAATAAAACGCCATCCACTTCATGCCGCAGCATTTCCTCTACCCACTCATCGGGTTCAATCAACAGCAGCCAATCGCATTTAGCGGTGGAAAGCGCGTCTCGGCGCACAATGGCTAAGTTGTGGCTGGGATGAAAAAACACCTTGTCCGTAAAACCACGGGCCAGGGTGGAACTGCCATCGGTGCTTCCGCGATCAAACACAATTAACTCATCCACCCAATGCAGGGAAGATAAGGTTCTTTCCAAAGTCGCCGCATTATTCTCGGTGATTACAATCGCCGAAATGGTTTGGGATTTGTAGGTCATCTAACTCTTCACCACGGTTCTTAACAATAGGATACCAATAAATTGACAATCTGGAACATTCTCTACTTCAAAAAACCTATGCATGAATGAATTCACTGGAAAAGCCAGTTGAGCCAAATGGGGGGTTGATGATAGCATGTAGCCATGGCCGGACACTCTAAATGGGCACAAATCAAGCGCAGCAAGGCAATTAAAGATGCCAAACGGGGAGCCAACTTCGCGCAATGCTCCCGTGAGATTATTATGGCCGCCAAACTGGGCGGTGGCGATCCAGAGGGCAATTTTCGGCTGAGAACCGCCATTACCCGAGCCAAGGCAGCGGGGGTTCCCAACGACAACATTAAACGGGCCATTGAAAAAGGCATCGGTAGCGGTGGGGCCGATCATATGGAAGATCTCTCCTACGAGGGCTACGGCCCCGGCGGGGTGGCCATTTTTATTGAAGCGGTGACCGACAATCGCAACCGCACCGCGGGCGATATTCGCAGTTATTTCAACAAGTATCAAGGTAACTTGGGTTCCGATGGCTGTGTGGCCTGGATTTTTGAGCAAAAGGGCCTCATTCAGGTATCCCAGAACGGGCAAAGCGAAGAAGCGCTTTTTGAAAAAGCCATTGAGGCCGGAGCCACCGACTTTAGCGCCCATGCGGACGATGATGCCTTTGAGATTTTTACCGACCCGTTCGCCTTAAACACCGTGGCCCAAACACTCACTGAAATGGGCATTCCGGTGGAATCCGCCGAAGTGACTCGCAGGCCTCAAAATTCAGTCAACGTGGATCGGGAAGAAATTGCCAAACCTTTGCTGAAACTCCTGGATGCCTTGGAATCTCACGATGACGTACAACACGTTTACGCCAATGTTGATATAGAAGAATCGATTTTGGCCAAGCTGGAGCAATCCTAGCGTATGGCCGCCACGCTGACCACGCAGGGCCTCCACCGTTTTTTCCGGCAAATTAGCAAGCAGGCCAGCGAGGCCATGATGCTGGGCGGATCGGCGAAACCCTCCGCCCTGAACCAATGGGTAATCATTGGTTTGCATGCCAAACAAACCTTGCGCCTGCAGAACGATCAGTTGCAGTGGAACGATCAAACCCTTCTCTTTCAAGGCGCGGATGCCCGCTCATCGTTATTTGAAACATTAGAGCAAGCCCAAGCGCAAACCAAGCAGTGGCCTCAGGAAAAAACACAATACGCATTGCCCATGGCCGGGGGCTTGGCCGGATGCTTCGGTTATGAATTCTATCGCTGGTGCGATTCCGGCTGGCAAAAGCCAGTGTCTGGCCCAAACCGGGATTGGCCTGAACTGCTGCTGTATGAGTTTGAGGACTGGCTACTCATTAACCTGTCCAAGGCCCAGCTCACGGTTTTAAGCGAAACGATTTCTCGCAAAGCAGAATATGCACAGCAGTGGGCCAACTGCTTGGCGGCGTTAACGCCGCCACCCGCTGAACCCCTTGAACCAGTGCATAACCTGAACCCGGAAGCCATGGCCGACTACCTGCAAAGCTTTTCGGTTTCTTTCCAGCCGGAAGCTTTTGATCAGGCGGTTCACCAACTCAAGCAGGATATTTACAACGGGGAAATCTATCAGGCCAACCTGTCCATTCGCCTGCAAAAAGAATTACCTTTAGACCCCTACGCCCTGTTTGAACGGCTTTGCCTGAACAATCCCTCCCCGTTCGCCGGATTTTTTAAAACCCCAGAGGGGGTGCTGGTTTGCAACTCCCCGGAACGGCTGGTGCAAATGGATGAAGCTGGTCAGGCGCAAACTCGCCCCATTGCCGGAACCCGAGGACGGGGCCAAACCCCGGAGGCCGATGAGGCCATTGGCAACGCCCTGCTTCAAAACCAAAAAGAGCGGGCCGAGCATTTAATGCTGGTGGATTTGGCCCGGAACGATTTGGGCCGGGTGTGTCAGGCAGGCTCTGTGCAAGTGAACGACTTGCTGGTGCTGGAGCGTTACTCGCATGTAACCCACTTAGTGAGCAACGTGGTGGGGCAATTGAAAGCACCAGCCAACGGTTGGGCGCTCATTCAGTCCCTATTTCCGGGTGGCACCATTACGGGTTGCCCTAAAATTCGGTGTGTGGATATTTTAAGCAAGCTGGAGCCAGTATCCCGAGGGCTGTACACCGGCAGTCTGGGTTATCTGGATGCCGCCAGCCCCTCGCTGGACCTGAACATCCTGATTCGCAGCGTTTACCTACGTCCCGCGCCTATAGCCAGCAATCCGGCCAACAGCAACCATGACCCCATGCGGTATAATACGGCTGTTCATGTGGGAGCGGGCATTGTGCATGACGCCATTGGCCCGCACGAATACCGGGAATGTCTGCGGAAAGCCAACGCCATTCTCAATGAACTGTACCGGCTGGAAAGCCAAGCCACCCAACCCGTATAAGGAGCCAACACCATGCAAATCGGCGAACAAACCGGCGTTGTTATTTTTGACGCCAATGACATTGAGCGCAGCCTGAAACGGCTGACCCACGAGCTAATTGAATACAATCAGGGCGTGGATGACGTGGTGTTACTGGGCATTGTAACCCGTGGCAAACCACTGGCCGAGCGGGTGGGCAAACTGCTGCAGGATCTGGAAGGCAAGACGGTACCGGTGGGTTATCTGGATGTGACCTTTTACCGGGATGATACCGCTCAAACCTTTAAGCCCGCCTCCGAAAGCCATGTGCCAGTTGAGCTGACCGGTAAAAAAGTAATTTTAATTGATGATGTGCTTTACAGCGGTCGTAGTGTGAGAGCCGCCATGGATGCCTTAAACGGCTACGGACGCCCTGCCTCGGTGCAATTGCTGGTACTGCTGGATCGGGGACACCGGGAACTGCCCATCCGCCCGGATTATGTGGGTAAAAACATTCCCACCGCCAAACACGAGCGGGTCAACGTACAACTGAAAGAAGTGGACGGCGCCGATCAGGTTTTATTGTTGCGGAAATAACCCCGCCCCAAAAGAGGCAGTCCCAAACCCATCAACCGGTCAGCTGTTAAACACAGGGTTGCAACGGGACCTCTAGGTGCTGGCGACTATAATGCTGGCCCGCCACATACACATCGCTCAAGGCGTTACTGCCCACCCGGTACAGCAGTTCGTTATAACTGCGCCTGTCAAACAGGGCCGCATCGGCCCGCTTGCCCACGGTCAAACTGCCTCGATCATGCTGCAAATCCAGCGCTTTGGCCGCATGCAGGGTCACCGCTTTAATCACCTCCACCGGGGGCATGTTCATTTGCAGGCAAGCCAGAGCCATAATGAATTGCAGGTTATCAATCATGCAGCTGCCGGGATTGAAATCGGTGGCCAGCGCCACTGGCACCCCAGCGGTAATCAGTTTCAAGGCCGGGGCGTATTCCTGAATTCGCAAATAAAAGGCCGTTCCCGGCAACAGGGTAGCCACCGTGCCCCCGGCTTTTAAAGCGGCAATGCCTTCATCCGAAATATGCAGCAAATGATCGGCGGACACGGCCTCCAATTCTCCGGCCAGTTTGGCCCCGCCCCAATCGCAAAATTCCTCGGCGTGAATTTTTAGCTTGAGGCCGTAGCGATGCGCCGTTTCCAAAATCCGCCGGGACTGTGGCACATCAAAATAGCCTTTTTCGCAAAACACATCGCAAAAATCGGCCAGTCGTTCTTCAGCCACCACCGGGATTTGCTCCTGACACAGCAGGTCCACATAAGCCTCTGTCAGCCCTTGATATTCGGGCGGAATATCGTGCGCGCCCATATACGTGGTTACCATGCTAACCGGGGCTTGGGTTCGCAACGCTTTTAATACCCGTAAGCATTTCATTTCGCTGTTAAAATCCAGCCCGTAGCCACTTTTAATTTCTACGGTGGTTACCCCAAAGGCCAGCATGCCATGAAGCCGTTGCAGGGTGAGGGCGCTTAATTCCTCGGCAGAAGCGTTTCGGGTGGCTTGCACTGTTTTAAGGATGCCGCCCCCCGCTTGCGCAATTTCCTGATAGCTTTTGCCCTGCAAGCGCATTTCAAACTCATTGGCCCGATCGCCCGCAAAAATAGTATGGGTGTGCGAATCGATCAATCCCGGCAGCATCACCCGCCCACGGGCATCAATCCACTGCGCGTTGGGATAATCCACCCGGTTGATTTCACCGGAAGCGCCCAGCCAGGCAATTTTGCCCTGCTCAAACAAAATGGCCCCGTTCTCAATCACCCCCAACGGATTCTCCACCGTCATCCGCCCCGGATCCACCGTAACCAATTGCCCAATGTTGTAAATCAACCGACTGATCTGGCTCATGCGCTATAACTCCAAAAAAGGGACTTGTACGCCTTTGGCGCGGGCTACAGCTTTGGCTTCATCGTAGCCAGCATCCACATGACGGATCACACCCATGCCCGGATCTGAAGTGAGCACTCGCTGCAAGCGGGCCTCCGCTTCCGGGGTGCCATCGGCCACAATCACCATGCCCGCATGCAGGGAATACCCAATACCCACCCCGCCCCCGTGGTGATAAGAAATCCAGGTGGCCCCGTTCACGGCGTTAATCAGGGCGTTTAAAACCGGCCAGTCTGCAATGGCGTCCGATCCATCCTTCATGCCTTCCGTTTCCCGGTTAGGGGAAGCCACGCTGCCGCAATCCAGATGATCCCGCCCAATCACGATGGGCGCTTTTACCTTGCCAGAAGCCACCAGATCGTTAAACAGCTTGCCAGCCTTGGCCCGCTCTCCATAGTTGAGCCAGCAAATGCGGGCGGGCAGGCCCTGAAACTGAATATGCGCTTGGGCCAGTTTCAACCAGTTCAGCAACATTTTATTGTCGGGAAAAGCGGCCATCAGGGCCTCATCCGTTACCCGAATGTCTTCCGGGTCACCCGACAGGGCCACCCAGCGGAACGGGCCGGAGCCTTCGCAAAACAAGGGGCGAATGTATTCGGGGATAAAACCGGGAATGCGAAAGGCATCCTCCACCCCTTCCCCTTTGGCTTGCTGGCGAATGTTGTTGCCGTAATCGAACACCACAGCGCCCTTTTGCTGAAAAGCCAACATGGCTTTCACCTGCTTGGCCATGGCCGCTTTGGCCCGGTGGACGTATTCTTCCGGATTGCTTTGACGCAAATCATTGCCCTGCGCCAAGCTCAAGCCTTCCGGCAAATAGCCCACCAACGGATCATGCGCCGAGGTTTGATCCGTGACCATATCGGGAATGACATTGCGCTGCACCAGCTCATGGTAAACGGTCGCCGCATTGCCAACCAGGCCAATAGAAACCGCCTCCTTGCGGGCCACCGCCTCTTGCACCCATTGCAGGGCCTCTTCAAGAGAGCTGGCCAATTTGTCCATATAGCCGGTTTCCAGCCGCTTTTGAATCCGGGAGGGATCCACATCTATGCCCAAAAACACGCCGTTGTTCATTTTAACGGATAAAGGCTGCGCCCCGCCCATGCCCCCCATTCCGGCGGACAGTACAAATTTTCCGGTTAAATCGCCGTTGTAATGCTTGCGGGCTGCCTCGGCAAAGGTGAGGTAAGTGCCTTGCACAATGCCCTGACTGCCAATGTAAATCCAGCTGCCTGCCGTCATTTGGCCATACATGGTCAAGCCCATGCGCTCATATTCCCGAAAATGCTCCCAATCCGCCCAGGCAGGCACCAGATTGGAGTTGGCAATCAGCACCCGAGGCGCGTCAGGGTGAGACTTCATCACCCCCACGGGTTTGCCGGATTGCACCAGCAGGGTTTCATCGTTTTCCAGGGTTTTCAGGGTTTCCAGTATTTTAGCCAAACATTCCGGGTTGCGGGCCGCCTTGCCCGTACCACCGTAAACCACCAACGCCTGCGGGTCTTCCGCCACCGCAGGATCCAGGTTGTTCAGCAACATGCGGTAAGCCGCCTCAGTGAGCCACGATTTGCACACTTTTTGAGTGCCGGTGGGCGCACCGCTTAAAACGACCGTTGGTGCGGGTTCGGTAATTGCCATAGGAAGCCCCCTCAATTTTTTCCTGATAAAACCATTAGCACTAGTTTAACCAAATATAAATAATTTATCTCCCCCTATTTCCCCGCCCCTGCTCCCCATTCTCTTGCCCCCTCTGCTCTGGCTTCCTTGTCATCCCTGCCTCCTGTCATTCCCGCGCAGGCGGGAATCCACGGTGCGGGCTTGCGGTTTAGCCTTCCGTGCGAGGGGGGGGGTGAAGACATGCGCTTTGGGGCAAAG
>NZ_JBGSRV010000001.1:0-49575 GCF_041737375.1 Vampirovibrio sp.
CATTGAACGTTGCTTTGCCTGGCTGGGCAAATTTAGAAAGCTTGAAATCCGCTACGAGTATCACTGGCAGAACTGGGAAGCCTTCTGGCAGCTTGGCTGTGCCATGCTCTGCCTTCAAAAAGTTACCGTATGAGTTCTAACAAGCTTGGAGACGGGATCACGACGCTCGCCCTGCTGACGTTAAGCTGGGCTATACATTCCCCGCTTCCAATCTTTATGCTCATGTTCTATGCAGGGTTGGTACTTCCCAAATGGAACGATTTTTTTGGACGACTGGCTGCTATCCCCATGAACGAGATAGTGGTCTTTCTTTTGTACGTTGGTATTAACGCCCTCTTGATGAAAGGCAGTTTCGGCCTGCTGCGGGGAGCACCCGTGACAATGCTTAGTTTCATCCTGCTGGGAATGCTAACCAACAGTCCTTCTGAGAAATTCTCTTGGCTGGAAAACAGAATTTTGAATTACCTTGGCAAAATTTCTTACAGCTTTTACCTGTTTCAATTTATTACCATGTATATTTTGGCTTATTGGCTGTTTCCGATGTTGCCAGTTGAATTCGTCAGTCGGCAGTTTCTGGCGCTCGGACTGGTTTTAATTGTCGCTAACGTGGCCGTCTCGCTGCTGATTGCCCACTGGAATTACCGCTTGGTTGAGGAACCTAGTTTGAAGCTGGGTAAGCTTTTTTCTCTAAAGGCGGCCGCCCAGTCAAAGTTACCAATGGCTGCAGCAACCGAAGAGTCGGCGATCTTGCTCCGCCAAACGATCTGAAGCGTCCAGCAGATCAAGTTTTTAATCGCCAGTTTTTTCTGAAAGCGTTTCATAAGCGGCACTGGTATGATTTTCAATAAAGCGCCCGCTGCATAATGGTAAGGGCGAAAGTGATAGCCGTGTTCCTCTTTCGATTGGATCAGCTCGACGGCAACAGAACCTGCATGGCCACTCAGCACCTTGATTTTGTACCAATCCCGCTTCCGATAATAGTTTGTCATGTTAAATAATGAACTGTAATTTTCAAGCTTGTTTAAAATTTCCAGATCCAGCAGGGTGCGGAGGCATTTGAAACATTGTCCGCAGTTACCGGCATCCTCATCCGGCGCCACGCATACGTTCAGATGCAGTTGCGACAGGGCCAGTTCGCTTACGATTTTCGTTTTCCCGCTTCTCGTATATTGACTGCCGCTGGGAATACACTCCATTGTTTCCGTAGATAAAAGGGATAACGTAATCGGATCGGAATAACATGTGTCATGGATTGGGCCGACGAAAGACTTGGAGTAATCACAGGAAGAGGCATAATAATATTTCCGGAACAGCTTTTGGAGGATTAGCACCGCTGATATGTTCCGGGGCGTATTGGTTTGCTGGAAATTCATCTGGAGCAGGTCGCTCAAGTTTGAATCAATTTTAATGAAGGGGAGCTGGATTTCTTCTGAAATTGATTTAATGTTGTGAAATCGCTTATTAAATAATGTGCGGGCCGGTTCGCTTTGCTCGTCCCCGTGGGCACCCACATTGTTGAATACCAGATGGGTGAGCTTGAACGAATCCGGGATATCAGGTTGATACAGATGATCGGCCAGGGTGCAGAAAGAATCGATTCCGGCGGAAAAACCTGTTACCACCCCTTTGGGTGGTTCATAAGACGTCCCGTAATCAAAACCGGCGTGCGCGTGAATGTCAATTAAGCACAAACCGGGAATGATTTGTACCAGAATCGGCATATAATAGCGGGTTAAATTATAGTATAGCTTTTCCGAAACGGGTGCCGCTAGCTCAATGTCTTCTCCCAACTTCATAGCCAGGATCAATAGCCCCACCAGAAAGCCATCTAGCTTTTCATGAACCAGATAATCCTGGTATTGTTGATCGACTTGATACCAGAGGGCCGTTTTTTGTTCCGCAAATTCAACTGACGCAATCAGCTTTGCGGAATCACCGTGTACTACAATATCAGGTTTACCAATTTTCACAACGAATCCCTTTAACAGCTTGAGTCGATTTTGAGACTTAACCTAAAATTTAACTATGTTAGTGAACAAATGAAAATGCCAATGGATGGCGACTGATTAGCTCAGTTTTGTTTCAACCGGGGAAGCCATGGTTAGGATATGATTTGGGTATCTGGGTGATACGCAGTCTTTCGTTTTACACTTTTATGGTTTAATCGCAATATGGAGACTTCTGGGATTTAAGCTAAAGACAGTGGCCGATTCACTTATTTTGCATGATCTATATTGTTTATGTTGCCGGAATCCAGCTGAAAACTCGCCAGGATCTGTTCTACCTTGATTTCCAATTGCTCGCTGGCGTCGCGCCCAACGCAGACTCGTAGAGGTTGTTGCAAGTAATTAGCACGCTGCGTCAGGAAAAGCGCGTAGGCTTTGCCAATATCAAAATAACTGGACTGGTTAAAATTCTCGTTGACAATGGCGTGTATATCATAGCGCCCCCAGAACGATTTGATGCTCATACTACGCTTTCTACTATGAATATAGCAAAAAGAGTAGCACATCATTACTATGAATCAAGCTTCAATAATTGTCATGGGCCTGGCATTTTTGCCTAGTACTACAGCCGTGAGTTAAGTTGATATAAACTGGTGGGATTATTGAAGGTATTGAGGAGCAGGTGACAGATGAATCGGTTGTCCTTGCAGGAAGACTTGTGGGACTTGGTGAGTCGGTTGCGGCCTTATTTTTCTCGTTCTGCGCCGTATGGCAACGCCTGGAAATATATTGAAGGCTTGTTGAAGCCGGTGGAGCGAAAGAATAGCTGGCAACTGGCAGAGGCCTGCGGGGACAGCACGCCGGATAAAGTGCAGTTTTTGCTGGACCGGGCCGTATGGGATGCGGATTTGGCCCGAGATGAGATAATTGGCTCTGTCAAAGAGCATCTGGCCGAACCCGGTGGTGTGCTCGTGGTGGATGAAACGGGCTTTCTGAAAAAGGGGATTCATTCAGCTGGCGTACAACGGCAGTATAGTGGCACGGCAGGACGAATTGAGAATTGTCAGGTGGGTGTTTTTCTGGCCTACACCACCACTCAGGGGAATGTCCTGGTTGACCGGGCCCTGTATCTTCCTCAGGAATGGCTGAATTCCCCAGAGCGTTGCCAAAATGCTGGAATCCCCGAAAATAGGGTCTTTCAAACCAAACCGCAACTAGCCCTGGAGATGATTGAGCACGCTTTGGGGCAGGATTTACCCGTGAGTTGGGTCACCGGAGATGCTGTATATGGCAACAACAGCAAACTGCGAAATTGGTTGGAAAAGGCTCAAATTCCGTATGTTTTGGGTGTCTGTTCTCAGGAAACTGTGACCATTGGTTTTGAATTCTGGCGAGCTGCCAAACTCCGGGAAAACTTACCTGCTGAAGCCTGGCAGAGGCTTAGTGCCGGAAGCGGCAGTAAGGGAGAACGCTGGTATGATTGGGTCTGTATACCGACTAATCATATGCTGGGTTCAGATTGGCAGCGGTATCTTCTGGTTCGCCGCTCGATTGAAAAGCCACAAGAGGTCTCCTTTTACCGGGTATTTTGCAAAGCAGATACCACATTGGCTTAAATGGTGCGCGTTGCCGGACAGCGCTGGAGCGTGGAGCAATGCTTTCAGTTGGCCAAAGGAGAAACCGGCTTGGACCAGTATGAAGTTCGAAAATGGAAGGGTTGGTATCGCCATATTACGCTATCCATGCTGACCCTTGCATTTTTGGTGGTGCAGCGAGCCTGCAAAAAAAGGGGTTCAAACAGAAGATCTTATTGCCCTTTGCGTGCCGGAAATTCGTAAACTATTGGGTCACCGGCTCTTTAGACACACCCTATCCTGGCCTTTTATTCAACATTGGTCTAATTGGCGAGGAAGGCACCAAAAACTTGCTCAACAATGTCACCAGGCTACACGACTCGCCAGGAACCAACTTAACTCACGGCTGTAGTATTTAGTGAACTCCACCAGAACCACATTGGATTTGCCGTGTGGGATTATCTGGATGACAATTTCAGGGTGGATCCAGAAATCCTGACCTACATGCAGCAATTGCCCAAAAGCCAATGATTGAGAGCATTGGGTCTATTTGAAAAGATTGAGCCATTGTCTGACCTCCCTTAAGCGGTTTACGAGACTGCTACCGTTTTGAGTGACAATGTAGTGCTTTTGAGAACAATATGGTAAAGTAGAGTCTATTGGTTCTGAATTTCAAAAATCTCGTTTTACATCCTCACTGTAGTTTCCCAGCAGTTCTCCACCGGCAATTAAAGGCTTTAAGGCTTGATTAATGTGCGGAATAATTCAATGGTCGTCCTTAAGCAATTAAACAATAGCATCTGTTTTATTAACTAAAGTTTTTAGTTTCCTCAGTTTCTACATTCATCGGTGCCCGAAAATCTCATAAGGTCTTGTTTATGTCAGCCAATGTTCAAACCAGTTCAGAAAGCATTTTGGGTGTAGATGCACTATCTGCCACTCCCTATAAAGTTTCGTATGTGCTTAATATTCCAATTGCCAGCCTTACTTATCAGCAAGTGCTTTCTTATCTGGAAGAGCAAATTGAGCGGAAGGCCAAAAACTTCTGTGTCACTTTAAACTTAGATATCTTGCGTTTAACCAATGAGAACGAATCGTTTTTTAATGTGGTGAAAAACGCGGATTTTATTTTTGCGGATGGTATGCCCATCATCTGGCTCTCGCAAGCCAAAGGTCTGCGTTCTGAAAACACCATTCCATTGCCTGAGCGGGTGCCCGGTTGTGACATTGTGCAGGACATGTGTCGCCTGTCTCACGAAAAAGGGTATAAACTGTTTATTTTAGGCGCTGGCCCCGGTGTTGCGGATATGGCCAGCCAAAAGCTGAAACAACAGCTCCCCAACATCAATGTGGTTGGCACTTATTGCCCCAGCGCCGCCGAGTTGAGCAATGACGCTCAAAGCCAGGAAATCATTAAAACCATTAACGCCACCGCGGCGCAGGTTCTATTTGTGGCCCTAGGCGCTCCCAAGCAGGAAAACTGGGTTTACCGTCATCGTGACCAACTGGCCCCCTATGTGATTTTGCCCTGTGGCGGTTCCATTGATTTTATCGCAGGCACTCAAAAAAAGTCGCCGACTTGGTTGGGTAACTTAGGACTGGAATGGCTGTATCGGCTAGCCTGTAATCCCAAAAGACTGTTTAAGCGCTATATTCTGGATGATCTTCCTTTTTTGATTAAGGCCTACTGCAAAAACATCCGCTGGCAGCCTTTTGCCGCCTTTTCGTAGAGGCGCAAAAAATAAAAAAAGTTATATGAAAAACGCAAGAAATAAAAAATGCCCCCATCTGATGGGGGCATTTTTTTAGGAGCAAAACCTGATTTCTGGCTTGGTGGGTGAGTGCTTTCCCAAAGGCCACGGTTTAAACGGGGCTTAGGGTCACCAATTTGGGTTGCAGTTGGTTTTGAATCTGTCCAATTTTTTGAGAGTCGCCCAGGTTGGTTAGCAGAAAGCCATCTTGTGTTTGAACGGCAATAATTTGGGAAAACCCGCTGACTGCCATGGGACGATCTGTTTTGTTGACGAGTAGGGAACCCGTAGTGCCATCGGCGATTACGTTCCCTTGAATGACGTTACCAACGTCGTCCTTGGACAACATTTCATAAATGCTGTCCCAGCTCCCCACATCGGACCATTGTACGTCTAGCGGGATGACTACGGCGCGATCCGTTTTCTCCATAACCGCAAAGTCAAACGAGATGCTGGGGAGTTCCGCAAAGTGGCTCAAAAGCGTTTCGTAATCCAAGGTTAAAAAGGGTTCGATTTCTGAAAAATGATTTCTTAATTCAGCGTAAAGCGTTTCAATGGTGAGGGCAAAAACACCCGCATTCCAGTAATAGCCACCTTCGCTGAGATAAGATTCTGCCACTTCCCGATTGGGTTTTTCCTTAAACGCCTTAACTGGGAAGGCCTGCCCCATTAAAGGATTTATGGTATCCAGATCGGTGGCTGGGGCTTTAATGTAACCATATCCGGTTTCCGGCTTGTCGGGCTGGATGCCAAAAATTACGATATTGCCCGCTTTTGCCAGATCTTCGCCCAGCTTGAACGCTTGAAGGAAGGTGGGGTTTTCCACAATTAAATGATCTGATGGTAAAAAGAGCATCACATCTGTTTTGTCAGCTCCTGCAACCGATTCCAGATACTTGGCAGCCAGCAAAATAGCGGGGGCCGTGTTTCTTGCCAAGGGTTCCGCAATCACGTTATTGGCGCACTTGGGATTAAAAGCGTTCATTAAAGTTGAAACATGATCCGCATAAGAACCACGTGTGATCACGTAACACTCATCCCCCATGCCCAAGCGCTGGCAACGCTCCAGAGTTTGCGATAACAAAACGCCGTTGCCATCAATATCTAAAAACTGCTTTGGAAAAGCCTGGGTAGAGGCGGGCCAAAGTCGAGTGCCGCTACCGCCTGCTAAAATAATCGCTTTCATGGGATTGGTTACTCTTCTACAAATTACTGAAATAGAGATTACTTAAACTCGGGTGTAGTCATCTTCAAAACGAACGATGTCTTCTTCGGCAAAGGAACTGCCTTGTTGAACTTCGATAATTTCCAACATGGTTTCTTCCAGGTTCGCCAGCCGATGCTGGGTCTGTGCTGGAATATAAATATGCTCGCCCGTAGCGGCGACCCATGTTTTTGAACCGACCGTTACTGTGGCGTTACCCTGGGTCACAATCCAGTGTTCTTCCCGGTGGTTGTGGAGTTGCAGGCTTAAACGATGGCCGGGCTGAACACGTAACTGCTTCAACTTGTAATGCGGCATTTCCTGCAACACCGTAAAATCGCCCCAAGGACGCTCTTCCTGGTAAAGACTGGCGGGAGTGGCGGTCATCATTACTGTAAAAACCTTTCAATTGGGGGTGGTAATTATTAGTAGCTTCTTTTGAAGCATCAGGCATTATAAATTTAAACGTTAACCAGGCTGGATAACTAGGACGGAGCCTGCTGCGCCATTCTTCTAATATTTTTTAATTTCAGGGCCAAGCTAACGTTGCTTTGATAGAACATTATTTCTAACTTCTTCTTCACTTTAAAGTCTTCTGGGCTTCAAGTTAACTTTAAACTTCTCGATGATAATGCGTCTAAAAAAAAAGGAGTGATGTAATTGATGACGAAGGACTGAGAGTTTACATAAATTTACAACTATCAACCGAGACAACTAATTTTGACCCAGAGAATCATACCACTTCAAACAGAAATGGTTATCCACAATCATTAGACAATGCAGTTTTTGCCTGTGATACAGAATGTTTGACAGAAAATTGGGAGTGCGCCCTTTCAATACTTGAATAAAGCTTATCCCGTAAGTTCTTGAGATAGACTCTTACCTGTCAAAGTAGTTTAGCAGGTTGCTGAAAAAGTCGGGTTAATTTTTTGGATAATGGGGAGTAGCGGTTCGTTGGCAGGAGGCATAGGGTATGCGCGGGATTACAGAAGAACAGGTTGCATTATTTGCGTATGTCCATTTGGAAGAGCGCATTCCCCGGGACCATCCCCTGCGTCGTTCCGGCAAATCGATCCAGAAGGCCCCACTTCGCAACACCCACAAAACAGCATTCAAAAACAAGCGGTTGTCTTGCGCCGTTCTGCCCGGATCCCGTTTCTTGCCGGGTAAAACATGCTCGATTTTCTCCCATGCCAATTCATATCGTTTTGCCACCTCTATCCCTCCTGTCTCTACCAGAATAGTAGACCACAGGAGTTCACCTAGAAGATGGCCCTAGTTATGACTATGTGTTAGCCAATCCTCCTTTCGGAGAAAAGAGTAGTATGACCTTCACCAATGAAGAAGGAGACCAGGAGAAAGACGACCTCACCTATAACCGCTAGGATTTCTGGCCACAACGTCAAACAAGCAATTAAACTTTGTCCAACATATTCGTACCATGTTGAATAGTAATGGGCAGGCGGCAGTTGTTGTACCTGATAACATGCTCTTTGAAGGTGGAGCAGGGGAGACGGTACGAAAAAAACTAATGGGAAATACTAAACTGCACACAATTTTTCGGTTACCTACTGGTATTTTCTATGCCAACGGAGTTAAGGCAAATGTGCTGTTTTTCGACAACAAACCAGCCAGCCCGAATCCATGGACTAAAGAAGTCTGGTATTACGATTACAGAACAAACATCCATCACACCCTGAAAAAGAAGAACATGCGCTTTGAGGACTTGGAAGATTTTATCAATTGCTATAATCCATTGAATGGGTATGAGCGTCGTGAAACCTACGATCCTGAGGTAAATCCCGAAGGCCGCTGGCGCAAATATACCTACGATAAATTGATTGCGCAAGATAAGACCAGCCTCGATATTTTCTGGCTGAAGGATAAAAAAGCCTAACAGACCTTGAAAACCTTCCAGAACCAGATGAATTGGCTGAGGAAATTATAGAAAACCTGGAAGCTGGCTTAGCCAGTTTTCGGGAGGTATTAATGGCGCTTAAGTAAATTTTTCAACTTGAATTCTAATCCATACTTATTTTGCGATTGTGCCCCATTTTTATGCACATCTATCGGGAGACTTAATTTAGAGGCTATCTGAGAAGTGCAACAAATTGAGTGGTTTAGGCGTCTTTTCCTGTAAATCAGGGAGGAAAGCCAGATGGAGACTCAGAAGCAGTATACCAGTGATTTAAGCGACAAGCAGTGGCGCTATTTAAAGCCCCACATCCCAGAGGCTTTGCCGGGCGGGCGGCACCGCTCCCATGATATGCGAGCCATTGTAAATGCAATAATGTATCGGGTTAAAAATGGCTGTATATGGCAAGATTTGCCTCATGATTTCCCGCCCCACCAGAGCGTGTATGAATACTACCGTGCATGGACACTGGATGGCACTTGGGAAAAGATTCATGCCCTCTTGAGAGATAGTTTACGCCTGAAACTGGGGCGTTCCTTACAACCCAGTGCTGCCTTATTGACAGCCAGTCTGTTAAGACGACTGAAAAAAGGGGGCTTCCGGCTACGACGCTGGGAAGAAGGTAAAGGGCCGAAAACGGCATATCCTGGTAGATACCTTGGGGCTGCTGCAAAAATTACTGGTGCATAAGGGTAATATCCAAGACCGGGATGGTGGAAAACTATTATTGCTGCTACTCAAGAAACAAGGCCATTCCATTCAAAAGATATGGGCAGATGCAGCCTACAGCGGCAAATTACAGGATTGGGCCAAAAGCGCTTTAAAAATAGATTTAGAAATTGTCAAACGTAACGACACTGGATTTAAAATTCTGCCTCACCGCTGGCTCGTAGAACGAACTTTTGCTTGGCTCAACCATTATCGCCTATTGGCTAAAGAGTATGAGAAAACCACTTCCAGCAGTCAAAGCGACATCTACCTTGCCATGACAAGGCTAATCCTCAAGCGGCTTGCCCCTGCCTAAACTTTTCAGATAGCCTCTTAGCGTTTTACGGATTGCGATGGCACGCGCTTCTGAAATTCCTACCAATGCCGCATGGTCAGGCCATTTGGCGACCGCTTTCGAAACTTGCTCAATGATTTCTAGTGCTCTACTTTTTCTGATAAATACTCGATTGGCACAGGCTTCAAAGTCATCCAAAGTAAAGTCATCGCGCTTGCCGTTGATGGTCATTTGATGGCTATTGGTCCATTGACCGTCTGGATTATAGCTAAAGGTCATATCAAAGGCGGGAGACAATCGCCACTGGCCAGCCTTATCCATCAGAAAAGCGATATTTTTCACATGGTCATCCTGATTGCGTGCCATGACATTGAAGATCATTCTTCGAAACTGCTCTTCAACGCTTTCTTTGGGAAGATCAAGCTCCATCATCGTTTGCATGGCCTGCTCATAGGAATAGGCTCCTGCCAGGTTGAAGTCGTAATGCTTTAAGGCGCACAGAGACTGCATATGCAGCTTTGCCCCCGTATCCGTTCGATCAAACCGTTTTGCCATAAAGTGATGGCGATTGTTCTCAGAGAGAAGTCGACATTCTTCCATTTGAATGCCTGCACCCTTCGCCATGTGATAGTAGGCATATTCCACTAAACCATAGCCCAGCGGGTCATTCAGTTCTTTATCACGATTTCCGGCTACGCCGTCGAATTTAAGCAACCAGTAAGAAAACCCCTCACCGGCATTCACTTGCCCGGAACGAACCTCATGTGTTTTTGGGTTCCAAGCAATAATGGCCTTTGCACGCGCTCCACCCGCTGAGGTTCCCACCCTTAATATGTCTCGCATGGCCTCTTCCCGATCTTCAGCATCAAAAGAAGTCTTCAGCGCTTCTCGATGCGTTAGAATCTCGCTGGCGAGATGAACCAGTGCTTCAATATCGAGTTTTTTGGATTGCTTTTCCTTTGGACCTCCAACCGGAAAGAATTCCAACGCTCCCATGCCCCCTGTGCCTATGTAAGAGAGCCGCTCAACCGGATCAAAGCTTTGTGGGCTCCGCCCTGCTCTAACCAGCCAGGTATCTATTAGTGCATTTCCAAACTTATCTGGCAGAGAGTCCGCTAAAAGGCCTGGAAGGCCTTGAAAGGTCTGTTTAGATAGGGCAGGGAAAGCAAAAATCTGTTCAGATAACGGCAGCATCAAGGGTGCAATCTGAATGCCGCTTTTGATAAAGCTGGGTGTATACTCAAAATAGGCCAATTCTTGCTCAGGACTCCAGCTGACGGCTCCAATGGTTTTGCCCCAGAGTCTAACTTCAGCAACACTCATGTCTCTTCACCCCAGGTCCATATCGGCTCTTGCGCAGTGTTCTTGGGTCTGGATGAGGCTCTCTTTCTGCTCTTCTTTTGAGTGCGCATCTGTTGAAGGGGACTGACCGGCTCAGAAGGTAGTATGAGCTCTAGGTTATCCAAAAGCTTCAGGGCTCGTAATAGGCTGATGATGTTCACAATATTGGTGGCGTGTTCACCGTTTTCAATCCGCTTTAAGGTGATGATAGAAATGCCTGCCGCTTTGGCCAAAGCCTCTTGGGTCATGTCTCGATTGAGGCGATACCGCGCAATGCGGGAGCCGAGTTCTGCCAGAACCGCTTCATCCGGTGTTAGATTTTCTATTCTCATAAAGTATCTCTAATAATACCTTTTTTTCTTTTCTGGCTCTAATATATCACAAATGACACTTTAACAGTCTAATTCCTTTAAAGTATCATTACAGCTACTCAAAGTAATAAAAAACCATTTTAGATATCATAAAAGATACTTTAAATGGGTTTCATGTATTGATCTGTGCTGTGACTAGGCTTCAATGAAGAGGCTGTCATAATGACATAGAATTTTAGTCTTAAGACTAAGGATATGAGTCAATGTCGTTAATCTCTCTGTTTCCAAGACCGGTGCTGGTGGATGTGCTGTGTTTGTTTCTACCAGGGTCTGATCAGCGTTTACCAGCGGGAAATTTCGGATTTAACGAACCATTTCCTGCTTCAAGTCCAGCATTCCTTGGAAGGGATTGAGCAAGCGGAACTGATCGTGTGGGAAAAGAATGGCAACTGCGTCTATTATCATAGCCAAACGGAATCATCCCGCTTTTCAAGATCGCCAACAAGCCTGCTTGTATTTAAGAAAGTTGACCCGCATTGAACCTCATTAGGCAAACATTTTAATTTAGCGAATACACTGCATTTGTCAAATTTAGCGCCATTTTAGTAAATTTTTGTAAAATCGGATATCAGGGTCAAGTGGGAAAAAGTCGTCAACTTAACACTCAATGCTGACAAGGGTTTCCACGGTATTTCTTGGATGCTTTGGGAGCAGAGGGTCGCAGGTTCAAATCCTGTCATCCCGACCATTTCATCACAAAAGTATAGTGACTATCTTGGCAGAGGCATTAAAACATCAAGCCACCATTTGCAAACGGGCCGTGGTAGACGAGGGGCAAGACAAGGATTAAAATACGATTCAAGTTTTTGGCCTGATGGGCGATAACAAAGTACATAGTTGCCCCAAGAGGAAAAATCTCATGGCCTCCCCGCTACTCCAGAACGCTCTAAAGGCTTTACTCTGACGGAACTTTTAATCAGTTTGTTAATTTTGGCTGAGATTGCAACCTTTACCATCCCCAAACTGCTGAGTAATCAGCAAAATTCCAGCTATAACGCCAATGCTAAAGAAGTGATGGGCACCATTGCGGCTGCGTATCAGGTCTATTCTTTAGCAAATACCCCAACAGCAGCTACATCAGCGTCTGATATTTTAGCTTATATGAACTATGTATCAATCGATACCACGAGCACCGTTGATCAAAGCTACACTTTTGGCACTAGATCTTGTACCACCTACTTCTGCTATAAACTGCATAATGGAGGTATCCTTGCCTCTAATAACGCATTTGGCGGAACCTCCCCTGCAAACACAATCAACTTCTTGTTTGATCCAGATGGCACTTCTGACGGCACCACCAATGGCCCCGGAAAATCTCTTTTTATTTACCTGTTTTTTAACGGCAGGATAAATACATTCAGCACTCAAAACAATGTTCCTTCCGACCCTCCCTGGTTCAGCTGGTAATACTCATTTGAGCCAAATAGGTAATAGCGTTTGGTGTCCTGAGCTTTGGGCAAAACACCCAGATACCCAGAGTCCCGCTTTGGGATGCCTGAGTGTGGGCTCAGGGATTGAGCCCACACTTCGTTACTCTGGTTTAATCAGCGGATTACCTTGTATTTCAGGTTAAAAAACAGACGATCCCCCCCATCCAGTGCCTTTCCTGTGTTATGGATGCTCAGACGCACCAAAATCGCTTGAGTTGGTTTAAGCCAATATAGTCATCACCTCACTTCCCATCCATTTTTAACCTTCAAGTTTGAATCTTTAAGTTTAAATCCTTCAAGGAGCTTTACCTTATGGCGATCAATCCTGGTGGCAACCCCATTCATCACCCGCCCCTCAATCATGCTGTACCACCTCCAGATGAGCCGGATATTACCGATGTTGTGAATAGCATTTTAGAAAAAGCTTACCTGGATGAGCGTTTGGCGAATAATCAGGATGCCTTTATTCGAAGAAGTGAAGCCCCGGAAGCGGAAAAACTAAAAATGATTGCCCAATCTAAACGGTTTCGTGAAGGCAATGATATTAGTCTCGGTATCAAACATAATGACAATCATGCAGTCATGGAGTCTGTAATCCGTAAACTCATCAGGGCCGGGGCGGGGCTAAATCTGGACAAGCAGACAACCATTCACTCGGCTCAAGATTTAGAGGCATGGGAAGTGAGTGCCACGAATAATGCCAAACAAAAACATCAATTTACAGAAGAAGATGAAAGGACATTGCCGGTTAGTCTGTTTAATTTGCCCGACAATTTATCCTTTAAAGCATTCGCTTATAAACAAAACGTCTCGCCGATACCCGAATCAATTACATCGCAGTTTCCGTTGGAACTTCAACAGCTTAATGCGAAACACGAGGCCGTCATGGCGGATGTTTATCAACAATCGCTGGAAAAAGTTAAAGCCACCCCCGCCGAACTCAACCAATTGGGTTTAACCCTGGATGATTTGTTGATAAACGCCTCCAGGGAAGGATATACCCACCAAATTGAGCCGCTGCTCAAAGCGGGGGCCAAGGTGAATGGCAATCCGCCTGATTTTACATCTAACAAGTTCCTCACGCCCGCTACGCTGGCTTTCAAGGAAGGGCATGTGGATACTGCCAAAAAGCTGGAAGAACTGGGTGGCGTGAACGATTATAGCGACCGCTTTATCAAGCTGATGGAAAGCATCCAGCAAATGAGCAATAAGAAATCGCAAGCTGGCAAAACATAACATCTTTTAACCCGCAGAGGGTGAATTACAAATATAGAATATAGAAAAAGCGATAAGGTTTATAGAATATTTATAACGGATTTTGTTTTCAGGAACCCGTTTAGCCTGAAATGCTTAGACGACCCTGGGATCTGAGCAATCTTTCAGGATTACGGGCATTAATACCATGGTAATACCCTGAATTTTGAGAACCCCTGACCTTATCATGATTACTCAGTCCTCCAATGAAATTAACCTGATGGCTTATAGCAAGAACGAGGTTATTCTGGAATATCTTCTGGATGAAGCGTTGCAACCAGCCGAAGCCTTTATTTTAAATCGTATACATAGCGGCATTTCAGGCAAAAAGATTTTAGATATTGGCGTTGGGACTGGACGAACCATTCGTCCTCTACTCGCTATTAGTAACAATTACAGCGGCCTTGATTATTCAGGTGCCATGATTGAGGCTTGCCAGAAACGTTTTCCATCGGTTGTACTGAGTCAGGGAGACGCACGAGATCTTTCACTGTACCCGGATAATGAAACAGGGCTGGTCTTTTTTTCGTTTAACGGCCTGGATTATATGAGTCATGTCGATAGACTGCATACGCTCAAAGGTATTTATCGAATACTGGTTCCTGAGGGTTACTTTGTTTTTTCATCACATAACCGAAATTATATTGAACCTGCTCCCATTTCCAAGCATCCGGGCTTGCTTTTCAAGCAAAAATACAAGCAACTTCGAAAAGCCTGGAGGCGTTTCAAAAACCGACGCTTTACGGCTCAAGCCGCTGAATATGAAATTTTCTGGGATGAGACGCATGGCGGCTTAGTCACTTATTCTATTGGCATCGACGAGCAAATTAAACAGCTGGCCCAGGCAGGTTTTCGGCAAGCCCCCATAGCCGTCAATCAGCAAGGACAAATCATCGAACAGGATACCCAAAGTCCCTGGATTTACTACTGCGTTCAAAAAGGTCCGTCCTCACGGGATGGAGCGCAGTCTCTGTAATTTACAATCTAACAAGCCTACGGTGCTATACGGCCCTCTTCCTATTCAAGTCCCCGTCGTTTACAACGGAGATTAGAAAAATGGCGATGGGCTGAAAGCACTATTGCCGTAGGAAGGCGTGGAATCCTCCCCAAGTATTTGGCCGGGAGATGTTCTGCTGTTCATCATCCACGAATGCCCGTTCCACGTGGCTTCCCATTGCAAACGACTCAACCACTATCAGGCCAGCCCTAGTGGTAAAGCGTATTCAAAGCGGCGTCAACAATATTAACGTGAGCATTCATACACTGCTTTCTATTGCCCTTTTTATCACCCAAAAAAGAAATTTGGCAAGTTAAGCATTACGGAATGCTTAAAATGAATTGATTTTAAATCAATATAACAGTGGACTGACACTTTTTATAAAAGCACCACTTGGTGGGCTAAGCTGGATCATTGCCTTCAGCTATTAATAAGCGCCTTTTTTCAAAAGTACGCAGGGAAGTGTTTTGAGAAGAATCAAAATATCGGTCAACAAGCTCCACTGCATTACATATTTTAATTCAATATTGCAAAGCTGATCAAACGAAAGGTCTGAACGGCCACTCACTTGCCAAGGCCCAGTCATGCCAGGCATCACCGAAAATCTGGAAGTGTAAGGGTATTTAAAAATATTGCTTTCCGCAGGAACAAAAGGCCGAGGACCCACCAGACTCATTTCTCCCTTGAGTACGTTAAACAGCTGGGGAAACTCATCCAGACTGTATTTACGCAAGAATTTACCGAGCGGCGTAATGCGATTGTCATTTTTTAACTTCAACAGCTCAGTCTGGGCCGACTGATCTTTTTTCAAGTCATCCCATAAGCGATCCGCATTTTGAACCATGGTGCGAAATTTATACATATAAATGGGCTGATAATCTTTGCCTATCCGTACACTCTTGTAAATAACAGGCCCTGGAGACGACAGGCGAACCAGAATGGCAAGCACCAACAACATGGGACTGATAAACACCAGACCAATCAAGGAAAGCAGAAAGTCCGCCACTCTTTTAATTTGTAACTGCAACTGGATGGATGGCGAAGCGTGTGATTCCAACCTGTAAGAATGAGTGGGTTGATCAATCGGTATGACAGATGACTGACTACGCGTTAAAAGTTCGGTAGATATGGACACGTCCGTATTTTCCTTATGAGTCTGTTGGGTTCAAGTCAGTAACAAGGGTGATAAAATGTTTACTAACTGCATGCATGATGGGTTGTGCTCTTGAAACATAAAGGTACCTGCTCAGGTGAAAAATCCGGGAGCCAAATAGCCTGGCTGACAAAGGAGTGAGGTATTGGCCTGCCTGATGAGCGGCTCCCCAAGGGTTGCTGTGCGATGTGGGCGCAGCTCATCTATATATCGTATTTTCACCAAGCGTTTATTTTGACGTGAGCATTCTCTAAAAACAAGAACCAATGTTGGTTCAGGCATTGCTGCCTAAACCAACTGTTAAAACTTGCCCTTAAACAAAGGAACCCGATTTCTTCAAAAACCCGCTAGTGAAGCATGGAGACAACCGCTTCCTCAAGTTGGCTCCTGAACTGGGCAATCCGGTTTTCGATGATTTTATAAGTGGCCTCATCTGGCGCTTCAAACCGAAGGGTGATGCAAGGCTCAGTATTGCTTTGACGGATCAGGAAAAAGCCATTTTCAATATTGATTCTAAGACCATCAATCTTCAGGATATCACTCAATGGAGCGCCAAAGTAGAAGGAATCCTGCAGGACGGCAGCCTCTATAGAGGCGATCAGGGTGGAACCTTGCTCCTTGGTGCAATGAATTCTAATTTCCTCTGAGATCAGGGTTTGAGGTAAAGAATCCGCAAACCGGGAAAGCGTGTAATCCGAACATTGGCCCTGCTTTAAAGCGAAACTTTCGATAAAACGGCAGCCCGCGTATAGCGCATCATCAAATCCCCAATGCCTATCTCTAAAGAAGATATGACCGCTTAGCTCTCCGCCGAGCGAGAGGTCCTTTTCCTTCATAATTCGTTTCATAAAGGCATGCCCAGAGGGAGCAAGGAGCGCAACGCCATTGATATTTTTGATGTATTCAAATATGGTTTGCGTGCTTTTGATATCAAAAACAACCGTACTGTCTGGCCTCTCGCTGAGGACATTTTCAGATAAGAAGAGCGTAATCAGATCGCCCGGAAGGATACGCCCCTTTTCATCAACAATACCCAGTCGATCCGAATCGCCATCAAAGGCAATCCCAATATCGGCACCAGAATCTTTAACTTTTTCAATCAGAAATCTCAGGTTATGGTGCACACAAGGATCGGGGTGATGGTTGGGAAAGCGGCCATCTGGCTCCGAAAACAGTTCAACCACCTCACAGCCCAGTAAGCGGAACGCGTCAGGGGCCACGATGCCAGCAGTGGCGTTGCCAGAATCGACCACAACCTTAATCTCCTTGCCGATGGCCCCAAAATGCTGGCCAAACCAGTTCAAATATTCTGGAATAACATTGTAAGAGAGCGTTTTGCCCAGCGGGCCTTTGAAATGTGGGTCCTCGTCTTTTAATGCGTAATATTGATTTTTTAAATCATTAAATTCCGCATCCGATAAAGAATGCTTCCTGAACGTAAACTTAACCCCGTTATACTCTGAGGGGTTGTGGCTGGCTGTCACCATAATGGCGCCCTGAACATCGGGAAATGCAGGATTGATGGCGCTCAAATGCTCTGAGAAATAGACCAGCGGACTGGTGGAAAGCCCCAAATCGACCACGTTGATGCCTTCATTGGTAAGCCCTTCCGTGAGTGCCTGCACCAATTCCGTGGAGTGTAGCCTGGCATCAAAACCCACCGATACCCATAAATCTTCTTGTTGGGCGCTTTCCAGATTGCTCTTTAGGAACCTGGCATACGCTTTGCCAATCAATCGGTATTGAATGGCGCCAAAGTTTTCACCGACCACAGCGCGTATGTCATATCTGCCCCAAAAAGTTGAAGATGCCATAGGTAACCCCTTATTATAAAAGTAGTAACTTAAAATACTATGAAAACTCATCTTGAAAATGCTTTTGCAAACAAACATTAAGCACCCGCCGAAAAAAATAGGCCCGATATGTGATCAACCTCTTCATTATATTGAGCGCCTTCCCTTTAGTTCGGAGCTTCTCAAGCGCTATCACAGGAAAACTGAGCCATAAAAGCCCGTTAAAGTATGCTTTTAAATTCGTAACACAATGATTTAAAGATAACCAAAAGGATATATTTTCACATCCAGTGAACGTCATATTATTTTCCATGAAAGCATTACTGCAGGGAGGTAAAGAACGAATCGCCACCCAAAAACCCTGTACAGTAAAGGCTAAACGGCATAGAGAACTGTTTTTTTGCGGCGCTAATTTACAAGCTTATGTATTGATACTATGCTGCATTTACTATGTTCTATGATTTCACCTTTTTCATTCATTTTATATGGCAACTGCTTTGGAGTATTGCTTGGTTCATATTGGGCATGAGCGCAAGTATATTGGCGTTAAACGAGTTAATTCACACCTGCTTTTTTGATTTGCCGCTCACCCTTCACCTGCACAATAAAGGGTGGATGCGCTCTAAAGCGGTCTTATTGATGCACTCAGTATCGCTGATGATTGCATTATTTATATTAATTTCAAGCTATTTATTGGCTTCCTGCCAAGCGCAAAATTTCTTTTTCCTCTACCTGTTTGGCTTGATTTTATTCGCCCTGCCCTCGGTTTTCGGCTTGTTTGAACTGGATACGAATTTTAAAGACTACTTAACCCTAAATGAACCCTATATCAGCCCAAAAGGATATCAGTACATTTTAAAAACCTTCTGCGTTCAATATGAAGCAGTCCATACTAAAGCTGAGGTTCATAACAAACCTGTCCATCCTGATTCAGTTCAACTCAGAGTAGGAAAGATTGTTTTATCTATGGGATAATCAGTCTCAATCCAGACGACATGCCAACGCCAATAAAATCATAAGCACCTTTAAACAATTGATCATTCTTTCCACAGTGACGGTAACTGCAAAAATTTCCTAACCAATTAAAAACACAAGGCTTGATTATGGCTACAACGAATTCAATCCATGAAAACAACATTCACATTCATCACCAGGTAGAGGACATTCAGATTGTTCTGGAGCCTCAGGATACCCCGGAAACCTTTATCATTGTTGACCAGAAAACCAATGTACAGTTAGGGCGACTCCAGCAGGGCCCCCAATCCCCGCATAGCATTGAGTTATTCTCGGGCAAAGGGGGCTTGATGGCTATCATCAGCTCTCCGTTAGGCATTAAGTATTTTGCGCTGCAAGGCTCCAAAATTAAGGTGGGCCATACAACGTTAGAGCTGTTTGGCAGCCAGCTGAGCGCTAACCAGAACCGTGAAGAAAGCCATGTCAGCCCCATCACGCCTCAAACCCATAGCCATCAGGCCACCATTCTCGGTGCTGGGCTGGCAACTCGCTTTGAGCGGATTTCGGGAGACACCACAAACTACTCCAAACCCGCCGTACCCTTAACGGGTAATAAAAGCGTTATTGAATGCATTGCAAACAGTTTGGCGGTTCACGGTTTTAATAAGATTATTGTCAACACCTATTTCAAGCCAGAGTCTCTGAAGGCCAGCCTTTCCAGATGTGAAAATGCTCAGGTTTCTTATATTGATGAGGCTGAACCCTCTGGCACAGCGGGCGGGCTTCGTAAAATGCTGATGGATGCCCCATTCAAGCCTCTGTTGAACCCTATGGAGCCATTATTAGTGGTACAGGGCGACTCGGTCAGCGATGCCAATTTTAGCGAGCTGATGGAAGCGCACATCACCCACCAGGCACTGCTTACCATTGGCTGCCAGCTGGTGGCGGAAAAAGATGTAGACAAATTTGGCATTATTGTTACCGACCAGTCTGGCCCTGATGGACAGTCGGGAAAAATTGTGGCGTTTCAGGAAAAGCCAAAACAGGAAGAAGCCTTATCCCGTTTAGGGAATACCGGCTTTTATATTTTCTCTCCCAAAGCGCTGTCTCTCATTCCAGATATTTATAGCGACTTGCTGAAAACCGCTCAGGAAAAAGCTCGCAAAGACAACGCCCCGCTGCCTGATGAGATTTCTATTGATTTCGCCAGCGATCTATTCCCGGTGCTTTTAAAGTTAAGCCAGCAGCAACCGGGCTTAGGCCCTGTCTGGGCGCAAACGGTTCAAGGTTACTGGAATGATATCGGTAATCCGGCTCAATACATTGAAACCCTTCATGATTTATATGCGGGAAAAACAACGCTCCCTCTACCCACCAATCGGGATGAGTATTACCGTGATGGCATCATCTACTGGGAAGGCGCCGCAAAAATTGCGGATCAAGAGTCCGCCCAATTATCAGGCAATATCGTTGTAGCACGACCCTTTCAAACGGAGAATGCCTCATGATTCTGGTAACAGGTGGCGCTGGCTACATTGGGAGCCATACCGTCAAAGAACTCATGAAATCCGGCTATGAAGTGGTGGTTCTAGACAATTTAAGCCAAGGCCATCCAGAAGCCGTTCTCACCCCGCACTTTGAACAAGTGGATCTTAATGACAAAGAAGCCATCAGAGAAGTATTCAAAAAATATCCCATTAAATCCGTAATCCACTTTGCGGCATTTTCTTTGGTGGGAGAGTCCAATGTTTTTCCGCATAAATATTTTAACAATAATACCAAAAACACCCTGCAGCTTTTAGATATCATGGTGGAATCGGGTGTTTTGAATTTTGTATTTTCTTCGACTTGCTCTATCTATGGCAATCCAGAATATACCCCCCTGGATGAAAAGCACCCCAGTCAACCGATTAATGCCTACGCTGAATCCAAGCGAATGGTTGAAAACATTCTGGAGTACTATGACAAGGCCTACGCCTTAAAGTCTGTGCGGCTTCGCTATTTTAACGCTTGTGGGGCGGATCTGGATGGGCAAATTGGGGAAAGCCATGATCCAGAAACCCACCTCATACCCTTGGCTTTAAAAGTGGCCAAAGGCGAGAAGCCTCATTTAAGTATTTTTGGCACCGATTATCCAACCCCAGATGGAACCTGTATTCGGGATTATATTCACGTAACCGATCTGGCAGATGCTCATATCAAAGCGCTTGAATATCTGCAAGCCGGTTCTGGAGAGAGCATTACACTGAATCTGGGCACAGGAACCGGTTATTCCGTTAAAGAAATCATTGAAACCTGTAGAGAAATAACAGGTCATCCTATTCCCACCGTGGAAATAGCCCGAAGAGCGGGAGATCCCTCTGTATTGGTGGCCCAATCCCAATTGGTGAAAGAGAAGCTAAACTGGATTCCTCAATTTAGCAGCTTAAAAACAATCATACAGTCTGCCTGGCAGTGGGAGACAAACAAGCGTTTTTAAGTGAATCGCCGTTGGTGAAGTTCTGCTTGCTTGAATCATAAAGGCCAATACTTTCAAATTGAGTGAGCAAAACATTCGCTTTACCCAAACGCCCAAAAGCCAGCTGGTTTTTGGGCGTTTGGCTTCAAACATTGACAAGTCAGGCCTTATATTTAACCATTAGGTTAATTAACCGAATGGCATATCAACCATGTCCAGTGATCCCCTGAGTATTACTTTTGCCGCTTTGGCCGACCCCACCCGTCGGGCAATTTTGGCACGACTGGCGATTGGAGAAGCCTCGGTGAAAGAGCTGTCCGAGCCGTTTAATATCAGCGCTCCCGCAGTGACCAAGCACTTGAAGGTGCTGCAAAAAGCCGGACTCATTACTCGGGCCAGACAGGCTCAATGGCGCCCTTGCCGTCTGAATGCGGGCCCACTGAAGGAGGCGGTATCCTGGATGGATCAGTACCAGCAGTTCTGGAACGACCGCCTGGATCGGCTGGAAGCCTACTTGAGTGAAGTGCAACCGGAGTAAACCTCAGCGGGCCTTGCAACATGGCCCATTTTGCTTGCGGGCAGCACTGCCTGCCAAAGGGATTCATACCAGCCGCAGTAAAAAGAAAGACAGCTTTATGATCGTGACCGCAGATCAACTTCAGTTAACCAGGCATTTTCGAGCCAGTCGGGCCAAAGTGTTTGAGGCCTGGACCTCACTTGAAATGCTCAAAAAATGGTTTGCAGGCGATGCAGGGCTGGATCGGGTCGTGGCTTTGGAAGCAGATATTCGTCCCGGCGGCACCTTTCGGGTGACCATGAATTGCAGCGGTGGCATTCACATTGCATGCGGAACGTATCAGGAAATTACGCCAATCGATCGCTTATCATTTACGCATCAGTGGGAAACCCGTGAGCGGGTAGAAACCCTGGTGACCCTTGAGTTTACAGACAAGGATGGCGGTACTGAACTGGTGTTGACCCAAACCGGATTTAGCGATCCCCAAGAGGCCAAAGGCCACTCGGTGGGTTGGACCAATGCGCTGGATAATCTGGAGCAACTGATTTCTATTTAATTTCCCCAATTGAATTCACTATTTATGATGTTATTTAATGGAGCAGACAATGACAAAATTAACTTTTTCTAAAAAATCTATGGTGTTAATGGGCGCCACACTTTCTTTGATGGTTTTTCCCGCCATCAAATCCTGGGCAGGCGAAACGCATGATTTCCCCAAACCAACCCCGGAACACCAGTGGCTGCAAAAGTTTGTGGGTGAATGGGAATCGGAAACCGAGGCCTTCATAGATCCCACGCAGCCTCCGGTACATGCCAAAGGAACTGAAAGTATTCAGTCTTTGGGCGGTTTTTGGACCACATCAGAAATCAACAGCACCATGATGGACGCGCCGTTCAAAGGCTTAATGACGCTAGGCTTTGATACCGAAAAACAGAAATACGTTGGTACCTGGGTGGATTCCATGACCGGTCAACTTTGGAAATACGAAGGAACGGTAGCCCCTGGTAGCGACACTTTAACGCTGGAAAGCGAAGGCACTTGCCCCATGAACCCCGGTAAATTAATGAAATTTCGGGAAGTGATTGAATTGAAGGACAAGGACCACAAAGTGTTTACATCCTCCATGTTGGGTGACGATGGCAAATGGATGCCCTTGATGACCAGCAAGGCCCATCGCAAGCACTAGACCTTTATAAAAATCAACGAAACAACCCGGAGCGATCCGGGTTGTTTTTTAATGGCTGGAAGGGAGCTGTGTATCGCACGGGGTGGGGTTAGACAATCCAGCCCTGAGATATTATTCAACTAAAAATCAGGCCTGCCTATTCTTGATGAATCCATAGCCCTGTAGGTGACTTTATCTTTAAACACGGGTCATACAAAACCCTATTCGGCTGCATTTACAGCATTCCTGATGGCATCGATAAAAGGTTGGCGCTGTAATTCGTCCTGGGGGTTAAGTGCCGATAACAACGATTGAAGGACGGCGACTTTCAACGGCCGATGGTTCAGCCTAAGCGTTTCTTCAATCAGTTGAGCACTGTGGGTACCATTCAGCCGTTCCAGTCCACTCTTAAATCCAGTGAGGGCAAGAGCTTTGAAATCTTCATCTTCGATATGACCAATGGCCTGGATGAGTTGAGTGCGCTGAGTATCATTCAAGACTTCCAGCCCTTTGCAAAGCCCCCTAATAGCAACGGCTTTAGCCCTTCCATGCTGGATATTGCACATGGCATCAATGAGCTGTTGCCGCTGAGCATGCTCTAGAACTGATAGCCCTTGACCCAGTCCCACAATAGCGGTGGCTTTACTATAGTCCCCCATCATATTAAAGGTCGCGTCAATGAGCTGTTGCCGCTGAGCATGCTCCAGAACTGGTAGCCCTTGACCCAATCCCACAATAGCGATGGCTTTACTATAGTCCCCCATCATATTAAGGGTCGCGTCAATGAGCTGTTGCCGCTGAGCATGCTCCAGAACTGGTAGCCCTTGACCCAGTCCCTTCAGGGCGATGGCTTTAGACGCTTCACTTTCTATATTCAGCACGGCTTGAATGAGTAGCGTACGCTGATTGTTATCCAGGGCTTTCAACCCATAGCCGACTCCCTTAAGGGCGATGGCTTTAGTTTCTTCATTTCGCATCGCCATCGAGGTGTTGAGGAGCTGATTCCGCTGGTCATTATCCAGAGCAGACAGCCCTTCCCCAAAACCTTGAATGGCAATGGCTTGATTCTTTTGACCACGAAGCCTGAATATTGCATCCATGAGGTGCTGGCGTTGTGGTGCAGTTAGGACATGAAGTTGTTTACCAAATCCCGCAACAGCTTTGGCTTTATATTTATCACGGAGCCCCTGGCTGATTTCATCCACCAGTGCTTGGTGTTGTCCGTTATCCAAAACGGGTAGCTGTTTGGCCAGGTTATGGATGGCAGTTGCTTTTTGCACCCCATTCAGCCTGAAGAAGGTGTGGTTAATCAGTTCCTGACGTTTCGCTGGGGGCATAAAGCGTAATTGGAGGCGTTGGATATGCTCTTCGGGGGGTGCAAAGCTTCTATATTTTTGGGCTTGGTCATTCACCTGATCTCTTAGCCTTGCGTAATCGTTGCCTGGGAGAGAATCCATGACTCTTTTAAAGGTTTCATTCAGTCGCAAGGCTTGCAGGGCTATAAAGTCCTGATAACGATCCTTTGACTTCACTTTTTCAGTAATCAAGCCCAGCGTACCCTCCGGCAAATCCAGCAGTGTCAAAGGCCTTCTTTCCTCTAGCGGTTCAGGGGCCGGAGCCGACGGCTCAGAGGGAACAACGCTGCCAGTCAGAGAGGCTTGGCGGCTGTGCGCAGGTTTGGCATAACATTGACCAGAAAAATGAGGACGGCTTACTTGCATCCGAAAAATCCTTCAGTCCGTTGGAGGGCTTTTATAAAGAATGGCCTATAAAAGCGGGTACCCCTACTCTAAAACAACCCGAAAAGGAAATTGCTTTCCATAACGCCCTTCAAACGTTACCACAAACAGCAACCCTACCAGCAAAGGAGCTCGGCCACTGTGTTGCCGCCGCCTTGAACAAACGCTGTGCAATTCAGCTAACATTACCGTTCATCGTTTTTCCACAATCGCACCCGCTTGAATCAGGATGGGAGCTGAGGAATTTGCCTGAGTTGTAACGATTGAAGCAGCCAGCGTTACATAAGCAGTATCAAGGAGGCCAGTGTGTAACGATATTGTTGTAATAGGTATATTTCTCTGGAATACTATTTCTTTAAAGGTGAAAATATAATTCCTGTCAGCTTTTAAAGCCCGACAGGATTTTTTGCTTTTCGAGCCTGTGATAGTCCTGAAATAACAGGCATAAAAGGCGCTTAAACGTTTAAAGCCATTAAAATCACAGCTCCCCACTTCATTCGTTTTTTGAACCAAACCATACACTCTGCAAGTGTCAATTACCCTCAAGAAAGTAGATCAATGACCATTAAAACAACTGTTAAAGCAGGCAACAAAACCCTGTTTGTTGATGATTTTGAGTATATCCCTGAAATTGGCGTCAGTTTCGCCTCTCACGGCAAGCAGTATGTGGTTGCCGAAGTGAATAAAGTGGACGAAAACACAGCCACCATTCAGGTTCGCGCAGCATCGGCACAGGGTATCCGGGGACAGAACAATGACCGGCCCTCTACAGGAAGAAAAAAATAGACTTTATAACACCTCAATTATCTTTCAACCGGTTTGGAAACTGTTTCCAGATGAGTCACCCGGACAAAGTATCATGTTTAACGTTAGGGGCTAACGTTGGGATCTAACGTTGAGGTAAGTCGATCCACAGCTTTTTACCGGAGCGCTTATCTCCCAAGCCCTCAACGGTGCCCGGTCCGTACCACCCATTTTTTGGGATGGCTGGACGATAGAGCCGCTGAGGATGTTCAAACACCCAGTGCTGAACATCCAGGCCCTGAAAGCCAGCTCTTTCCTCCAGCTTGAGGCACAACCTGAATTTGGGTGCTGATACGCTCCTTAAGGGCTGACACATGGGAAATGATACCAATCAGCTTGCCATCCTGTTGCAAGCTTGCCAGCGTTTCCAGGGCCGTATTGAGGGCCTCCTCGTCCAGCGTACCGAAACCTTCATCCAGGAACAGGGAATCCACCCGCACATTTTTGCTGGCCATATGAGACAAGCCCAGTGCCAGCGAAAGGCTGACGATAAAACTTTCACCACCAGAAAGATTTTTGGTGGATCGAACCTCACCCGCTTGATAGTTATCCATCACGTTCAGCTCCAAAGGCTGGGCATGATCCCGAACCAGCAGGTAGCGATCAGTCATTTTTTGAAGTTGCTGATTGGCATGACCAATCATCATGGAGAACGTCAGCCCCTGAGCAAAGTTTCGGTATTTCTTTCCGTCCGCCGAGCCGATCAACGCATGTAGCGTCTCCCATCGATGACATTCTGTTTTGTGAGCCTCTATGGTCGTTTGCCTGTCAATTATCTGCGCTTTGGCAATCGCATTTTCATTCAGCATGTGTTGATGGCTGACCATGGCTTCCCGCAGTTGCCGCAAGTCTTCTTCATGCTTTTTGCGTTCTGGTTCTATTTGCTCAAGGGTTTTGTCAGTAACCTTCTGGATTGTTTTTGTGGTCAATCGTGTTTCTTGATCTTTTTGCCTGGCAGCAAGCGCTGTTTGGCCATCGTCCAGCTCCCTGGCTTTTGCGGACAGCGTGTTCATTTTTTCGGTGGTTAGTTTTGCGTTCAAAAATTGTCGTTCATCCGAAAAGCCTGCCGATTGAAGCCCTGTGGTAAATTCGGTTTCCAACCGCTTTAGCTCTGGCTCTCTTTGACTAATTTGCTTTTTCAGAGATTCAACTCGAGCCTTTGCCATATTGAGTTGAGTTTGCAGTTCGTTATACAGGGTTCTGGCTTCCTGCTCGGCTTTTTCGGCAAGGGCAACAGATTGCCTCACCAGAAGCGCTTCCGTATCAGGGTTTTTATCACCAAATAATGCGTTTCGCTCATCATTTGCCGTGACGTATTCGGCCTTAAGAGCTTCCAGGCTTTTTTGTTTTTCGGCCAGCGCAGTGCTTTGCGTTTCGATGACCGCATCCAGCCGCTTCAGCTCGCTATCGAGATCGGAAATCTCATTCTCGATTTCAGTCTTTTTTTTAATTTGGTCTTGCCACGCATTGAGACGTTCCCGAAGTGATTCAATGAGTGATGAAATATCGGAATCGAGAATTTCTATAATGCCAAGTGGCTGAAGTTTTTCAGATACAGCCTGCTTCAGTTCGATAAAATGAATGAAGAGCGCTGCCAAATCATCCTTCAACCCCGCACAATCTTTCTCGGCGGCCATTTGCTCATGAACTGCGGCCGTTTCAAGTTTTTCACTATCCGCCAAATTTTGACGTGCCGCAACTTCAGCCACTTCCAGTTTTTTAATGGCGACTTCCAGATCCTCAGCCTTGCTGATGAGTACCGCCAGCGCCTCAATCCGCTTTTCAGCTTCATCGGAAACAGGAATGTTCCCTTCCGCAAAAGGGTGCTTTGCCGAACCACACAGCGGACAAGGGTTGCCATCTTCCAGTTTAGCCCGGTGGTCTTCAAGTTCTGCTATCTTTGCAAGAAAGGCTAATTCACGAAGCAGCGTATCCTTTTCTGCACGGTATTCACGCAGCAGAAGGCCTCCTAGTAATTGAACCAACCTCGCTTTTTCTTGTTGAAGATTTTTTGTGGCGCTCTCCAGTTCCTGCTTTCTTGTGCCACACTGTGTCCGGCACGCCTCAAGAAATCTTGAGGCGTGCCCCAGAGACGCAACGGCTCTCTCTTGCTCCGCCTCTTTTTGAGTAATCTCGGTTTGCCGGGATAACAGGCTTTCCAGTTGTGCTTCCACACCGGCGAGCCCACCGATCAGCCATTCATCCTGTCCATGCGCTTTAAGATATTCATTGGCACAATCCAGATTTTTTTCAGCCTGGGTACGCCTTTCCAGCTCTATCAATCTGATCTGCTTGTCAGTATCCATCTTTTCTGAAGCTTTTTTATAACTCTCTTCGCTTTCCAAAACCGCTTTTTTCTTCTCCGCAAGCGTTTGGTCGAGGGAGCGTATTTTCTGGATCAGTGGCGCAGTGGCTTCCAGATCCTCTTTCGCTTTGAGAGTTTTCTGTTCCGCCGCATCCGATAATGCAGCCTGATCCTTAGCGGAGGAGGCCAGCTCAGGAAGAGTCTCTTCCTCCATTGTCAGGGCCGTATGATCCGCCTGCTGTTGTTTTCGGACGGCTGTGAGTGTGGCGTAGGCCCCATCCAGTGCTGCGGCCTTCAGTGCCTGATCCAGTGTGTCTCGCTGGGGTTTAAACGCATCGATATCACGCTGCAGTATAATCATTTGCTCTGAGAGATTGCTAATTTCTTTTTTCAATTCATCAATGCTGGTCAGCCAGGTCATGGCTTTCGCCATTTCCGATAACTTAGCGTTAAGCACGGCTTCTTCGGTTTTCTTTACCTCAAGTTCCAGCTGAATCTCGTGCTCCCGCTCTAACTCCAGAACCACTATGCCTGAGGTTTCGGCAAGAAGCAGGTTTAGCTTATCCCGTTCTTCACGCTGGCGCTCATGAACACGGATGGAAATCTTACTGTAAATCGCCGTGCCTGTTATCTGCTCCAGGATTGGAGCCCGCTCATCTGGAGCGGCCTGAAGGAACGCGGCAAAGCCCCCTTGGGCCAATAGCATAGAACGTGTGAAACGATCAAAATCCAGGCCGGTCGCCGCTTCAATCTGTTCTGCCACCCCCCTGATTTTGGTTTCAAAAATCTGACCTGAATCCGTGTTGGAAATCTCATGTTTTGGTGCCTGAAGTTCGCCATCCGCCTTTTTACGGGCCTTGCGCTGGCTCCAATGGCAGCGAAAACGTCCTTCTTGCGTCTCGAATGAAACTTCGGCAAAGCATTCACCGGTCTGGCGGGACATAATTTCATTGCCGCTTTTAGTAATTTTATTAAGGCGAGGCGTTCGACCATAGAGAGCAAGGCAAATGGCATCCAGAATCGTCGTTTTTCCAGCACCCGTTGGGCCAGTGATAGCGAAAATGCCATCAGAGAGGAAGGCCGGGTGTGTCAGATCAATTTCCCATTCGCCGATCAGGGAGTTCAGATTCTTGAATCGCACCTGTAGTATTCTCATCGACAGCCTCTCCTTACTCCGCTTGCGGATCATCTTCATAAAGAGAGGAGAGCGCTTCCTGATAGGCGCCTAACAATAAAAGCCGTTGCTCCTCGGGTACCTCATTGGCGGTAAGACATCGTTCGAACACATCATTTACATTCAAATCGTCCAGCGTTTCCTTTTCATTGGTTTGCCCAAGTGCCCGGTCGATTATGCGGTTATTCTTCACTCGCAAAATTTCCACCTGAGTGCCAGCAACCGCTGCTTCCAGTCGCTCCCGCAGATCTCCCATAACGTCATCACCTTCGTAAATCACCTCTATCCAGATCCGGGAACTGGTCGCCGACAGTTCAAGAATACTGTTAGAAATACTGTTCCAGCATCCTTTAACCCGCTCAAGCTTCTGAAACACTGGCACATCAATGAGTTGAACAGAGGCTATGGTGTCCAGAAATTCAACCTGACAAACACTCTTTTGCTGTTTTGCTTCACCAAACCCCATGGCCAGAGGGGAGCCACTGTAGCGTATAGTATCGTAACCATTCACCTTTTGCGGCACATGAAGATGCCCCAGCGCAAGGTAGTTAAAGCAGGCCGGAAAGATTCCGGCTGTCACCTGTGCCAACGAACCTATATAGAGGTCCCGCACCCCATCACCATCGACCGTTTGTCCACCAGCTGCATAAAGGTGTCCCGTAGCGACAATAGGAATATCCATCCCTAGTGCCGTGCGCTTCTGTTCGGCCAGGGTAGCAACAGCGGCGTAATGATTTCGAATGCCTTCGATCAGCTTTTTATCTTTATCTTCAATGCTTTCACCGGCTTCCGCCACCCGAAGGTCCTTATCCCGAAGATAGGGAACCGCGCAAACAATCAATTCCGGCTTATCCTGATCACTCCGTAGCACGAACACTTGATCTTTCACGGCTTCCGACACACTACCAATTACATGCACATCCAGTGCTTTAAGCAGCCCTTTGGGGGCATTCAGGAACGAAGGGGAATCGTGGTTGCCAGCCACAATCACAACGTGACGACAGGATGAAGAGGCCACCCGGCATAAGAACTGGTAATAAAGTTCCTGAGCCCGGTTGCTTGGAGCGCATGTATCAAAGATATCGCCCGCCACCAGCAGAGCGGCAATTTCATTGTGCTGAATGGTATCGACCAGCCAGTTCAAAAAGGCCTCGAACTCCGCATAGCGCTTTCGACCATATAGGGTTCGGCCAATGTGCCAGTCAGAAGTATGCAATATTTTCATATGACTATACAGCCACCGCAAGCACGGAGCGATTTATATATTCCTCTCGCCAATTTTTCAATGATGGTCATGCCCCCATTGGCTTGCTCATGCAAAATAATGGGTTTTAAATTCAATTTTTCAAGAAAGCGCGCAACTGATTCTCGGGTAGCTTCATCATGGCCATGTACAATAAAGATTTCCCTTGAAGAGGGAAGGCTGGGGAGGGCATCATGGACAAAGTTTTCATGATTAACCAGTCTTTCTTGCAAAAGTTCTAATCTTTCAATGATTGACTCTAAGAGCGTGATACAGCGCTGAAGCCTTTGTTTATAATTGTTAACCGTGTTCCCTGTAAAACGGACAGAAACACGGTTAGCCATTCTATATGTCCCAACCAAATCCTCACTGTTATCAACAATAGAACCAATGAGCGCTTCTGTAAATTCTCCCCATTTAAATTTATTGGCTTGCGCTTTGTTTAATTCAGCTGAACTGTTAATTTTTTGATTGTATAGCTCTTTCCCGCGTAAAAGCTGTTCTTCTAACTTCTGCTTTGCCTCACGTTTAGGGATCAGTAAAATGGGCTTTAATTTAGGAGGAGTGGATTCTTTTGTCACCATTGGCAGCGTTCTCATTTGATTGGCACAATAAGCATAAACCCCAACCGTATCTTAAATCAAGCATCAGCAGCCCATTTAAATTGCTTTGATATTTTATTCAATGCTAATAGGGTGATTTACGGCCCTCTTCCACGGAGAGTTGTCCAAGAGTGCGCCAGAAACGCAAATTGATCCAATCCCTAAAAACTAAAATGCCTGCCACTCTTGATTATCGAGCGCAGGCATGTTGGTACCCTTTGCTGGACAGCTTTACTTGAACTTCCATACGGATTAGAAGCTGAGTTAAAGACTGCTATGCTTCATCAATAGCTGATTTTTTTGGCTTAGCGGTTAAATTCTTTTGAGACTGACTCGCTTTGTTCAGTTCCAAGCGTTTTGTCGCATCAAAAACCTGCTTTTTAAAGAGAAGGATCATTTTATCAAGCGTTCTGGCATCAAAATCTCCAGAACGCATTAATTCTCGTTCTGATTCAGCGGCTTCTACCAAGCGTTCTAGCTGGTCTTTAATCATGGTCTTTATACGTGGATAAGTAAAACCAATGACTTTGCTAAAGTTCTTCCAATGCTCAGCCCTAATATTAGAGATTTGGTGTTCCCCTCCAATTTCCATGGCCATGCTTTTGGTAAGACCTGAATACGCTTGGGTGCACAAGATGTCATAGAAAGGCGCTAAAATGATGCCTCCATTTGCTTTGTACAAAAGAGAGAAATTTTTTCCATGAGCATCTGTATTCCCTACAAGATAGTTAAAGATAGCTATTTCAGCTAAGCGGATTCTGGCCTTTGCAGGCTGAGATGTTTGCTTTAAAAGCTCAAAACATTGCTGAAATCCCGGCCCACCTTCTTTTTGATATTTATAAGTTGTAGTGATACCTAAGGCTTGGCAAAAATCTTCTTGATGAATACGCCTGAGCTTATCCCCGACCCGCTCTCTATCGTACCGTTCAATGAGTAGATAAGGGACACCGTTAGCCCGTCTCATTTCAACATTAGGAACATCAAAACCAAGCTTTTGAGCAATTCGTAAACAGAAATACTCATTTTGAACCGTATTCTTTAAAAGATGAATTTCAGGCTTTAAGATGTGAGTTGTTGGACAGCCATCCTTAGGAAGCGCTACTTCATTTTCAAGAAGACATACCGCCGCTTTATCCTGCACTCCTGCCAAAGACAAACGGAGGCCATCCAGACCAAGGAAAAGAGGTTTTGTCGGCAAATCTTTGATATGTACCGCTAACTCCTTTTCATCTAATATTCTACCGCTCAAAGGCAATAAATCGGTTGCACTTTCTGGCTCTGCCACCTCATGCAGGGAGACAGCTCCCGCACAATCTTGGCCAATGACCTTTAACAAGCTGAAAGTGTTTTTTGAGTTAATCCCAAAACGCTTACCAATTGCTAACCTTGCAGACTCACCTTCGGGTAAAAGCCCTCCAAAGTAAGCTTCACAAACCTCTTGTGAATAAGGTTCTTCCTTGACGGGCATACTAAGTGTCAGCGTGCTTGTTACTCCTGGAGCATACTGAAAGCCCATTTTTCCATTTTCGTCTTGATGCAATAGCCCGATGTGCTTGCCATATAAGCGAACTGATAGCGCTCTATTCGCCATGAGATGCCTCATTGAGGTTCGGAGGTTCTTGAGCTGTTAACTTGATGCCAAGCATGTTAGCAACCATGAGCGCTTTTTCAATCTCACAGGTAGGCTTGCCTTTTTCCAGATCAACAATAAAACGCAATCCCACGCCGCATGCCCCTGCAAGCTCTGATTGCGTCAGTTTTTGGGCATTCCGAACCTTCTTGATCAAAGCCCCAAAGTCATTTGCAGATTCTATACTCATTTGATCCATTAAAGATAATTGGAAACTCTATATGCCCCTACCTTATCATAATATTTCCCGTACGGGAAATATTTGTATATTTAGAAGGTGATGACAACCAAATTTTACCGTACAGGAAAATTAGATACTATCTGAGTCCAGTTATTATATTTTTTACCGTACGGGAAACACAGGTGATATTTCCCCTAAATCAAAAAAAACGCCGGGGTCAGCTTTAAGCAGGCGCTTGGTAGGTCTTATCAAAATAACTATGGTCTAGCTGGCCATGGCTGTCGACCTTTTTGAGGGAGGTATATCGCCTGTTATTTAGTTGAACGCTTTACAGTTCGGACTTTGGATACCGACTTTTTAACATCTGGCCCTGAATGAGCCGCCGGAGCCGCAACACAAAATATTTTTTGACAACCTATATAATGTCACTTCATATTTGTGGCTTTGGGTGAGGACGACAAAATTCGAACCTATGCTCACAAAGTCCCGAAGAGGGATCACCTTGAGCGAGTTGCCCGAGGAAACATGACAAAATTTACTACTGCCCCACCAGTGTCCCACAGCATCATGATCTCCAAACGGCCAAACACTAAAAAGCCTGCTACTCTTGTGTTTTGAGCGCAGGCATTTTGGTACCCCCAGGGGAATTCGAATCTCATAAATCAACATTCTTGATATTTCTACCAAGTTCCTTTTAATCCGTTTTCTCTCTGTAGATACAGGCTTTCAAGCTTCTGATTCTTTTGCATATATCGGTAAAATTCTAACGATTTCTATGCCAGCCGACACAGGAATGACACAGAGATGACACAGGAAAAATCTACTTTTACTTTCTGAATTGGCACAAGGAAAATTACCCCATGGCACCGATCTTGAAACAAAGAAGCCAAGTATTTGACTCCCCCTCCCCTATGCTTACGCTGCAAGCTCCTGTTCCGTTAAGGCTTCCGCTTGCTCCATAACGGTTTTAATCGCTGATTCTTGCTTATCAGGGGGATACTGATACTTTCTCAGGATTCTCCTCACCATAACCCGAAGCTTTGCCCGAACGCTTTCTTTTTTGGTCCAGTCAATGCTGGTATTTTTCTTAACTGTAGCAACCAGCTCTTTGGCAATGGTTTTTAATACATCGTCTCCCAGTTCGAAGACCGCACTATCATTGACCTCTAAAGCCTCATAGAAGGCCGCCTCATCCTCCTGAAGCCCCAATTCCTCGCCTCGGCGGCCTGCCTCTTGAAAATCCTTGGCCATTTCTACCAGCTCATTAATGATCTGAGCGGTTTCCACTTGCTTGGCATAATAGCGTTTAATAGCATTTTCCAGCATTTCGGAAAACTTCCGGGCCTGAACCACATTCTTTTTAGAACGGGTCTTAATGGCATCAGTAAGAAGCTTTCGTAAGAGTTCCAGCGCAAGATTCTTTTTTTCCATCCCTTGTACTTCAGCCAGAAACTCATCCGAAAGAATGGAAATATCAGGGACTTTCAGACCAGCCGCCGAAAATATATCTACAATCTCGGTTGAAGAGACTGCTTTAGAGACAATTTGTTGAAGGGCCGTATCTAATTGATCAACTGTTTTGCCAGAGCCAGCCGAACTTTTAGCAAAAGCCGCCCGGATGGTCTGTAAAAAGCCGACCTCATCCCGAACCTCTATGGCTTCATTGGTAGTGGAGGCTAGAGCGAAAGCGTGAGAAAGCTCCAGCACCATTTGCATGAAGCGCTCCTTACCCTTATCCAGTCCTAAAATATGCTCCATGATCTCTGCAATTGTAGTTAAACGCTCGGAGGGTGTCCCATTGATTCCTTTGCTATAGTCATAGCCATGGAGCAAGTCATTAGCCAGCGCCAGCTTTTCCAGCATAATCGCAATGGCTTCTTCAATCGGAATACCCGCCTCTTTTCGATCCCCTTCGGTATATTCCATCAAGGCTTTTTTGAGGAGATCGGCAATACCGATATAATCCACCACCAAGCCGCCTTGCTTATCTTTGAATACCCGATTGACCCGAGCAATTGCCTGCATCAGGTTATGGCCTTTCATGGGCTTGTCCACATACATGGTATGTAAGCAAGGGGCATCAAAGCCAGTGAGCCACATATCCCGGACAATTACCAGTTTCAAAGGATCTTTGGGATCTTTTAACCGTTTGGCCAATGCGTCCCGTTTGTCTTTACTTCGCACATGGCGTTGCCAGTTTTCCGGGTCAGATGATGAACCAGTCATAATAACCTTGATGGCCCCTTGGTTATCATCATCGCTATGCCACTCAGGACGAATGGCAATCAAGGCATCATAAAGAGCCACACAAATTCGGCGGCTCATCCCAACAATTAAACCTTTACCCGCCATGGCCGCCGTGCGGTTTTCAAAGTGAGTGACAATATCCTGAGCAATGAGATTAACCCGCTTTTCAGCACCTACCAAAGCTTCCATGCGGGACCACTTGGATTTTTCTTTTTCCTTGCGGCCTTCTTCTTCTCCTTCAGTAACCTCCTCAAAGCCCTCATCCAGTTTAGGCTTTTCGGATTCATCCAGTTCAATTTTAGCCAAGCGGCTCTCATAATAGATTCGAACGGTGGCCCCGTCCTCTACGGCCCTCTGAATATCGTAAATATCAATATAATCGCCAAAGACGGCTTGAGTGTTTTTATCGGTTGCCGCCACCGGAGTTCCCGTAAAGCCAATAAAAGAAGCATTGGGTAAGGCTTGGCGAATCATGGCCGCAAAACCTACCGACTTTTCTCCGGTTTTGGCATCAATTTTGGTTTTAAAGCCGTACTGGCTCCGGTGCGCTTCATCGGCAATAACCACAATATTGGAGCGATCCGAGAGTTCCGGGAAAGTTTCCTCCCCTTCCGCCAGTGAGAATTTTTGAATGGTGGTAAAAATAACCCCGCCCGAGCCGGTCTTTAATAAAGCCCGTATATCGTCTCTATCATCGGCCTGAATGGGCTTTTGTCTCAATAACTCATGGCAATTGCCGAACGTGCCAAACAACTGATCATCCAAATCGTTTCGATCTGTCAGGATAACCAGAGTGGGGTTTTTCATGGCCGGATGCTGGATCACTTTGCCGGAATAGAAAACCATGGTCAGGCTTTTGCCCGAACCTTGGGTGTGCCAGACCACACCGGCCCGATGCTGGCCCTGGGTAGCCTCAATAGTGCGTTCAATGGCTTTATTGACGGCATGATACTGGTGATACCCGGCAATCTTTTTGATAATTTTTTTGCCATCATCCTCAAAAACACTGAAATAGCGCAGTAAATCCAGAAATACCCGCTGATTGAATACCCCTTTAATCAGGGTTTCCAGCTCAGAGATCCCTTTGGAGGCTACCGTTTGGCCGTCTACCGTTCGCCAGGGCATAAAGCGTTCAAAGTCTGCGGACAAGGTTCCAATTCTGGCTTCCGGGCCATCCGAGATAACCAGAATCCCATTGGTGTTAAACAGAGGCGAAATATCATTTTTATAATTTTGAAGCTGAGTGTATGCCTTATGAATGGTGGCCTTTTCATCGGCGGGGTTTTTGAGTTCCAGCACCGCCAACGGTAAACCATTGAGAAAAACCACCACATCGGGCCGCCGGTTTTTAGAACCATGTTCCACCGTAAACTGATTGACCGCCAGCCAGTCATTATTGTCCGGGGTTTCAAAATCAATCAGATTGACCGGTACAAACCCGGATGAGCCATCTTCCCGCCGGATTTCCACAGGGATTCCCTGAGCCAGCAATTGATGAAAGGCCCGGTTGGTTTCAATCAGGCTTGGGAGTTCCAGCCGGTGCAAATGCCGGATGGCTTCCTCAATGAGCGCCGGTGGAATACTTGGGTTGATCTTCTCCAGTGAACGCTTTAAGCGGTTATGCAGGAAGGTTTGCTTATAATCGTCTCGCTCGGCCCACATTTCAGAGGGGGCGATATTGGGACCAAAAACGACTTCATATCCCAGCTCTTCCAGCCATGCCAGACTGGCATCTTCAACCACGCTTTCAGTAAAGTTCATGTTCAGGTTCTTCATCACTGACAGAAGACTCAAGCCAAGGTGTTGGATCGAGTAACTTGATGCGAGGGGCAAAAACTGCGTACATCTTGCTGGTATATTCTAAAAACCAATCTTTCATACTTGGCCATTGAGAGAAATCTTGCAAATCAAAACCAGAACGGCTCAACTCAACAATGCTTGTTTTCTTCTCTTCCAAAAGTCGCCAAGCGAGAGCCTGTTCTAACTCACGCTCAACAAAAGCCTTTTGCTCCTCCAGTGCTTTGAAATAAGCCTTGCCTTGCGGATGGGTAATACATAACTCAACTCGAATTTCATTTAAGCGAGTATTGAGAATCAGAGATAATTTAAACCCACTTTTACCCAGTGATACACTGGTCCAATGCTGAGCAGAAGGTTTCATCATTCTGAAAGGAGCGTTATGCCCATCAATCCAGTCTTTTAGCTCCATCCAGAACTTTTGTTGAAGTTGCTTTGTTTCGGTTAACGCTTCTTGCTCTAAATGCTTTGCGCCCTGAACCACTCTTTTGGTCCAGTCATTAGGCTTGGAAATTACATTAAACTTGGGAGCGACCGGAGAATCTCCAATCCTCCATAGTTCCACTTCAAGCCCAAAAAAGTTAAAGCGTTCATCCGTAATTTCATTGAGCCAATCCAAGGCTGAACGGTGTTCTTCAGTAAAACGCTGAGCAATCCAGACGATACTGACAGCCTTTAGACCCGCCGCATAGGTTAATAACTGTCCTAAATGCTTGTGATCCGTTCTTTCAAGCTGGTTTTCGATTAAAACCCAGTTATCCGTATCTAAGTCTTTGCACAGAAGATCCGCACTAAAAGGGCCAACACTTTTTTCCTGCGCTTCCAGCTCCAATTCCAGCCCCACGGCCTCACTTAACAAGGCCAAATTTTCTTCCCGTGCTAGCCAAGGGGTAAACGCAGTCGCTTCATTCTCCCAGATATGCCGTAAATCGACCTTCTCCAGCCGTCCTAATGAGATATTCATCTAAACTTTTTAAACCGTTATCCAAACAATATCAATTTTATATTATTTTAATTTTCCGGAAGGCTTGGTATTAATAGCCTTTGAGACTTTTACCGCCCCGGCAGCAGCAGTTTTAGAGGATTTGGCAGCGGAGCGAAGCGCTTTGGTAGCGACTTGACTGATTTTTTTTCGCATTTCGCCATATTGCCCATTTGCAGAAGCTTTTTCAGAGGAAGAACTCATGTTTGGGCTCCTTTCATCAATTGCTGCCAAGTACTATCATTATAAACGTGAATCATGTTTGCTTCTTGCTCACCCTCGGCAATCAGCACGGGGTTATCATTGGAGTTGTCAAAAACCAGCCAAACATCGGCCAGGGGGATATATTTCTGTTTTAAGTTGTCCATGCTTCGCTCATAGCGACGAAGAACAACATCATCCGGGATATGATGACCGCCATTACGGACTCTTTGCCGAATTCGTTCCATGGATAATTGCGGGGAAGAGAGCCAAAAGTAGAGCAACACAACTTGATACCCTTTCCCCTTGGCTTCTTTCATCAGTTTAACCGGGGTAGAAGCCGCCAAGGTGCTTTCAAAACCAAAGGAAATGCCCTTTTCCAGAAAGTGATGCGCCCGCTCCAGCAATAAGCGACCCGCTTGAATATCTACAGAGGAGGGATTGAGCGGGGAAAGCCCCTTAGCAATCTCATCGGCATTGAGGAACTCCACCAAAGAGAGCGCCTCCGGCAATACGGCCATGGCCGCTGTGGTTTTACCCGCCCCATTCGGCCCGCCAATGACAATCAGTAATGGACTACTAGACTTACTCATCGTCAATGCAACTCTTCATTGCTGAGGGGGTTGGTCAAAAAGCATACTCTATTACGCTTAAGAATCGAAAATGTTTTGTCGTTGATATATGGATTTGATATAAGGCCTCTAAAGTAAGCTTCATAAAGTAAAATCCAATAATTATCCATAAAATAATTATCTTCTGTGTTGGTTATACCGGATATGAACTCTAAAACTTTGTGATTATTTTCTTCATAATTTAATAGAGCTGTTATTGCCAGGCAGTCTTTTGTTTCTATAACAGCCTCAACACACTTTGGATCAGCGTTTAAACCTTGTTTCTGTAAGAAATACAAGGACCAAACCATAGCATCTGAACGCTTATATTTTGCATTCTCTCTTAAAATACTACTTAGTTCCTGCTCAGTATAGGAGAGCCACTTATTTCTGAATGAACGGGTCCAATTATCAAAAATATTATCGCTAACAAAACGTAATGAAGGTAACAATATTGGGTAATGGAAAGAAAGTCCAAGCAAACGTTTTTTAAAGTCAATAATAGAGTCTGTCTTTTTTTCCAATCTTGATGCAATAGAGTTAATGGCAAACTTTAAAACACTACCATTAGGACTTTTTTTATGGATATCCACAGCATAGTCAATAAAACTCAAGGCGTCTCTCAGTTTAATATCTTTACCTTGTGGCATTCTGGTAGACAAATCCGAAACCCAAACATCATTAATATTTGCAGGTAAAGTTATAATTTCAGTCTTTTTCAGGTTAAGACACAGCTTGAAATCCAAAAGCTTTTCTGACAAATCCGTTATAAAATGTTCTGCCTCTTCATAAGTGTCACAATAGCATTTATAATCATCAATAAAGCGTACAAATGAATATTTTTCTGAAAGCTCAGCGTCTATCTTCTCTAATAATAATTCTGCAATGATGTTGGAAGCACCAGGACCAATAGCTATACCATTGGTCTCACCTCTTTTATTCTTCTGAACATACCTATCCAGCTGATTATACCATTTGTCCACTTCATTTTTTGTGCGTTTCGCTTCCTGAACTCCAACAGCAGCCCAAGGTATCGCATGAGAATAAATACTTGGATAAAAATTGGTAATATCAGTATGAACTAGAAACTGTTTTCCAAATGACTTGCGAAATTCTCGATCTTTCCGAACTCTAAAACCTTCATAATCCATAATAATCATTCGTCCGTCACTATGTTTTTTAGGACGAATAAGGCTGTTTTTATTTTTTGATATTTTTGAAATTTCAGCCCAATTCTCATGTAAGCAAAAGCATAAATGTGCATATGCCTTGGGATGAGGAATATTCATAAGCCGAAAGAGATTATTATGCCGTGTAAAACGGATATCTACCTGATCATAGCCCTCTTTCCTTGGCTTGGAATTGTTCAAACTACGAAGTTGACTAGCTACTTCTCTACTAAAAGTAATCGTTGAGAAGAAAGGCGGAAGTTCATCTTTTTTTTCTTTTTGGTTCGGAAAGTAATTTTGTGTGAGTAGTGCTGTTAATAAGCTGTCCGCATCAAGACTCATGCTAGCGTCTCCACCAGAGATTGCGCTTGCTGCACCCGAATTTCCCCGCTCATCAGCTTGGGGAGGAGGGAGTCACGAGTTTGCATCAAAGTTTTGGATTCGATGTTGCCAAGTATCGCTTTTTCGACAAGAGGGGTGAAAATTGAACTCATCTTTATTAAAAGAGAATCATGAGGTACCAAGGCTTTAGCATCTTTTAGATGATGTCGCTGAATATGCCCCATAGTGGTAGCCTTGCTGGCTGCAATATGTTGAAAATCTGCCAAGTGGTGTTTTGTCCATAAGTAATAAAACCACTTGGGATAAACGCCTGATGAAACTTTGAATAAGTGTTGATTTAACGCCCCTTTTCCTCCACACCAAAGCACTACTTCAAGACTACCAGACCAAGAAAATAAAACATCTCCATCATTAATGACATACGCAGGAGGTATATTTATACTGGCTCTATCAGCGTCTTTTGTATCCCCTTTTCGGAGTTGGGCAATTTTAATAACAGGTAAAAAGTCATTATTATCTGGCGGAAATTTTTGTAACGCCAAGCCATTTAAATAGGTAGCAATTTCATCAAGGCTCTTAACTTCCCACCCCTTCGGGATCTCTCCCAGCTCGCTATCCTCAAACCCATCCGGGAAGAGGGCTGCAATCTCGGGGGCCAAGCCTTCCGGTTGGCGACCTTCGGCTTTGGCCCGCACGGGGTCGAAATCCACAAACCAGCTTTTAAACAGCGCCTTGGCCATGGCCTCCAGCGTTTCGTTCATCCGCCGGTTGACTTCAATTTTGTCATTTAAGGCAACTAAAATATTTACAATACTTATTTGAGACTCAAGCTCATAATCAAATATGTCAAATCTTAACAGATCCTGAATTTGAATATTCGGCTGAGTTGAAGTCCCAAAAGCTATAGTATTAATAAACTCTTTAAAAGCATTTGATTGCAATTGAAAGTAAATAAATTCTGGCAAATAAAGATCTGTATTAATCTTCAGTCTAATTAAGCCATTATTAAAAACAGAATTATAGTCTTTTTCAATAAGCTGATTTACCCCCACAGAACCACCAGTTCTAGCAACAAAAATATCGTTCTTTTTCAACTGAAATCTTGAAAAGTCCTGACTGGAAACAGTGCAAAACCCCCAACTTTCAAAAGATTTTTTCTGAGAAATGTCCGTAATTCTTAAACATCTAAAACCAGTGTCATAATCAACAATAGGAGCTCTTTTGATAGCATCTGCCCCTGTATTAGCTTTAATAACAGCCTCTTTTAAAGTTTTAATCCCCATAACCCACCTTTGCCAATTGTTTTGCTATTTCATCATCCAGGTGTCGGCTCTCGGCCAGTTGGTTTTTTAGGGTAGTGGTCAGGCGTTGCATTTTTTCGGTAAAGGGTTCGCCGTCCTCTTCTTCCTCGGCGGCTCCCACATAGCGGCCGGGGGTTAGCACATGGCCGTGTTGGCGCACATCCTCCAGCGTGGCGCTTTTGCAAAAGCCGGGTATGTCTTTATAACCATCGGCAAATTCGGTTTGGTAAGGCTGGCCCTCATCATCCTTGCGGAAGGGGTCTTTCAGGGGTTCGCCCCGCCATGCGTGGTAAGCATCGGCAATTTTATAAATATCGGCCTTGCTCAGGTTGCGGTGTACCCGGTCTTCCAGGTAGCCCAGTTTGCGGGCATCAATAAACAAAATCTCCCCCCGGCGGTCCCGCAATTTGGCATCGCCGCCGTTGTAGGGGTATTTAATCAGCCCATTGCTGCGATCCTTGGCTAAAAACCACAGGCAAACCGGAATTTGGGTGGTGTAAAACAACTGTCCCGGCAAGGCCACCATGCAATCCACCAGATTGGATTCAATCAGGTTTTTGCGAATCTCGCCTTCCCCGCTAGTATTGGAACTCATGGAGCCATTGGCCAGTACAAACCCGGCAAACCCTCGGGGGGATAGATGATGCACCATATGTTGCACCCAGGCCATGTTGGCGTTCCCCACCGGGGGAATGCCATGTTGCCAGCGGGCATCTTCCCGCAAATGCTGGCCGCCCCAATCGCTAATGTTAAAGGGCGGGTTGGCCAAAATGAAATCCGCTTTCATGTCCTTGTGCAGGTTATTGTGGAAGCTATCGGCGTTTTGTTGGCCAATATCGCCATCAATGCCCCGAATGGCCAGGTTCATTTTACACAAACGCCAGGTGGTGGGGTTGCTCTCTTGCCCGTAAATGGAAATATCCCCTCGCTTGCCCTCATGAGCGGAAATGAACTTTTCCGATTGCACAAACATACCGCCTGAACCGCAACAGGGATCATAAATGCGGCCTTTGTAGGGTTCCAGCATTTCCACCAATACCTGAACCACGGAAGGCGGGGTATAGAACTCGCCGCCACCCTTGCCCTCTGCACTGGCAAAACGCCCTAAAAAGTATTCATACACTCGGCCCAGCAAATCTTTTTGGCGGCTCACACTATCGCCCAGGCCCATATTGCCAATGAGATCGATCAATTCGCCCAGGCGTTGTTTATCCAGAGACGGGCGGTTGTAATCCCTTGGCAAAATACCTTTTAAAGAGACGTTTTCCCGCTCAATGGCCAGCATGGCATCATCTAAAAGCTTTCCAATCTCGGGGCTTTTGGCTTTTTCCACAATGGATTGCCAGCGGGCTTCTTTAGGAACCCAAAAAACATTCTCCGCCGTATATTCGTCCTTGTGTTCCGGGTCTGCACCTTCGTCCTCCTGAGATTTCAGGATTTGGTATTGCTCTTCAAAGGCATCGGAAATGAATTTTAGGAAGATTAAGCCCAGGGCGATATGCTTGTATTCCGCCGGGTCCATATGGCCCCGCATCTTATCCGCCGCCAGCCAAAGCTGTTGCTCAAAGCTTAAAGTCGATACTTTACCCGTTTTAGGGGACTTCTTACCACCCGCCATAAGGATTCTCCACGCTGTCTGTTTTTTATGAGCTGGCCATGGCTGAGAGTAATACTTTCTTGTAGGGCCATGGCTTGAGAGTGATCTTTTCGGTTGAGCTTGAGGCTCAACAATACTTAACAAATCATAATACAAAAGTAACGCATGCAAAGCCCCCTCCCATAGTAGGGTAAAGCGCTAGGCCAAGGCACTTTGAACCATCCAGTTCATCATCCGGGTGAGACGGGTTTTAGAGAGATCGGAGGTTAGCACCATAAATTGGGTCAATGAGGTCATCCGGGCCAATCGCTTCAATGCGCCCCGCTCCAAGTGATTGACGGGAATAGAGTAGCCTAGAACCGCTTTTGTAATCGCTTGAATAACCCGGTGGCAATGACTCGCTGAAACAGGCCGCCCTCGTTTCTGACCATGGCCGGAAGTGAAGAGGTAAGCTTCCCCCTCTTCCTCTCGCTCTGCCATCCAGTCCCGCCAATAGCTGGCAATCCAGGGCAACGATAAATCCAGCGAGAGGAAGCGTTCCACACTGCCCCGCCGACAAGGGAGCCTTTCTCTATAGGTTAATAGGCCCGGCTCTCCCGCCAGTTTCAAAAGCGGTAAGGTTTTCAGGGGAACGCCATAGCCCAGCACACAAACCAGCATCAGCCCGGCCATGGCCGGAAGCGCCTCATGCGTCAAGGCATCCAACAGCTTTTCAATCTCTTCACTGGTGGCAGATTCAGTCACCCCCAAAAGCCGGGGAGCTTTCACCGTGTAATCCGGCACCCGGTAGCCACCTTCAACCGCTTCCTGATAATAGTACAGCATGGCCCGAATACGCCCTAATATCTCCTTTTTGGATGAGTTCTTATACCCATTGGCCCGATACAGCAAGTACCGCTGAAGCTCAAGATTGCCAATCTCGTTTAATCCGTTCAGGCCATGGCCATTCATCCAAGCCCGGAACTTGCGGGCTTCTCTTAAAATGTCTGTCATACTACGGAGAGAAAAGCCCTTGCTTTCCATCCAGTAAACAAAGCCCTCTGTAAATGTCTTTTCATTTGCTGGCAAGCCTTGTACGCCCCGCCAAACCAGCAACCCATCCTGAATGGTGGATAAATCCACCTTTAAACAGCCATGGCGGGCTAACAAAAATAGCATCCAGCGCATGGCTAGCTGGATTTCATACCGCCCCATATTCGGCAAAGCCTGAAACAGTAATGCTTCCGCTTGGCAAAAGGTTTTCACATCTTCAATCAGGGGAAAAGCCACCCGATCCGCCATTTCCATAATGGTTCTCAGGTGTTCCAAATCCAATTGAGAGAAACTTGGCTTCGCTTCCCAGGCGCTTTGGAGATTGAGCATAATCCCCGGTTCTGAATCCGGCTTGGGGGAAGTAAGGCTTCCAGCCCATGAGCCATGGCCTCAAAATAAGGCCGGATGGCTTGGGGCAAATCCGCCATTAGAAAAACTGACTGGGATCAACCATGAAGGGTTCGCTTGTTTGAGAAGATTTCCCAAAAGGCTGAATCAAAACCGGCTGGCGAATGAGCGCTTCCGGCGTAATGATGAGAAGGCTTTCCAGTGGGACCTGTAATAAGGTGCAAAGGTATTGAGCCGTTTCCAAACGGATTTGAGCGGGCGCTTTCTTGAGCAACTTATCCAGAGCCACCCGGCTAATCTGAATCCCCAGCCTATCCGCCATGGCCGCTTGCAATTGAGAAGCATTCCGAATGCCTCGATCTTGCATCACCGCCTGAAGTTGCCACTCAACGGCCATGGCCGGGCATCCTTCCCAGTAATGGCGGCCCGGAGGGTGTGGCTTTCTGCTTACAATCTCCCATATAGTGGGAAATGGTACTGGTCCAAACCCAGCCCGTGTTGCGCTTGAGTTCAAAGATATTGCCGCCTTGCTCCAGATAGTGACGGGTATAGGTGCGGCGAAAACCATGCCAGCCAAAGCCAGCTTCCACAAAGATGGGCAAGCCAGCGGCCTGAATTTTTTCAATCAGCTCATCCATCCAGTGATGAGCCGTATTACTGCTTAACCTTTGGCCATGGCGGTTCTGAAACAGGGCTTCTCCCTTATTACGGGGAAAAGACTTCAGAAAATCAGAGAACGTTGCTTTCACCAAAGCGGAAAGTGGAACGACCCGTTTTCTATCGCCTGATCCATTGGAGCCTTTACCCCGTAAGACCACACAAACACCATCCGGCAAAATGAAATGCTCCGGTTGCAGGCCCAGTATTTCCTTGAGCCGCAAGCCCATTTCCCCGGCAATCACACACATTAAATGAAGCTGGCTGGCCTTGAGTCGTTTATCTATGGATAAACCCGGCTGGATCTGACTCCAGGTGAACTTGAGCCATTGCTGATATTCCGATGCCTCTAAATAGTTCCGGTTGGGTGTGCGATCCGCTTGGTTCCGGGGAATGGTATAGCGGTTGACGGGGGATTCAATGGGGCCATACAGGCTTGGCAGATACAGAGACGGCTGGCCTTCAATGGAAACCGTGGGATTGTCTTTCAGGTATCGACAATAGCGATCGATAGACTTGAGGCAAGCCACCGCACCCGCCTTAGAGGGAATATCCCGGTAAACCGCTTCTCGTACTTTGGCCGCCTGATAGGGATTGAACAAATCAAAGGTATCCACCAGTTTTTGAGCGTCAACCCGTTCAGGATCCGCAATAGATACTTTTGAGCAAACATCCTGAAGCCGCCGGATTTCATTCACTCGGTATTTGTCAGTCAGGCACCGATGCCGAAAGCTCTCCTCATAGGCGGCCATGGCCAGCTCATGATGAAAAGGCCGATCGGATTCATTCTGAATAATGGTGGCGGGTGACTCAAGCAACATGGCCATGGCTTTCTGCAACCAACGGTTTCATTTTGGGGTGCAACTGGCGGTTTACAAGAGAGGTTTTGGCGCTAGAGGCTTGGCTTTCACTTTTGAAGAACCGGCAGATAATGAGTAATATCTTTGGCTTTGTATCATTCCAATCAACTAATTGCACTCCACATGATTCAACGGTTTGATCGAAGATGCCAGTCAATTTAACCGGATGTTTGAAGGCTTGCGGAGCCATATTAGGAATGCTATTCTGGCATGTATTACTTTGATCGTTAGCGAGCCTGGCTTCCGTTCCGGCTTCAATCAGGGAGCCTTGAGAATTCGAGCCAACACCGGAGTTGGTTTGAGAAGTGGTCTGCAGCTTCTCCCAGAGTAACTCCAGTTTTTTCAATGCTTCAGAGTTGACTTCCCTCCCGCCCGGAGCATCATTCCCAAGTTTTTGAGTGCTTGCTTGCGAAGTAACAGTGGGTGACTTGGATTCACTGGGTAAATCAGCGGGGTTTACCGTCAACTCTTTTTTCTTTTTTAAATTAACCCTTTGTTTTCTACCATTGGCTTGATTAACCACTTCTTTTATCGAGCCAGTCAGTTTAACCGCTTGCTTGAAGGATTGCGGGGTTGTAGTAGAAATGCTATTCTTAAAATTAGAGCTTAAGCCTCCATTCTCGAGGGGATTACTCCTCCCAAGCGCATCAAGAGGAGTAACGTCCAAAGAGGTAGTTCCAGGCTTGGTGGAATTGTTGATGTCGGGTACAACCTTAGGCTCTCTTTTATTTATATTAGGTTTAGCCTTAAGCCCCAGTCTCTGATTTTTCGGTTTCATTGGTAGCAGATGACACAAAAGAGGCCTCAAGAAGACCGGATTGAGTGGAAGTTGAGTGGCGCCCTTCCTAAACCCTTTCATTGTTGTCTGGTAGTTCATATATTTGCTTTGAGCCTCTGCGCTGGCACCGTCGATTCCGGTTAATAGAAGATGGTGTTGGGAAGAGGTACCAGGCCCGGAGCTGGTAGTTTGGGAGCTGCGCGTCCCTTCCCAAAGCCAATTTTTGATTTCACTCAATCCCATCGTTCCTAGATCCTTGTTAATCGAGCTTGTGCAGTACTGAACGCTTTACCACCTGCATTCAGCCACGCATCCAAATCTTCTTTAAAATAGAAGATGCGCCCCCGCTTGATAAACTGCGGGCCGCTGCCATCACAGCGCATCATGGCCAAGGTTTTTTCTTTAAGGCCCAGGTATTTGGCGGCGTTTACCGTATCCAAACGCCCATCCGGGAACACTTCTACCTGAATTTTCAAGGTTTCCAAAGCTCTTCTCTCCATCCAAAAAACGAATTCATGTATCACTGGAGAACACTTTAATCAAATTGTTGACTTGATGCAATGGCTGAGATAAAACTAGAACATTCCAGAAGAAACATTTGAGGACAACATGGCCAAAAAAGCATCAAAAGGCTCTCAGAACAAGGCCGAAGCACTCACAATGAGAGTAAATCCAAAACTAAAGTATGGATTGGAACTCCTTTGTAGAAAGCAACATAGAACCTTAACTTCAGTTATGGAAAGGGCTCTTAGCGCTTTGGTAAATGACCCTGACGAGGGATTAGCGATCAATGACTCAACAGGCTTCACTCTCAGTGAGCCCACCTTGATGCTTGATCGGTTATGGGATCCCTCTGAAGTGGTTAGACTCATCAGGCTGGCATACGATTGGCCTCAATTGATGGCCTATGAAGAAGAACTAATCTGGAAGACCATTTGTGATAACGCTTTTTATTGGGTTGGAGAAAGCCGCTCTGATGAATTCATTTGGGACACCAGAGATGAGTCCAACTTAAACATTCAAAAAGTTATTGCAGACTGGGAAACTTTAAAAAAAGTCCCTGACGAACCAAATGCCGTCAAACTTTTAACACATTGGATGCCAGTTGAAAGAAAAGTTGAAGGGCGAAGAGTTGTTACACAAAACAATTCTGAAACCCTTACTGAAGACGATATTCCATTTTAAAGAAAGATGTCCATGACAAAGAAGTTTGATATTCTTACCCGCCCGAACATGCGAAAGCTGGAACCCGGTCAACGGGTTCAGGAACATGGCATTATTTTTGAACGCCTTACCAATGGGGATGGCCGATTTATCGTGAATATCAGGGTGGATACAAAGCGGGTTCATAGAACGGTTGGCTTGGAGTCTGAAGGCGTTACCCGAGAGGATGCCGAAAAGTTTATTGAGCAAGCCCGGACCGATGCCCGGCACGAACGGTTAAACCTTCCTAAAGGCAGAAAAACCATTGTGGGCTTTAAAGAGGCTTCGCAAAAATATATTGCCCGCCTCAGAGAAGGAGACGGCAAAGATATAGAGAAGAAAGAGCAAAGGCTCAAGAATCATTTGATCCCGTACTTCAAATCAAAGCCCTTGATGGAGCTGACCAGCTTTGAGCTTGAACGGTATAAAAAATACCGGAAGGGGAAAGAAGCCATGCCCGCAACGATCAATCGTGAGCTGGCAGTTATTTCGCATTTATTGAATCGGGCCGTTGAGTGGGATTGGATTAGCCACTTACCAGGGAAACCAAAGCTTTTATTAAAAGAAGACAATGCCCGGACTGTCTACCTCACACCTGAACAATGTAATAGGCTATTAGAAATGGCCAAAAGTGACAGGAACCCGCAAATTTATTTGTTCATCCTGATTGGCTTGGAAACGGCCATGCGGAAGACTGAGATTTTAACGGTGAAGGTTGAGAATATTGATTTTACAACCCAAACAATTTTTATACCCAAGGCAAAAGCCGGTGCAAGGGTACAGCCAATCACAAGACGGTTAGCGGAATGCTTGGGTACTCATATTTCCGGCCATGGCTTGAGAGAAGGCTGGCTGTTTCCGAGCATTGGCAACTTTAAATCCAAATCAGGCTATTCCACCAGTATGGAAGAGGCTTTTCGCCGGGTTGTTACAAATGCGGGATTGGATGCTAAAGAAATAACGCCGCACGTTTTAAGGCACACCGCCACCACACATTTGGTTCAGGCCGGGGTAGATCTTCCAACAGTTCAGGCGATTACTGGCCATAAGACCCCATCAATGGTTTACCGCTACAGCCATCATAACAATGAGCATATCCAACAGGCCATGGATCGGCTGCAAGAGAAATATGACTCTGGTAAAAAAAACGAGTCACTGACACAGGAACGACACAGACCCCTAAAAACTCAAAAGTCTCAGGAGGCTAAAAAGCTTTCTGAGACTGGATTCTCTAATGAGAAAGAGTGGTACCCCCAATGGGGCGAACTTATTAATACGATATCTTTACACGGCCCGTTGATTTCTCGGCTTTTTGTAAAGCTGGCGGCCTGAATCTTTACAAATTAAAAAAGCCCCCAGCGAACCGGGGGCTTTTAGTTAAGCGGATATTACAGAATCAACCGCCTGATCAATCAGCTTGTTAATTGATATGTTCCGGCGATTGGCTTCTTTCGCTATCTGGTAATGTTTTTCAGGCTTTGTACGGTAGGCGATTTGGCCTTTGAATTCTTCAGGTTTGGGAGGCTCCTGAATAGGCGTCCCATCTTCAATAGAGGCTTCAATGTGAAGCTGTAGCGCCTCCATTAAATTGTTCATCGCTTCCGCTGGTGTTGCGCCGTCTGAAAAACACTTCCATTCATTTACCCTAGAGGCATAATATTCCCGGCCTTTTTCGTTGTGTCGCTCAACGCTGAAAGACCAAGGGAGATTAATGTAATATTCCAGATTTTTAACGGTTTCTTTCATTGTAAACCCTTCCTAATGGCCTTTGAGGTGGGGGAGGGTCTAATGACCCAACCCCCTAAGGATTTCGCAAAGCTGGTGGAGATATACCGGCTTTACCTGAGAAGCGGCGGGAATGGTGATCCGGCTGGCTCCCTTGGCGAAAGTGATATGGCTTCCAGCTTGGCGGGCGCTGAATCCTAGACCGGTCAATAGGGCTTTG
>NZ_JBGSRV010000005.1:0-11590 GCF_041737375.1 Vampirovibrio sp.
GTGGGGGTAGGAGTTGGCTTGGGAGTGGGGGTAGGAGTTGGCTTGGGAGTGGGGGTAGGGGTTGGCTTGGGGGCTGGATCGTAACCTTTGAGCATTTCACGTATTTGTTTTAGAAAATTCGACAAGTCCTGCTTGTAACCATCGACGATCGAGCTGGTGGGTGGGTTATAGCGATTATTATAGCTACTTTTAGCTGTGGTTCCGCCTTTGGTGCTTGCGGTACTGACTATTCCACCATCACCAAAACTCACACTGGCCTTGGCTCTCCCAGTACTGGCGCTAGAAGTAAAAGAGGGCATATTATACATGCCCATATTCCGGTTAATATTCACCATAACCAATGAACCTCTGATTTAGGGACACAAAAAGATATAACTAATATAAAAATCAGAAGTGCTTTATATTGCTAAAAAAATAATCACTGTAACTTTTTATTACAAAGTGAAGCCCCCCACTTCCGTCAAAATTCAGCCCTTAAAAAGGGCCCCATAAGGAGAATAAAGCCCAATCAACCGGGTGAAATTGGTCCTTGTGTGGCCCTGTGGTAAAAGTCTTCTATTTACCAAAAAATTCCGGGGGAATGCCGCCCTTGGGGAAACCGGGCGGTAACTTCATACCCTTGGGCACCTTGGGCATTTTCATATTGGACATATCCGGCATTCCGCCGCCACCGGGCATTCCGGGGAAACCACCCCCCATGCCTTGCATCATATCGGCCAGGGGATCTTTTTTCTTCTTCTTGATGCTGCGGGGCATTTTCAAACCACCCAAACCACTGGCGGCCCCCGCACCAGCAGCGTCCGGCTTCATGCCATCCGTAAAACGGGTCAATTGCTTCATCACCATTCGCATTTGCTCAAACTGCCGCAAAAAAGCTTCCAAAGCCTCATCGGGCATACCGCAGCCTTTGGCGATTCGCTGACGACGGCTTTCGGTAATCAATTCCGGCTTGCGACGCTCGGCCAGGGTCATGCTGGAGATCATGGCCTCCACCTTTTTCATCTGGCCCTCGCCGCTATGAGAGATCATTTCCCGCATATCTTTGGTGATACCGGGAATGGGCAGCATACTTAAAATCTGATCCATGGACCCCAGCATTTTCAAAGATTTCTGAATTTTCAGGAAATCTTCAAACGAAAAAGAGTCCTTCCGCATTTTTTCTTCCAGACGCTTGGCCTCGTCCATGTCAAAGGCTTCCTGGGCCCGCTCCACCAGACTGACCACATCGCCCATACCCAAAATGCGGGTGGCCATCCGGTCCGGGTGAAAGACCTCCAGCCCGGTTAATTTCTCACTGGTACCCATCAATTTAATGGGCTTACCAGTAATTTCCACCACCGAAAGTGCCGCTCCGCCTCTGGCATCCCCGTCCAGCTTGGTCACCACAATGCCGGTCACTTCCAGTTGGGCGTTAAAGGTTTCCGCCACAGAAACGGCTTCCTGGCCGGTCATGGCATCAATCACCAATAATTTCTCATGGGGCTGCAACACCCGTTCCACCAGCAATAGCTCGGCCATCATATCGGTATCTATTTGCAAACGGCCTGCGGTATCCACAATCACCGTTTCATACCCTTCGGCCTTGCCTTTTTCCACCCCACTTCGGGCAATCTCCAGCACATCCACCGAATTTTCAATGGTATGAGTGGGAATATCAATTTGCTTGCCCAGTGTAATCAACTGCTGAATGGCCGCCGGACGGTACACATCGGCTGCCACCATCAACACTTTGCGGCCTTCTTTGCGTAATTTAAGGGCCAACTTGCCACAGGTGGTGGTTTTGCCGGAACCTTGCAAGCCAAACAACACAATCACATTGGGATTGCCTTCCAGATTGACGCTCTGACTCTCGCCGCCCATCAAGGCCACCAGCTCATCATGGACAATCTTAACCAGTTGCTGACCGGGTTCCACGCTTTTAATGACGTTTTCGCCCACTGCCCGATCTTTCACCCGAGAAATAAAGGCCTTGATCACCCGCAGGCTAACATCGGCTTCCAGCAAAGCCCGTCGAACTTCCCGCAGGGCGTCCTCCATATTGTCTTCCGTCAGTTGACGCTCGCCCCTGAAGTTGGCGAAAACGTCCTGAAGTCGGTCTGAAAGCTGATCAAACATGGCAAAATTCCTAAAATTTGGGTGGCAGGATTATGATCTTACCTTAAAAAGTGGTTTTTCAAAGCCTGCCTGCCCGCCACAAACACGCTCAGCCTACCAAAGGGAACAAAAAAGTGGCCTCTTTGCTATTCAGCGGAGCGGGCCTCGCTCAGCACCGCAATTCGAAAACGCCCGAAACGACGGGATAACAACCCACGCATCAGCCAAATTTCAATGGCCAGAAAAAGCAGACCAAATCCAATTAAAAAAACAGCGTCCAGCGCTTCGTTTTTTCCGCCAAACACCCTGGAAGCGACCGTAAAGATGGCGCCCACCACAGCGTTAAACCCAAACAAGCGCCAGGTAAAAGCCCACCAAAAACGAAAGGCCAAAAACCAGTTCGCCGATACCTCAACCTCAGGATGATCCAAAGGGCTCCTCCCCCCTATCGCTCAAACAAGGCATCAATAAAGGTATCGGCCTGAAAGTCTTGCAAGTCCTCAATGCCTTCCCCAATGCCCACCATTTTCACCGGCAGCTTGTATTCACTGGCAATGGTTAAAATCACCCCGCCTTTGGCCGAGCCATCCAGCTTGGTGAGCACCACCCCGGATAAATCCACGGTTTCCTTGAAAATACTGGCCTGTTTTAAAGCGTTTTGCCCGGTAGTGGCATCCAGCACCAACAACGATTCCAGCACGGAGCCTTCCGGCATGCCCTGATCAATAACCTTGCGAATTTTCCGTAATTCTTCCATCAGGTTAAATTTGTTTTGCAAACGACCGGCGGTATCCAGCAACACCACATCAGCGCCGCTGTCTCGAGCCTGCTTAAGGGCTTCAAACATAACGGCGGCAGGATCTTTGGTACTGCCAGCCCCCACAAAGGTAGCTCCAGATCGGGTGGCCCAAACTTCTAGCTGCGCTTCAGCCGCAGCCCGAAAGGTATCTCCGGCCCCAATAACCACTTTTTTGCCATCCAGAATAAAGCGATTGGCCAACTTGCCAATAAACGTGGTTTTTCCAGCCCCGTTTACACCCACCACCAAATAAACATTCATCACCCCCGGTTCAAACCGAAGCTGATTGGCTTGCTCAAAAGGGGTCAGAATCGCCGAAAATTCCTGCCTTAAAAAGGCCATCATGCGGTCCGAGTTGCCCAATTCCTGCTTGCGCTGACGGATCTTATCACCAATGGCGGTTGCGGTGGTTAAACCCACATCGGCCCGAATCAGAATTTCCTCGATCTCATCAATGGTATCTTCATTGATTTCAGACTCTTTTAAAAGCCCAAAAATTTTGCCCACAATGGATTTGCCGGTCAGAGACACAGCCGCCTTGATTCCGGCCAGGGCGCTGGCAGCGACCACGCCTTCATCGGCAGCCGGTTCAACAGCAGAAGCAATGGAGTCATGCGGCGCCAGATCGTCGGGCTTGGCCGGGGTTTCAGTGGATTTTTTGCCGAACCACTTGAACATGCCTGTCCCTCTTTCCGTTTAGTTAGGTAATGGATTGCTCACGAGTGGTGGCTCGCAAGCTTTTTCCAGTTTCCTCAGATACTTTTTCAGCCAGAGCGCCTAACACCCCGTGAATCAAACGGAAGCTCTCTTCGCTGGAAAACTGCTTGGCCAACTCCACCGCTTCGTTAATAGAAACGCTCAAATCCACCTTTTCCACATACTTCATTTCAGCGGCAGCCAAGCGCAAAATATAAGCGTCCATCCGAATCAGCCGATCCATGCGCCACTCTGCCATGTACTGGTTCAGCAACTCATCCAGCTCGGCCCGATGTTCGGCCACCAGCTTCATCAGGTTAAAGGCGTACTCCTGGACATTCTCACTGCCCACCAGGCTAATCAGCTCAGGAATGCGAAGGGCCTCAAACAAATACTCAGCGCCTTGCAGGCATCTTTCAATTTTTTCCACCATCTCTCGGGTGGAAGGAATGGGAACCGCCCTGACGGGGGCATCCAAAGCAGATTCCAGATTGACCGGATGCTCCAGTTCATACGCCAGCAGATAGCGGCTGACTTCCGCCAATTCATCGGCGGCGCTTTGAATCTGAAATTCGGCCTCACCGGACAAAGCCCGTACAGATGACAACATTTGCTCCTGCAACAAGGATTTATTAGACAGGGCTTCAGGATTGATATGACCATCCCCCTGTTTATCCAGTTGGAACAGGGTGAGCAGGGCGAGTTCTCGGGCGGCGTGTCGGGCGTTCATAGTGTCATGAATCCTATCATAAAAAGAGCATTGCGAGGGTAACGTAACGAGCGGGGGACTGAGCAAAACGCATCAGCGATTATCAGACGATTATAAAAATGAAAAGCTTGAGTCAGGGTCTCTATTGTCTGATAAGCAGACGGAATGAACAAACGGTTAAAAGCAAGTGCATCCCGCACCTTAGCAAACAACCCGCCACCGGAAAAATTGCCTGCCGTCCCCAGAGGAAACAACCCGGCGGTTTGAAAATCAGGACATTCCGGCGTGAGAGGTTAGCGCCCCATCTTTTAAAATGGTGGCTACCGCCTGAGGCATATCATCAAACACGAAATCAGGCTGAATATCCAGACTTTGATATTGACCAGCCAAGACCTTTTGGCCGTAACCGGTTTTAAGTAAAACGCTTTTACAGCCAGCCGCCCGGCCAAAAGCCACATCGCTGGCTTTATCGCCCAATACATAGGAGCGGGCCAAATCAATATGGGGATAGGCTTGCTGGGCCTGTAGAATCATGCCGGTTTCTGGTTTTCGGCATTGGCAGGCCACCGCAAAGGGTTCAACAGTCCCTTTTGCCAGATGAGGACAATAAAACACGGCATCCAGATAAGCGTTGGCTTCCTGATGCAATAGCGATTTCAAGCGATCGTTCAAGGCGTGAATATGATCCAGATCGTAAAAGCCACGGGCCGCCCCGGTTTGATTGGTGGTTAAAATGGCCAAAATACCGGCGTCATTGAGCTGCCGCACAGCCTGAGCCACCCCTGGAATCAGCTCTAGATCGGCCACCTTTCGGATGTAGCCTTTTTCCACGTTCAAAGTGCCGTCCCGATCCAGGAAAAACGCGATGGTCATTTGATTTCACAGCCTAAAATAAACGTTAACATCACCCGTTCAATGCGTCTGGCCCTGTTTTAGCACCAGGAGGACTCAAATACTGCTCGGCGGCCTCTCTGAGTTTGGAGACATCCTTGATCACAATACGCTGATTTTGCCACTCCAGCGCGTCAAGCTGCTTGAGCTGCTCCATACTGGCCAGAAAAACATCGACGCCAGTATAGCAAAAAAGCGCCCATTCCTTCAGAGAAAGCGGGGGCAACAAAACAGAGCCTGCCTTTTGAAGGCTTTTGCCCTTGGTGGTCAGCAATAGCAAGGTGTGAGCCACCTTGTGCAGGTCATCGGGCATCTTGTCGGTAATCATGCGCTGATTCATCATGCGCAAACGCTGCCCCAGACACCGGGCCAGATTAAAAGCCAGCATGGGGCATTCATGCATCATCTTCAGAAAATCTTTTTTTTGAATGGCCACCACTTCAACCTCTGAAATGGCCAGAATATTGCCACTGCGAACTGAATCAGGCTCCAGCATGGACAACTCCCCAAAGAAATCACCGGCTCGAAACAGGGTAACATTCATGAGTTCCCCACGGGTGTTGTGCAAAACCAGTTTGGCCAAGCCTTGCAGCATCACGAAAAAAGTTTCGCCTAAATCCTGGCTGGAAACCATTTGAGCCCCGATTTCATAGCGAAAGGTATAGCCCATGGACATAAATTTACGCACCGTTGCGTCTTCCATGTTTTGAAACAATGGAAAATGCTGCCAATGAGACTCAGGATCTACCGTCATACTTACGCTTCCAATCCGTACATGTTGATATTATAGCTTCAATCGATATAAAACTGAGCCAATCCCCCCCAAACCCGGCATTCACCATGCAAGCAGCCAAACATACCGTCAAATAGGTAGAAGGCCCAGGGCGTTAACCCTGAGCCTTCTGAAAATTCAGTTCCCTACCACTACTTTTTAGCGACGAGTTCCTTGAATTTTTTACCGGCGGAGAAAGCGGGAACCGTCTTAGCGGCGATTTTCAGCTCTTTGCCGGTTTGTGGGTTACGGCCAGTGCGGGCAGCGCGTTTGCGGGGCTCGAACGTACCGAAACCTACCAAGGTGACTTTCTTGCCTTTGGCAACAGTCTTTTCGATAGTAGCGATGGTGTGGGTCAGAATCTCAGCAACCTGCTTCTGAGAAGTCTTGGTTTTTTTGGAGACTTCTTGTACTAATTCTTCTTTATTCATAGTTAGCAACTCCTTTCAGTTAGTGACTACGAAGATTATATCAGTACTTGCAGGATGTGCAATAGAAAGTTCCCCCGAATAGCGTAGTTTTTTACTTTTTGAATAGAGGGCAGCCTTATTGCCCCCCGAGCTTCAGAGTATCAAAACCATTGTCAAACCTTTTATTTGGGGATATCCCTTGTTTAAAACCCGAAGATTTTGCCACACCGGGATCGACCCGAATTTGAAAACAATTAAAGGCAGTAAAGGCAAGGTTTTTCAAGAATGCATACAAATTAAAAATTTAAATATAATAAAAACAAAAATAAATCAACCCACTTAAGAACACACCCTGTGCCAAAATTCAACACCCCTTCATGGCAAACTGCAAAACGAACGTTTTACAGGGTTCATCGTCTGGGATAAACTACAGGGGATAAAAATGGGTAAGCGTAAGTGTCCTGACGCTCGATTATTTTTTTAACCTTATATTTTAACCATATAAGGAAGGCGCTCAACTTCTTACCCAATGTTGAAGCACCATTCGCACATACCGCTCAAAACCTGAAATCAAGCTTACAGACCAGATTTCCCCACAATTTTTAGCAGCGTGATCAGTAAAGGTAAAATCCCCATGAGTACGGCTATCCCCTCCACCCCATCCCAGAGCGTATGCCCGCCCTCTCCGGCTGAGCGCAAACAGCAACTCATCCGGGATATCAAGACCCTCAAAAAAGAACGGAACGCCGTTATTTTGGCCCACCTTTACGAGCGGGTGGATGTACAGGATATGGCCGATTACCATGGGGATTCGCTGGGTTTAAGCCAGTTGGCGGCCTCTACCGATGCCGAGGTGATTGTATTTTGCGGGGTTCACTTTATGGCGGAAACCGCAAAATTGCTCAGCCCCTCTAAAACCGTCTATCTGGCCAACCCCAACGCGGGTTGCCCTATGGCGGACATGATTACCCGTGAGGAGTTAATCCAGTTCAAGGCCGAGCATCCCGGTTTGCCAGTGGTGGCTTATGTGAATACCGCCGCCGAAGTGAAAGCGGAAGCCGAGTACTGTTGCACCAGCGCCAACGCCGTGGAAGTGGTGGCCTTTGCAGCCAAAGAAAGCGGCAGCAACCAGATTTTATTTGTGCCGGATAAGCATCTGGGGGCGTATGTGCAGTCTCAGTTGCCCCAGGTGCAACTGATTTGCTGGGAAGGCTTTTGCCCCACCCACCTGCGCATGAACCCCGAGGATGTGGTTAAACTGAAAAAAGAATACCCGGAGGCTGAAATTCTGGTACACCCGGAATGCGATCAGCCCATGAAAGACATGGCCGACTTTATTGGTAGTACCACCGCCATTGTAAAGCGGGCCAAAGATAGCAAGGCCCGTACCTTCATCGTTTGCACCGAGGACGGGGTCAGCCAGCGTCTGTCTCAGGACTGCCCCGAAAAGCTGTTTATAACCCCCACCCGAGCCTCTGCGGTTTGCCCCAACATGAAGTTAACCCGGCTGGAAAACATTTATAAGTCCTTGTTGGGCCAAAATGAACCCATTACCATTGCGGAAGAAGTGGCTGGCAAAGCCCGCCAGTGCATTGATTCCATGATGAGAATCGCGGGCAGCAAAGGCGGCCCGGTGATGACCGGGAAAAATTAAACGCTCGTAAAAACACAACAACTTAAAGAGGCAAGCCCACTGGACTTGCCTCTTTTGAATCAAACACAAAGCGTTGGCTTTGAGGTAATCCGGTTTAATGCGGGTTAGCGTTTAATACTCGTCAGACTCTTTCATTTTTTTGGCCTTTTCTTCGTAAAAAGCAGCCGCTTTTTTCTGTTGCTCAGGGGTTAGATGAGACTTTTGAGTGTAGGCCTGCTCAATATACAAATTGCCAATTTGCGATTTGATTTCAATCAATTCAGCTTCTTGCTGAAGTGCTTGTGCTTTATCCGAACCAGGCGTCACCACATAAGCCATCAAGCTCTTTTTCTTGTCCCACATCTGTTTTTCCAGCGGATCAATCTTGGCCCGGTATTGAGTGTCCAAAGCCTGAATTTTCGCTTTCTGGTCATCTGTGGCATTGATTTCTTTAAAGAAATCCTCTTTCATCTTCTCTTTTTTTTCTGCTTTTTCTGCGGTGTGTGGACCGGTGTGATGATCCGCCAAAGCGGGCGCCAAGCCTCCCACCATTAAGGTTACGGCCAGTAAAAAAGCTGTAATTGGATGTTTCATCGTGAAATACGTGCTCCTCTTTCAATAACAATCATTTCATAAAACACAGCCGCTTCAAAAAGGGCATCATTGCCACCCATTTGCTGAAGGCAAACACGACCGTGTCTTATTTCACTATGGTGCCTAAAGCAAAAACGTTTTACCATTCATCCACAGTCTACAAAACAGAACCCCCCATAAAAAAATGGAATGAAGCAATCGGGCAGTCGCACGGCCCCCAAAAAAGCCGTTTCACCCTTTAGCAGAAACGCCTAAGCGCTTATTTCAACTCAAAATTAAGGGTTAGTATCAGCACATGGTTCATGCGGTTGGGAACGGGATCCTGAGTGTTGATGTATTGATTCAGGTAGCCTGCTTCGGCGTTGACCCCACCTTTCAGCTTGCGATGCAAGCCCACAAATAGACGGTTTTGATCAAATCCGGTGGCAGGCCCATTGGGAACCCCTTTTAAGGTGATAAAAAACTCATCATAGGCCACCAGAAACCATTGTTCTCGCTGATCCAGTGGATACATACCCCTGGCCATATGGCGCAGCCGAATGGAGGTTTCTCCCCCCGTATTTTCAATCCAGCGTTGCTCCAGACGAGATCGGTTGTTGACCAATAGGCGTTTCCACTTGCCATTGACGCTTAATTGCTGATAAATACGATGTTCATTCAGGTTTTGGGGTTCAAAAATGGGGGTCCACCCATAGCCTTGCCATACCGAAATTTTTTCAGTGAGCCGATACCCCAAAGCGGTTCGCAGAATGAGCTGTGAAAAATCCCCGCTGGTTCCCCGATCCTGCAAATTGCCCACTCGAGGCTGCGCTTCTGCGTACCACTGCACTTTTTTTCCGGGAGTCACCGGCAGGGTAATCGTCACCAAATCCCAATTCTGAAAATCATTGCGCAGATCCTCATTTGCAAAGGCAAGCTGGCAACAAGCCATGGCCGCCAATAGCAAAAGCATCCAAGCCGATTTTAAAAGTCCTAACCACATAGCGTTTTCACCCTATAGCGCATCACAAAGCAACGCTATCTTTATTATAGCGGTATGGCTCAGGCCTTGTCATGCTTCTGCCAAGCCGTGCGCTGAATTGAAATTTTGCTATTCTTTAAACACAAGAACATTATTAAATTCTAATATTTTAAAATTATGATTGAACATGCGGACCGGCTTCCAGTACAATGCCCCTAATGCCCACAGCTTTAGGCGAAATTCATGTCTTCTGTCCAAATAATGGCCATCCTGAACCTCACCCCCGATTCTTTTTCGGATGGCGGGCGATTAAGTTCGCAGGAAAGCCTGTTGCAAGCGGCAGAAACCGCCTTGAAGGCGGGGGCTGACATTCTGGATATGGGGGGAGAATCCACCCGCCCCGGTGCCAGGTGCGTACCAGAGCAGGAAGAGCTAAGCCGTGTGATTCCGGCCATTGAGGCGGTACGTCAAACATTTCCAAACGCCAGTATTAGCGTGGATACCCGCAAGGCCACCGTGGCTCAAGCCGCTTTACGTGCCGGGGCTACCATGGTGAACGATGTATCCGGCCTGCAATACGATCCCGCCATGGCCGAGGTGTGCGCCGGGGCAAATTGTCCGGTCATTCTTACCCATAGTCAGGGGACACCCGAAACCATGCAGCACAACCCCAGTTATCCCCAAGGGGTGATTACAGAGGTGGCCTCTTTTTTTGAGCGGCAAATACAGTACGCCCACAAGGCCGGTGTGCGTCAAGCGTCCATCATTCTGGATCCCGGTTTTGGGTTTGGAAAAACGCTGGCCCAAAATCTGGAATTGCTGAACCATCTGGATGCGTTAATGACACTGGGATGCCCTTTGATGGTCGGCACTTCCCGAAAAACATTTTTAACGCTAGGGGTAACCGATATTCCCCCTGAGGAGCGGGAAGCGTTAAGCGCCCTGAGCATGGCCTTTGCCATTGAACGGGGCGCCCGCTATGTGCGGGTTCACAACCCCAAACTTCAGGCCCCGGCGGTTCGGCTGATTGAAGCCACGCTGAAGGCAGGCCCTTCACGGCTTGATTGCAAAAGGAATGCGCTGATGGACACTTTGCTGAGCCAGTGATCGCTCTAATATGGCGCGTTCTGGAAGAGATGGCTCTAAAGAGTCGGCCACAGACCAGGAGCCATAGCGATCTTCCAGTTCGGCCCAACAGGCAGCTCCCATTAAAAAAAGCCCCCAGCCGCCCGAAATCAGCAACATCAAACCCAGACAATGAACGATGCCTCGCATTCCGAAAGCCCTCCCCCAGAATTGACCCTGCCTTGATTTTAGGCTTGTTGCTGTAAAAAACAATGCCCGGATCCGGCCATTTTAAAGGCGTCCGGTCCATAGCGCATCCAATCCATACACCGGCGGCCTGAACCCGTTAAAATCACCCCAATTTGATGAGCGAATTAAGCCACTTTCTCAATTGTGACCTTCCGATTATACTGGGGAGGTTCCCCCAAAAAAACCAATCATGCTTCTCATGCCTTCTCGCCGTTTTTATCATTTTGTAATAACCGCCAGCCTTGCTTTCCTAGCCAGCCAAGGGCTATTTAGTCTGGCCACCTTCGCCGATTGCAAAGCCAACTACAACCAGTCTGTGGAGCTGCTGAACGCCAATATCGGCAAAACCAGAGATAAGTTACACCCCACCGACCCGGACGCCTTTGAAACCAGCTTTCGGGATTCCGTCCAAAAGCTGCAAACTGAAAAATGCCTTCCAGAGCTGATGAGCCTCATTCAGCATATTCAGGGCGAGCAACAGAAATACCCACACCCCAAAACCAAGCCCGCCCCCATTACCGACTAAACACCAGTGGGCACAGGCCAGTTTTCAAAAAACCCCTCTAAAAAACGCATAAAAAAAGACCCGACCGAAGCCGGGTCTTTCCAAAAAGAGGATTGAGTGAGACCGGATGCCGTTCCAGTCCAGTCCTCTTGCCTTTAGTGAATGAGTAACTATCGGAGCAACTGCAAGGCCAGCTGCGGAGCCTGATTGGC
>NZ_JBGSRV010000006.1:0-198087 GCF_041737375.1 Vampirovibrio sp.
TTTGGGAGGAAACAAATTTCCCGTCTCTAGCTTCTTGCCTCCTGTCATTCCCGCGCCGGCGGTAATCCACGGTGCGGGCTTGCGGTTTAGCCTTCCGTGCGAGGGGGGTGAAGACATGCGCTTTGGGGCAAAGTGGATTCCCGCCTGCGCGGGAATGACAGAAGGGCAGGCATGAGAGGGGGGCAGGCATGACAGGGGGGCTGGAATCTACGGTGCGGGCTTATAATTCAGCCTCCCTTTGTGGATTTGGGAGGCAACAAATTTCCCGTCTCTAGCTTCTTGCCTCCTGTCATTCCCGCGCAGGCGGGAATCCACGGTGCGGGCTTGCGGTTTAGCCTTCCGTGCGAGGGGGGTGAAGACATGCGCTTTGGGGCAAAGTGGATTCCCGCCTGCGCGGGAATGACAGGGGGGGCAGGCATGATAGGGGGAAGGGATGACACAGGGAGGTAGGCATGATGGGGGGTACAAGATAGAGGGGGTCAGTGCTGGATGCTGGTTAGGTGGATAGGCAATCCTGAACGGGTGCCAGCAGGCTGCCGTCCTCTATTTGTTGCACCAGTTTAGCCACATCGCCTGCCAGGGTGCGATCGACAGTTAAGGGCGGGACAGACTGGCGGATTTTTTGATAGACCCGCCAAACCCCTGCACCGGGCTGAAGATCGCCACGATACTCCAGTCCTTCAGCGGCGGCCAGCAATTCGGCGGCCAGCACCCAGCGGGCATGCTCCAGAATTTTGGCCGCTTTTCGGGCCGAAATAGAACCCATGCTCACATGATCCTCTTTATCGTTAGAGGTGGGAATGGTATCCACCACCGCTGGATGGGCCAGAATTTTGTTTTCAGACACTAGTGAAGCAGCGGTATAGTGAATAATCATCAGGCCCGAATTAAGCCCTTCCTGCTGCTTACCCGCCAAGAAGGCAGGTAGTTCACTAAAGGCGGGGTTCATCAGCTTATCAATGCGACGCTCGCTAATACTGCCCAATTCGCACAAGGCAAGGGCCAACTGCTCCATGGCCATGGCCACCGGCTCTCCATGAAAATTGCCCTGAGAAATAATATCGCCATTGGGAAACACCAATGGGTTATCGGTGGCTGAGTTAATCTCGATTTCCAGAGTGTGGCGAGCGGATGCCATCAAATCCCGAGCCGCCCCATGCACCTGAGGAATGCAACGCAGGGAATACGCATCCTGCACCTTGGCGCAATCCCGGTGAGAATCCATAATTTGGCTGCCCGCCAATAAATTGCGAATGATGGCCGCCGACTGGGCATGACCGGCATGCGCCCGTGCCTGGGCCACTCTGGGGTCAAAGGGTTTTTGACTGCCTTTCACCGCCTCAATGGTCATGGCCCCGGCCACCTCGGCCACATCTAGCAGGGCTTCCGCCTGTAATAGGGTTAGCGCGCCAATGGCGGTCATCATTTGGGTGCCGTTCAGCAAGGCCAGCCCTTCTTTGGCCTTTAGGGTCAAAGGTTCAATATTGGCCCGTTTCAAGGCTTCAGCGCCGCAAAGCCATTCGCCCTGATAGAAAGCCTCCCCTTCCCCAATCAGCACCAGCGTCATATGAGCCAGCGGGGCCAAATCGCCGCTAGCCCCCAGCGAACCCTGAGCCGGAATTTTAGGGTAAACCCCTCGATTCAGCAGAGCCAGCAAGGTTTCCAGCAACACGGGCCGCACACCGGAAAAGCCTTTGGCCAGCGTATTGGCCCGTAAAAGCATCATGGCCCGCACCACCGGAAACTCCAGAATGGCACCAGTCCCAGCGGCATGACTTCGCACCAGATTGGCCTGCAACTGATCGACCTGCTGATTGGAAATAGAAACATGGCTTAAGGCCCCAAAGCCGGTATTGACCCCATACACGGTTTTGCCGGAACTCAGTACGTTTTCCACAACCTGACGAGAGGCCTGAATTTTTGGCTGACAGCCCTCGGCCAAGGCCACCGGAAGGGTGGCATCCAGACTTATTTCCCGCACCTGCTCCAGTGTCAGGCTTTCGCCATCCAGAAAAATTGTTCGCTCAGTCATGCAAATCCCGCTTTCAGACCCGTTGTTTTTCAAAATCATTTGTCCTGATTGTAATACGGAGCGGTTTTTTCATCGAGAAATTTTGAAACGCTAAAAGCCGAATGCGCTTTCACATCCAGCTTGTTTAAAACCCTGGTTCCAACCCTGGAAAGAAGTCTAATAAGCGGCTGGCTTGGCCTCTTCGCTAAACATTTTAGAGCCAGCGGCAATCCCAGCGCCCACTGCCATCGTACCGCCCAGAAACGGACAGATTGCGGCACCCGCAGCCATAGCGCCCACCCCTACGGCAGTCATCACCGGATGCTCCTTGGCAAAGCTACCAAACTGCTTAATGGCATCATTGGCGCTAAGCTGCAGGTTTTGCATAATATCCTGCTGATTGCGGCCAGTGGCTTCCGCCTTCTTCACGGAGGTTTTTCGAATTCCTTCAGCCGTTACCTCGGGGCCGCCCATAAAAATTTTGTCCAACACGCCTTCATTGGCTGTACGCAAGGCGTCTCCATTCAATTTGCCATCAATGGCCATGTCATCTTGCAGCAGAGACAAGGTTTCTGGATCGATATTGGTATCCTGATCGCCAAATTTGCGGCCATCCAGCGACTTTTCGTTGCCCAGGGTCACGGCCAGAATATCACCATCAATGCTGCCATCACCACTAAACAGGGTGGCGTGACCCGATAAACGATAAACCGCTTGCTCGTAACGGCTCAACCCGGATTGTTCTTGCAAGGTGCCAATATCACTGGTGATATTCACCGCTTGGCCGGCCTCTTTTTTCACAGCGGCCTGATTCGGGTTATTCACCATTTTGGCGACCCGTGCATCAATGGCCTGATGATATTTCGCCAGCTTGTCAGGCGATATATCGCCCCGCGCGGCCATTTGATCCGCAAAGTCATGATCAAGCCCTTCGCCGGTAAAATAACCGTATTTTTCTTTTTCAGCGGCTGCGTAGCCCTCAATCAGCTTGGTTTCATCCGGCGTAAAATTCTCTGGATTGTTCAAAACATTGTTATAAATGCGCGCACTGCCAGAAACCCCGTTTTTACTGGTGCCAGCAGAAATATGCCCCCGACCGGCCAGGTGCATAATGGCTGCGTCCTTACCTGATACGCCATTAAATGCTTCTTTGCCGCCCCGTACGTTTTTATAATCCTTGCCCCCCTTGGGATCGGCCTTCAAATCACTGTAATTCAAGTCCCGACGCTCATCAATGGTCATGGTATCAGCGCTACCCACGGCGCTTTCACCAGAGGGCGCTTCAGCGCTTTGGCTGGCTGGCTTTAATGCCTTCGGATCATCATCGGTACCCGAGGCAACAGCGACAGATCCACCTGCTGAACTGGCGGGCTGCGCACTGTTAGTGGTACTGGCCGTTGTTTTAGGTTCCGTGGCATTACCAGCGCCACCCACCGGCGCACCAGTCGATGGCCCAGCGCTAGCTGCCGGTTCAGCTACTGAAGCGGACTGACCAGCCAGCATCAGTTCGATTACCTGTTTTAAAAGCTGAAAGATAGGAATTATCAAAGACATGGTATCAAGTTGACCGGGCGCAGCGTTACTGGTGCTGGCATTTGCTTGGGAAAGTGCAGCCATTTGAACCTGTCCCGAAGCAGGGGTTGCCATTACGGGCAAACGGGAAGTCATTGCTCTGTTTTGTATGCTTAATGGCTGCATCATTTTAGTCTTGCACTCTCTATAACTTTGGAAGGAAAAAACAGAATTTTCTCTGGCACATACACTACTAAAATAATAAAAACAACTAATTGATGATAATTGTGTCCTGTCATAGAAAAACTTTACATTTACTCTCAATCCAGCACATTCCATCCCTGTTTGCACTCAGGGGCACTTAAAGCCCCAATGCAAGCAAACATTGCAAGCAGGCAGCTGTCTCAGCGAAGACTACTCACGCCATTAGCGATTGAATAGAAGGATGGCTTTCCCAATTTCGCGTAAGCCGCTAAAAAGATAATGAATTGAAAAGCAAAGTCCCACATGGCCAAAGCCTTCGCCCAAAATTTCGGCAGGAATCACGCCCACCGCAATCAACCATTGGCTAAACCCGGATTGATCCAGCAAATAATAGCCCAGCAAGGGAAACAGCGGCACCAATAAAAAATATTTTAAAGCAGAAAAAGCGGCGTCGCCCACCAAGCGCCAGCGCTGAGACATCTCATCACGGGCAGCTGCGGACGATGATGAGGGAACCTGAATTGAAATAGGCTTTACACTGGCCAAAATCGTTTACCTTCTTATTTTTATTAAAGTTTCAAACAGTCAAATGGGATATCAGGGCTTTTCCAGGCAGGCGGCGCAAAGGCCAAACACTTCAAAGTTATGGTAGTCCACCCGAAATCGGCCTTCCAGCTCAGTTAAAACTGGCTGAAACGGACAGCTGTCCAACATCTGAACTTTCTCGCAACGGGTGCATATAAGATGGTGATGGTGCATGTGATGGTTGTTCAACTCATAGCGAACCTGCCCGTCATTAAAATTCAAAGGTTTAATCTTGGCCTCGGAAACCAACTGGTTCAAAGCCCTGTACACACTGGTCAGGCTCACCTTCTTGGCGTCAGAAGTTCTGTTAATCCAGTCCATCACATCGGGTGCCGTGGCGTGGCTCAGCTGCTGAAGGGCTTCTAGCACCGCTTGGGTGGATTTGGCGGGACGGTTGGCAGAGGTAACTACAGTCATGATATTGAAAACCATTTTTAGGAATTTGCTCGGGAATCGTATCACAAATAATTTGCGCAAGCCCTTCTGTTTTTAATTCATTTGACAGTTGCTTACTTCTCAATAAAAATGAAAATCATTATCAAATGATCTCTAACCACTCATTTTTTAAGGACGTTCCTGGATTATGGTGATCACAGCACCCATCGTCAGCGGGTTTTATTTCCCTCCACAAGCGCCAACAACCCAAAGCCCCCTGACTGGGATGGAGCGTCAAGCCGCGCTGTCCAAAACTACGCCCCAAACCGATTTTAGCTCAAAGGCACCTCAAAGCCCGCTTCAATCAGGGCCATCCAAGCTATCCGGTAATCAAAAACAAATGCTGGGGCATGTGGCCAAAGGCAGTGGTTTGGTGCTTAGCGCCTTGCTGCTGAAGAAACTGCCCAAGCAAACGTCCAGTTTTCGGCTCCTTTCCACCGATTGGAAAGAATGGGCCAAAGTCCTGACCGCCATTGCCGGGTTGGGCGAATTTCAAAAAGCGGCCAAATGGGAGCCCCCGATTTGGCTAAACGCCATGATGAACGTGGCCTTGGTAACCCCGTTGGTCACCCGGTTTAATTTATCCAACGTAATACAGGGCGTAATTGTAGCCCCCTTTGTGGGCGGGCTGGCCAGCCTGAACCACTACTTAGGCGATAAGGCCGAGCAACCGGCCCAGAAGTATCTGCACCTTTCACCCACCGTAACTCACTTTGCGCTGTCAGCCGTTAGCACCTTGGCAGGGCTGGCCATTTTGCCCGGTATCGCCAAGGCCATTCCTCAGCCCGCCAAAAGTTGGCCCGGTCAAAATTCGGCCAAAACAGGAACGGGAGCGGAAAACACTGCCGCTCGAGCCAGCACAGGCACTTTATGCGCCAATGGCTGCTGCGCCAGCCTGATTTGCGCCAACGATGTAGGCCAAATGGGTTCCGCCGTTATGGATTCTTATCAAACCCGCAACAAAGAAAGGGGGTTGGCGTGACTCTTTCCAACCTTCAATCCGACTACACCAGTCGTCCGGTTATTCTAAGTAGGCCTAGTAGCCCTCGCTTTGGCCATCAGCCAAAACCGCAGCCAAAGGATACCAAGGAATGGTTCACTGATTTGTTTTTCCCCAGAGCACAAGCGCCTTGCCACGACAGCCATTGCTCCGATCACCAGCACGAGCATGAAAACCCGGCGGTGAAAGGCAAAAACAGGATTGAAAAAGTAGGCCTGTGGTTTAAGGAACTAATTACCGGATTTTGGAACGATGTAAAAACAGTATTCCAACGCCTGACGCAAAAAAACACTCCCCTCGCTGCTAGCAGCGATACCAAATCCTAACCCCTCACGCCCCCTCACACCATTTCCCCGAAAGGTTTTATGATTCATCGTTTGCAACACAACTCTTTGTCAGTCTATCCCCGTCCACTGCCATCAAAAGCCAGCAAAGGCATTGCCTTTGGCCATACAGGCGGCCATGTGCATAGTGAAAAATGCGGCAGCCATTGCAATCAACCTGCCTCTCCCAAGCCACAAACCGAACAGCGCCAATTTTGTTTGGTGGCCGCATTCCAAAAAGTAAAAGCGTTTTTTGAAAAAGTCTGGAACTGGCTAGCCGAGCGTTTCCGTGGTGCCAAAAAAACCACCCCGGCACAAACAGAAGCCCCTCATCACCATCCAGCACCCACCCCAGCCTCAACACCAGCGCCAGAGGCAACCACGCACAACGCCCATAGCCATCAACATCATCATGAGCCCGGTCAGGCTTGTGGCGGCAGTTGCGGCGCAAAAAGCCACCCGCATGCACACGAACACTCGCCCCATGGCTCAGGACATCAGCACTAAAAAAGCCCAACAAAAATACCCCAGACAGGATTCGAACCTGTGACCTACCGCTTAGAAGGCGGTTGCTCTATCCAACTGAGCTACTGAGGCATTTGTTGTTTGATTAGGATTGCCCCAATCGTAACAAAAACCCCGGTCGCTGGTAAGCCTCTTCCTTAAGAAACAAAAGAAACGGACTTAGCTGGGAGTATCCCTGTTCAGGAAAACGCTAGGGTCCATCACTTGGTGTCTTATTCATTGGTCTTTTCCCAAGGCCTGGTCAAAGCGGGCTATTAACTCAGGTGGCTCAACAACATGGTTGTTGTAGAGGCATAAATGGTTTCAAACAATTCAGACAAATTGGGAGGCGCCACGATTAACCCGGCGACTACAACCGCAACCGCAATGACCAAAGCACCGGAATACTCCACCACGCCTTGCCCTTTGTACGACCGTTTCAACTTGCCAAACACAATGTAACCCTCATGTTCTCGGAAAGTAGGCGGACAATCCGCCGCCCCCCAAGAGGTGCGTGGGATGCCTCAAGCATCTCTAAAGGATTAATACCTCCACCACACTGACTTAAAACCAAGTTTTAAGAAGCATAAAGCAAGTTTTTGAGCTTACGGTAAAAGTTCTCGTGGGGGCCAATCAGTAGAATCACCACGCTTTCGGTTTCTGGAGAAAGCTGATAGGCAATGCGGAACTCTTTGCCTTTATAAGTAATGTGATGAGAAAAAACACTGGTTAAGGGTTGCGACAACCGCTCTCCCAAACGCTCAGGATCTTGACAAAGCCGAAGCAGCGCATCCCGAATCAGGATACGCAAAGGTTTATCCATGTTTTTCTGTGCTTTGTCGGCGGTTCGGGTTAAATATAACGTCCATTCCCGCAAAGCGTTGGAGCCGTCCTCTACCTGAGAGAAGCCGCTGTTCATTAAAGCGCTCATGGTTACAAGTCTCCAAACGCCTCATTCATACTGATAATTCGGCCCTGCCGAGCATCTTCCAGGCTGGCCAGCAAAAAGCTCACCTGCTCAACATCGGTCACAATCTCCAAAGTCTCCGCTCTGGAAGCCCCGATTGAATCAGCGGCAGCCATCGCCAGCGAGGAGAACCAAAAATTGCCCGCTTTGGACTCAGCGTTTCCATTGGATAACGACATGCTGACTTCCCCCGTTTTCCATCACAAAAGCATAAAAACAAACTGTGCGGTTTTGGTGCGCCCCAATTTGCAAAAATGCCTGTAAATCAGCACAGCGACTTAAAAACACAAAGCAGGCTCCCTCAAACAGAGGAGAAAACAGAGCCAGACACTCAAGTTTATAAACGCCTTAACCGATACGCCTATTATTAGACCCAACGGACAGGAGCACCCCCTGACTGATGAACGCCCCAAACCCTTATGCCAAGCAGGCTGAAACCTACAAAAAAAATCAAATTGAAACCGCCACCCCGGAAGAAATACTGATTATGCTATACGAAGGCGCCATTCGCTTTCTGCTGGTGGCCAAAAAAGGGGATGCGGAAAACGATCGGGAAAAATTCAGCAAAAACATCATAAAGTCTCAACACATCATTCGAGAGTTTATGGAAAGCCTGGACCTGGAAATTGGGGGGGAAATGGCGCTCAATCTGTATCGGCTCTATGATTATCTGCATTACCGCCTGGTACAAGCCAACATTAAAAAAGATGTAGCCATGCTGGATGAAGTGTTGGATCATTTAAGAAGATTGAAAAAAACATGGGAAGAAGCCATTCTAATCGCCAAAAGGGAAAAGGAAACCGCACGGGATGAGCCTGAAGCCTCCTTACACGCCTGAACCACCCAACTATCAAAAGTCATTAGAACTTTTGAATCAGCTTTGTGAAATCACTGACACCATTTTGCCCCTAAGCACTGGGCAAGATCTACCCGGATTGAATCAACTCATCTTTCAACGGGGGGAACTGATTGAGCAGTGCCGCTTGATTCAACTAAAAGACTTTGCGCCCCAGCAGCAGGAAAGTCTTCAGCAAAAAATAGACTATTGTGAAAAACAAGATGTTGAGATTGAAAAAAACATGCGGGCCTTCAAGGAAGAAATTGACAGCCAGCTCAAACATCTCAAACAAAGCCAAACCCTGTTGGGCAAATATCAGCCTGGTGAAATAGAAGGCGAGGAAACCCGCTCCAAAAACGTATAAAGCGCTGAGTATTGTTCGTAAAGCTCCTCTCTATGCACAAGCCCATTCAAATCCTGTTAATAGAAGATGATCCCGTCTGGCAAGAGGCCATAAAAGCCTTGCTGTCTTCGACAGTTCAATTTGAGTTGGCCGCCATCGCCGAAGATATGGATTCAGCCCTGTTGGCCTACCAGCGCAAAACGCCTGAAATCATTCTGCTGGACTGGCAAATCCTGGGGGAGAAAGATGGGATTGAAGTGGGCAAAATCCTGCTCAGCCAAGGGGTGCCGTCAGAACATATTGTGCTGATTAGCGGTGCCAATCCCTCTTCTATACCCAAGCATCCATTTTTATATGTACCTAAGCCTCTAATCGCCACCGACTTGCTTCCATTATTGGCCTCTGTAACCCAGCGTTAAATTTCTGCGCTTGCGTCGTTATTTTGTCTTTGCTATATATGTTGCTCCCACCCTAATTGGTTTGAATGGTCGTGTTTGACACTGTCATTCATTCTTACCTCGAAAGCGTTCCACTCCAGGCTATTACGGGCCAATTCAGTTGAAAGCCCAAGGCTAGAACCAATTCAGGGAAATTCCTCCGGTTCCAAGTCAATCTGATTAGGCTTTTGCTGAAATGAATTGACCTGCAGCTTCAGGGAACCAAGCAACGCTCAACCGTTCAAGCAAACGGAAACCACATATCAAAGAACGGAATAGATAAAGAAAGGATCAGTGGCTGCCGTGGGAAAACTGGCCCAAAAACAAGAAACCGTAGAGCAACTCAAGTCTCACTTGAGTAAAGCCACCATCGCTGTCGTGGCAGATCCTCGCGGTTTAAGCGTATCTGAACTGACCCAGCTTCGCCGGGAACTCTACAAAGAGAACGCTCAGTTTACGTTCGCTAAAAACACGTTGGCAATTCACGCCATCAAGGACACCGAACTGGAAAGCCTGACGGATTCACTGAAAGGCCCGACCGCCCTGTTAATTGGACAGGCCGATCAGGTTGCACCAGTAAAAATCCTGACCGAGTTCTTTAAAAAGAACAAAAAAGCCAACCAAATTCGGGCAGGCGTCCTGGACAGCAAGCTTCTAAGTCCGGCTGAAGTGGAACAGCTGGCGAAACTCCCGCCTATCGAAGAGCTTCGCGGTAAACTGGTGGGTGCTATCAACGCTCCGTTGAGCGGTATTGTGTCTGTAATCAGCAGCCCACAACGTGGACTGGTGAACGTACTGGATCAATACTCGAAACGCTTACAGGAAGCATAAGATCGGGCTGTTCACCCCGGCTTAGGCACTCCCCTGTTAAAAGATGTTACCAAGTCAACAATCAAATGAGGTTCAATTTCAATGCCCGCTGAATTAGATGATAAAACAAGTAAGATTTTTGAAGAAATCAAAACCCTGAGCTTCTTGCAAACCGCTACCCTGGTTAAAGCTTTCGAAGATGAGTTCGGCATCACCGCTTCCGCTCCTATGGCAGTTGCCGCTGGCCCCGCTGCTGGCGCACCCGCTGAAGAAGAAGTGACCGAAGTTAGCGTTATCCTGAAAGACGCTGGCAGCAACAAGATTGCCGTCTTGAAAGAAGTTCGCTCCATTACCGGATTGGGCTTGAAAGAAGCCAAAGATCTGGTTGATGCCGCTCCTAAAGCCATCAAAGAAGGCGTTAAAAAAGAAGATGCCGCCAAATTGAAAGAGCAGCTGGAAGCCGCTGGCGCCACCATCGAAATCAAGTAATCGCATCATAGGTAAGGGAAAACCGAGCGAGCCAATCCCAAGGAAAGGCGACTTGGTTTTCCTTTTGCCTATGAAATTTTGCGTTTCTGCTTGTCCTTGATATAGTGGTGTATTATTTGACCCCTATTATCCAGGCCGTGACCTAAATCAGCTCTAGCGCGGGATTCTTCACTCAAATCACGTTTTCAATTATGACGAGGTTTACAATGGCAGCAAAGACCATGCGTTCAACCCTTCCAGGTATTGGGTCTCTCCCCCTGGAACAGCTCCCTGATCTGGCCGAGATCCAAAAAAATTCCTTTAACTGGTTCATCACCGAAGGTCTTAAAGAAGAGCTCCTGTCTTTTTCCCCGATCCGTGACTACACGGGTCGTCTTGAGCTTTATTTTCTGCCGGAATACAGTTTTGACAAGCCGAAGCACACCGTAGAAAGTGCTCGTCTTCACGACACAACTTATGCGCGTCAATTGCGTATCATGCTGCGCCTCGTAAACCGGGATACCGGTGAAATTAAAGAGCAAGAAGCCTACATTGGCGAAATTCCCATGATGACCGATCGGGGTACGTTTATCATCAACGGCGCCGAGCGGGTTATTGTTTCTCAAATTGTTCGCTCTCCTGGCATTTACTATAAAAAAGATCAGGCTTTGAACGGTAAGCGTATCTTTAACGCCACCATGATCCCCAACCGTGGCGCATGGCTGAAGTTTGAAACCGATATCAACGATGTGATCTACGTTAAGATTGATAAAAACCGCAAAATCCTGGCCACCACATTGTTGCGGGCGTTGGGACTGTCCATTGCCGAAATGGAGAACCAGTTCCGTCACTTCGATTACTTAAAAAAGACACTGGACAAAGACCCCACCGAAACCACTGAAGAAGCGCTGATTGAAGTCTACAAAAAACTGCGCCCCGGTGATCCCCCAAGCGTGGGCGGTGGACGCTCCTTGCTGGAAAGCCGTTTCTTTGATGAGAAACGCTACGATTTAGGCAAGGTAGGCCGTTACAAGGTCAACAAAAAGCTGGGCCTCTCCGCACCAGACACTGTGCGTGTTTTGACCAACGAAGACATCGTTTCTGCCATCGATTACCTGATCAACCTAAACTACGATGATGGTCAGGTTGATGACATCGATCACCTGGGTAACCGCCGTATCCGTGCGGTGGGCGAACTGTTGCAAAACCAGTTCCGAGTGGGTTTAACCCGCTTGGAGCGGATTGTTAAAGAACGCATGACCCTGCAAGACATTGATACACTGACTCCTAACAACTTGCTGAACCCAAAACCATTGCTGGCCGCCATCCGGGAATTTTTCGGATCGTCTCAGCTGTCCCAGTTTATGGATCAGACCAACCCGTTGTCGGAGTTGACTCACAAACGTCGTCTTTCCGCACTGGGGCCGGGCGGTTTAACCCGTGAACGCGCAGGCTTTGCGGTTCGTGACATTCACCCTAGCCACTACGGAAGAATTTGTCCGGTAGAGACGCCTGAAGGACCGAACGCCGGTTTGATTGGCTCTTTGGCCACTTATGCCCGGGTGAACGAATACGGCTTTTTGGAAACCCCTTACTGGGAAGCAAAAGACGGTAAGCTAACGGGTGAAATTCACTTCTTGTCTGCGGATGAAGAAGATAAGTTCCGGGTAGCCCCTGGTGATGCGACCCGTTCTGAGGATGGTACTTTAACAGGTACTGCCGTACCGGTTCGTTATCGCAACGAATTCACCATTACCGAACCCGATACGGTTGACTACGTTGGGGTTTCCCCCATTCAGATCGTATCGGTAGGAACCGCGCTCATTCCATTTTTGGAGCACGATGACGCCAACAGGGCCTTAATGGGCTCAAACATGCAGCGTCAGTCGGTTCCGCTGGTTTCCGCAGAACGCCCCATGGTTGGAACAGGGCTGGAGCGTCGTGTGGCGATGGACTCCGGGATGTCTCTGGTCTCCGAAGTGGAAGGCAAAGTTGTACGGGTAACCGGTGAAATCATTGAAGTCCGGGGCAAAGACGGTAAAGTCTACCCGCACCAGATGATTAAATACCTGCGTAGCAACCAGGATACCTGCTTAAACCACCGTCCTCTGGTTCGTGAAGGCGAAGAAGTTGAAGTAGGCCAAGTGATTGCGGACGGTGCCGCTAGCCAAAAGGGCGAGCTGGCCTTGGGCCGGAATATCATGGTGGCCTTTATGCCTTGGGAAGGCTACAACTTTGAGGATGCCATCCTAATCAGTGAACGGTTAATCCACGATGATGTCTATACCAGTATTCACATTGAAAAACTGGAAGTAGATGCCCGTACCACCAAGCTGGGTCCTGAAGAAATTACCCGTGAAATCCCCAACGTCGGTGAAGACGCCTTACGAAACCTCGATGAACGAGGCATCGTAAGGGTTGGCGCCCGTATGTTTGCCGGAGACATTCTGGTCGGAAAGATTACACCCAAAGGCGAATCTGAGCATCCGCCCGAAGAGAAGCTCTTGCGAGCCATCTTTGCTGAAAAAGCGCGTGATGTCCGTGATAACTCTCTACGGGTTCCTCACGGTGAAGGCGGCCGCGTGGTTGACGTGAAAGTATTTGATCGGGAAAAGGGTGATGAATTGCCCCCCGGCGCAAATACCGTGGTTCGGGTCTACCTGGCTCAAAAGCGTAAAATCAGCGTAGGCGATAAAGTGGCGGGTCGTCACGGTAACAAAGGGATCGTGTCTAAAATCCTGCCGATTGAAGATATGCCTTTCATGCCAGATGGAACACCTATTGACATCGTCTTGAATCCCTTGGGCGTACCTTCCCGGATGAACGTGGGCCAAACGTATGAAACCCTACTGGGGTTAGCGGCTCACTTAACCGGGAAACACTACGAAGTCCCTCCTTTTGACGAAATGTATGGTGAAGAGGCTTCTCGCGTTGCGGTAACCAAAGAATTGCAAACCGCCATTGATGATGCGGGTATCGACTGGATTTTCAGTGATGGTAAAGCGGTTTTATACGATGGGCGAACCGGAGACCCTTTTGCCAACCGGGTTGCCATTGGCCGTATGTATGTAATGAAGCTGGTTCACTTGGTAGACGATAAGATCCACGCCCGGAGTACCGGCCCTTACAGCCTTGTTACCCAACAGCCACTGGGCGGAAAAGCTCAGTTCGGCGGTCAGCGATTTGGGGAGATGGAAGTTTGGGCATTGGAAGCCTACGGTGCCGCTTATACCCTTCAGGAAATGCTGACTATCAAGTCTGATGACGTGGTAGGCCGTTCCAGAGCGTATGAGGCGATCGTGAAAGGCGAAAACCTGAATCGTCCCAGTATTCCAGAGTCCTTCAAAGTACTCGTCCGTGAAATTCATAGTATCGGTCTGGATATTACGGTGAAGAAGCGACTGAAAGACGGTCGTGAAGTTGAGATTGACCTGATGGCCGATGAAGCGGCCCGTGCTCCCAAGCGCGAATTCGCTTCCGCGGGCAACGAACTGCTCAACTTCTTCTCTGCCAATTCCGATTCAATTTAAAGGAGCCCCACTGTGGTTAGCACCAATATTGACCAGTTTGATTTCATCAAAATCGGGATTGCCTCACCCGAACGTGTAATGAATTGGTCTCACGGCGAGGTTATGAAGCCTGAGACAATCAACTACCGTACCTTAAAACCAGAGCGTGACGGTTTGTTCTGCGAGCGTATTTTTGGACCTTCCAAGGACTGGGAATGCTATTGCGGTAAGTACAAACGGGTTCGTCACCGGGGTATCGTTTGCGAACGATGCGGCGTAGAAGTCACCGAATCCAAGGTTCGCCGTCATCGCATGGGCCATATCAAGTTGGCGGCCCCAGTTACCCATATCTGGTTCCTGAAAGGTATTCCCAGCTATCTGGGGTTGATTCTGGATATGTCTCTAAAGGATTTAGAGCAGGTCATCTACTTCAACTCTTATGTGGTTCTGGATCCTGGAAACACGGAATTGAAAGCCAATCAGCTTTTGTCCGAGGAAGAGTATGAAAATATTCTGGAAGAGAACGAAGAAGCTCAGCTAGAAGTCGGCATTGGGGCCGAGGCTGTACAGATTCTGTTGTCTCGTCTCAACCTGCAGGAAATGAGCGATGGCCTCAAGCAAGAGCTAGAGGAAATCACCGGCTCCAGCCAAAAGCGGGTTAAACCTTTAAAACGCTTACGTTTGGTTGAATCGTTGCTGCAAAGTGGCACCCTGCCTTCCTGGATGGTTATGGATGTTTTGCCAGTAATTCCGCCTGATTTGCGCCCGATGGTTCAGCTGGACGGCGGTCGATTCGCGACTTCTGACCTGAATGACCTGTACCGGCGCGTGATCAACCGGAACAATCGCTTGTCCAGACTGCTTGAAATGGGCGCGCCTGAAATTATCGTGCGTAATGAAAAGCGGATGCTGCAAGAAGCGGTTGACGCTTTGATTGACAATGGCCGTCGGGGCCGCACCGTGGTTGGACCGAACAATCGCCCCCTGAAATCACTCTCTAACATTATTGAGGGGAAACAGGGCCGATTCCGTCAAAACTTGCTGGGTAAGCGGGTTGACTCCTCCGGTCGGAGCGGTATCGTGGTTGGTCCTCGCTTGAAGCTGCACCAGTGCGGCTTGCCTAAAGAAATGGCCATTGAGCTGTTTAAACCGTTTGTTATCAACAAGTTGATTGAGCGGGGCGAGAGCCAGAACATTAAATCTGCCAAGAAGACCATTGAACGGCAAGAAACCGTGGTATGGGATGTTCTGGAAGAGGTGATTAAAGGTCACCCTGTGCTACTGAACCGGGCGCCAACGCTACACCGTCTGGGTATTCAATCCTTCGAGCCAGTTTTGGTTGAAGGTCGTGCGATTCAGCTTCACCCGCTAGTTTGTACCGCTTTCAACGCTGACTTTGACGGTGACCAGATGGCCGTACACGTTCCCTTGTCGGTAGAGGCCCAAACTGAAGCACGCATGCTGATGATGGCCACCAACAACGTCTTGCAGCCTTCCACTGGTAAACCGATTATTACGCCTTCCCAGGATATGGTTTTGGGTATTTACTACCTGACCCTGGACAACCCACACGCCACCAAAGGCGCGGGCATGAAGTTCTTTAGCTTTGAAGACGCCCTGGCCGCGTTTGAAGCCGGAGTACTTGAGCTGCACGCCAAAATCATCGTGCGTGATGAAAGTGGACAACTCATTGAAACCACCGCCGGACGGATTATTTTCAACAAAACTGTCCGCCAATCGGTTCTCCAGTAAGCATTGAACGAGGTAACACACGTCCATGAGCATTCTATCCCCCAATAAAACCCCTAAAAAACAACTCGAATTCATCAATAAAGTGGTGGATAAAAAAGAGTTGAATCGCTTGCTGGCCAAAGTCTATGCCGAAATGGGCATGGCCAAAACCGGAACGCTTGCCAACAACCTGAAAGATTTGGGTTTTCGGTACGCTACCAAAGCGGGTGTCACCATTTCGATCGATGACCTAACCGTTCCCGAAGCGAAAAAGGGCCTGATTAACGAGGCGGAAGCCGAAATTGAGCGGGCAACCCAGCGCTTTATGAAAGGGGAAATCACCGAAGTAGAGCGTTACACCAAGGTTATCGACACTTGGAGTGAAACGACTGAAAAACTGACCAAAGCGGTTGTGGATAACTTTGACAGACTGAACCCGGTTTACATGATGGCTTTCTCCGGCGCTCGGGGTAACATCAGTCAGGTTCGTCAGCTGGTCGGGATGCGGGGGCTGATGGCCGACGCGCAAGGCCAGATCATCGACTTGCCGATTAAATCCAACTTCCGGGAAGGCTTGAGCGTAACGGAGTACATCATCTCCAGCTACGGAGCCCGAAAAGGCCTGGTAGACACAGCCTTGAAAACCGCCGACTCGGGTTATCTGACCCGTCGTTTGGTGGACGTGGCTCAGGATGTGATTATTCAGCAAGCCGATTGCGGCACGGCTAACGGTATTCCCATGCTGGCCATCATGGAAGGTGAATCCGAGATCATGTCGCTGGTAGACCGGATCATCAGCCGAGCTTCTGCGGTGAACGTGGTCAACGAAGACGGAGAAGTTCTGGTCCCTGCCGGTGAAATCATCACCCCAGCCATTGCTGAAGTGATTGAAAAGGCAGGCATTAAAGAACTGTTAATGCGCTCTGTGTTAACCTGCGCCAGCCAAGTGGGCATCTGCCAAAAATGTTACGGTTGGTCACTCACCAGTAACAAAATTGTGGATGTCGGTGAAGCCATTGGGATTATGGCCGCTCAAAGTATCGGGGAACCCGGTACCCAGCTGACCATGAGAACCTTCCACACCGGCGGTGTATTTAGCAGCTTGGGTAAACGCGAATTATTCAAAGCCAAACAAGACGGGGAAGTGGTTAACAAACTACCAACCCGCGAATTCCGTACCCGTCACGGGGACATTGTAGAAATGACCACCCGTGATTGCACCCTGGAAATCAAAACCGCTGAAGGCAAGTCCAACAAATACAACCTGCCATTCAACACGCAAGTTATGGTCGTCGCCGGTGAATCGGTGAAAAAAGACCAAACCATTGCTTCTTTCGAGCCAACTGCTGGTCGCCGGACTGAAAAGGCCACCAAGGACATTACCGCCAGCATGAGCGGTGAGATTTGGTTTGATGGCTTTGAGGCCGATGAAAAACGTGATCGTCAAGGCAACATCAGCCGTACCGCCAACCGTCCAGGCACCATTTGGGTACTGGGTGGCGACGTTTATAACCTGCCAACCGGTGCCAGACATATGGTGAACGACGCTCAGGTGTTGAACGTTGGCGAAATCATTGCTGAAACCCATGTGGTTAGCGAACACGGCGGAGAAGTTCGTATTCCTGCGGATCTGGAAGTTGAAGAACAGAAAGTCGGCAAGGAAACCGTTAAGAAAATTGTAAATGGTAAGGAACTGACCATTATTATCGCCAGCATTTCCCCCAACAACGCCGAATTGGTGCAAACCAAGAAGGAACAGTTGTGGAAAGTCGCTGAAAGCGAAGAAACCTACATCGTCAAATCTCCACAGGGTACGTCGCTTGAAAACGGCAGCATTGTGGCCGAGCTGATTGATGAAAGTATGGCCGTTCCCACCAGCGGGCAAATTCGCTACCTCGATGTAGAAGTGGATGAGCAACGCATTTTGACCCAACCTGGTAAAATCCTGTTCCTGCCCGAAGAAATTCATCAGGTCAGCAAGGATATTTCTCTGAAGGTTCCCGGTATTGAGTCTGGTATGGAAGTGACCGCTGGCACAGAAATTGTGAAAGGGCTCACTTGTCAAACCACCGGTATTCTGGAAATCGTGGAAGAAAATGACATCGTTCGCGAAGTGGTAGTGCGCCCCGGCAAGCTGTTCCGGGTAAATGACATTAGCACGCTGAACGTGGATGATGGCACGGTTGTGACCAAAGGCACGGAAGTCGCCCCTGGCATTAAAGCCACTGAAGACTGCGTGGTTACGGTCAACTTCCAGATTGAAGTACCGGAAGATGAAGATGATGACATTGAGGACACCAGCGATCTGGAATATGCCGAAGTGCTACTGCGGCCTTACCAGGAGTTTCTGATTGAGCCTCGTAAAGTCAGCATTGAATTTGAATCCACGGATCCTGACAACATTACAGTAGTGCCGGTCACTCAGCTGCAAGTGAAAGATGGCGATAAAATTCGTCATATTGAAGGCGCTCCCATCCTCAGAACCAGCATGGTGCTGCAAATGAAGGGTTACCTGGAGCGTTTGAAGGCAGTCGCTGAAATCAAGGATGGCGGCAAAAAGGATGGCGATAACCTGAAGGTGGTGGTTCTGGAAAACCTGACCATCCGTCGGGACAACCCATCCGGGCTAAGCACCCAGAAAACCGCCACCCAGACCCAACTGCTGGTTGAAGATGGCCAAGTGATCGATAAGCGTTCACCGGTTGTCAAAACTCAGGTTATTACCCACACCAAAGGTCGGGTAAGCTTGGGTAACGCAGCTGGCGACAAGGACGTACGCAGAGTGCTGTTGATTACCGAAGATCACGAAACCACCCTAGAAGTGAGCGATAAGCCCATTGTTAAGGCTGGCGACTTTATCAAAATGGGTGACACCATTAGCGGCTCCGATCTTACCCCCATTTCGGGTCAGATTACCGAAGTGGTGGGCAAATCGATTATTGTCCGTGAATCTCAGCCCTACCTGATTTCCGGCGGTACGTTGTTGCAGGTTGAAAACCGCGCGTTAACCCAACGAGGCGATTTAATTGCCTCCTTGATCTTCGAGCGTCAGAAAACCGGGGACATCGTTCAAGGTTTGCCACGGGTTGAAGAATTGCTGGAAGGCCGTAAGCCCAAGGAATCTGCGGTGATTGCCCCTGTGGACGCCTCTGTGGAAATCATTTGGGAAGACGACGTTCAGCGCTTGTACCTCACCAGCATCAATGGCCGGGAAGAGATTTCCGTCCCCGTTGGCTCCACCATTATCGTGGAGGACAAGCAGACGGTTAAAACTGGTCAGGCATTAACCGATGGCCCTATTAACCCTCACGATATCCTGGTTGTGTCTGGCATTGAAGCCGTTCGGGAATACCTGGTTGAAGAAGTTCAACGGGTTTACCGCTCTCAGGGCGTAGAAATTGCCGATAAACACATTGAAGTGATTGTGCGGCAGATGACCAAGAAGGTGCGGGTTGATGAAGCCGGTGATACCACCCTGTTGGGCGGTGAACTGGTGGATGAAAAAGCCGGTGCTGAAGCCAACCGTATGATTGAAGGCAAGGAAGGCAAGCTGCCTGCGGAATATCACCCCGTATTGCTGGGGATTACCAAGGCCAGCTTGAATACCGAAAGCTTCATCTCGGCGGCCTCGTTCCAGGAAACCACCCGTGTACTGACAGAAGCCGCCGTGGAAGGCAAAAGAGACTTCCTGCGTGGTCTGAAGGAAAACGTGATTATCGGACGATTGATTCCAGCCGGTACCGGATTCCCACACTTCAAGGACGAACGGGCAGACATGTTCGACGATGCCGAACAGGCACTGGCGGCCAAGTCCTCGCTGCGTAAACCGTCCGCGATTCTGGAAGAGATTGAAAGCATGTTTGGTTCCCCGGAAATTTCTGAGGAAACCATGGAAAATCTGCTCATCGATGACTCTTCCATGCACGTGGAAACCGTCGGTAGCGCCGATATTCTAGATGATGAAGGATTAACCAGCGACGCTATTTTAGACGACTAGTTAATTTCTACACCGCTTTGAAAACCCACCGCACCTTTTAAAGGGCGGTGGGTTTTCTATCAGTAACACGGTTAAACCGGTTATTTCCGCTTTTGTTTTTTTCAACAGATCATTTAAAGATTGGTCTGTTTCCAGTAAAATAACACCCGTCTCAGTCATTCAGCCCTTAATTTTTGATTGCCCCATCATGTCAACATCCCAAGTTTTTTGCTTTACCAACAGCCTGAAACAACTCAAGCGCCGCAAAGCGCTGAAAGCGTTTCATGAGGCTTATCACGCCCAATTGCATCAGGACTATCACTTGGCCATTGAAAAATATCAGGAATCCATTGAGGTGTATCCCACCGCTGAGGCCCACACATTTTTAGGCTGGACTTACAGTTTTATGGGAGAACTGGAAACCGCCATTGAAGAGTGCCAGCGAGCCATTGAAGTGGATCCCGAGTTTGGGAACCCTTATAATGATATTGGTGCTTACCTGATAGCCAAAGGGGATTACAGCGAAGCGGTGCCTTACCTGCAACAAGCTTTAGGGGCCAAACGCTACCGCGCTTATCATTTCGCGCATTTTAACCTGGGCAGGGCCAAGGAGTATCAGGGCGATATCATCAACGCACTGCGCCATTACAAACAGGCCCTCCAACTAGAGCCTCGTTACCTAATCGCCTACAAGGCCATTGAGCATTTGAAAAAATGCGCTTTGAATTAATAAAGCGGTCTTATCTAGCTTCAGCCTGTTAACAGCAGGCCGTTAAATGGGGTATGATAATCACCGTTTTTGGATTTTTGTGATCGGGTATGGGCTTTTTATCCCGTCTTTTTTATAATTTTTTACTGATTTTAGGGCTTATTAGCTTAAGTCCGTTTTGGGTTGCTTATCTGGGCTTGGTTCCCAAGGCTCGGGCGGGGTTTTGGAAAAAACTGGGCTTTTACCCGCCGGATCTGCGCCAAAAACTATCTACCAAAACAAAGCCACGGCTCTGGTTTCATGCCGTTTCGGTGGGCGAGTTTAATGCCATCAAAACGCTAATACCCGAACTGGCCCCGGATTATGACATTGTTATTTCCACCACCACCCAAACGGGTCAGGATTTGGCGCTTCGCACTTTCCCCGAGTTGGTTGTGCTGTACTTCCCTTACGACTTTCGCCCGGTAATTCAGCGGGTGCTAAGGCTGGTTCAGCCCGATTTGGTCATCATTACAGAAACGGAACTGTGGCCCAATTTTATTGATATCACCACCCGAAAATGCCGAATTCCGCTGATTTTAATTAACGGGCGGCTGTCCAAGCGCTCTTTCAATGGGTATTTGTGGATTCAACCGCTGATTAAGCCCTGCTTATGGCAAATTACGCATCTTTACATGCAATCGCAAATGGATGCGGATCGGGTCAGCGAATTGGGAAATTTATCCCCCGAGCAGTTGACGGTGATTGGCAATTTGAAATTTGATTTGATTCCCACCGTGGACTCGGATAAACGGGCTTTCTTATCCAAACTACTGAACATTCACCCCGGAGATACGGTTTTAACCTTTGCCAGCACCCATTCCGGGGAAGAGCAACTTTTGCTGGAAAGCTATATCCGGCTGAAAAAAGATTTTCCTGAATTAAAGCTGGTGCTGGCCCCCAGACATCCCGAACGCCTTCCCGAAATTAAAAGCCTGTTAAATGGTAAAGCCATTTCTTACTCGGTTCGAAGCCAGCTCTCCGAGCAAGACCCCAACCGGCAACCCGTGGTGGTACTGGATTCTATTGGTGAATTGCTAACCGTGTACAGCCTATCCACCATTGCGGTGATGGGTGGCAGTTTTATAGAACGAGGCGGACAAAACCCGCTAGAGCCACTGAGCCAAAGCGTCCCGGTTATTTTTGGCCCCTATATGCACAACTTCGCAGAAATTTGCCGCTTGGTGGGGGAAGGGCGAGCGGGGTATCAGGTGCCAAACCAGACGGAATTAATGGATGCCGTAACCGGCCTGCTGACCCAACCTGAAATTTACCACATGGTGGCCGAAAATGGGCTACAACTAATTGAAAACAACCGTGGGGCCAAGGAAATCATTCACAAGGCCATTCGTGGCTATGTAAAAATCAAGGCCAGCCACGCGCCTTAAAACAGCGCACAAAAATCAGCACCCAAGGAACGAATTTAAGAAACCAGCAGCTTCTGGCTCACCTTCTCTTCCAGAATGGGTAGCAACTGGGCAGGCGCATCCTGAAGGGGAAATTCCATGGTGCAACCGGCGGCCATGCGATGTCCACCGCCGCCAAACAGGCCCATCACCGCAGAAACATCAATATCGTGCGAATCACTGCGGATGCTGATTTTGGTTTTTCCCAGTTCCGTTTCCTTGAAAACCACGGCCACCAGCACCGAATCCACCCGCCGGATGGACTCAACCACCCCATCCAGATGCTCATCCAAAGCGCCATGCTGACTGAGCATCTCTCTGGAAACCACAGTCCAGCCAATGGTTTTACCTGCGTTAAACTGGGTACGCAACACCGCATCGGCTTGTAAAAGCACTTGGCACAGGGGTTGTTCTTCGTAAAGCTGTTTAAAAATATACTCTGGATCCGCACCGGCTGAAATCAAGCTGGCCACGGTTTCCATGACCTTGGCGGTGGTATTGCTGTACTTAAAGCCGCCCGTATCGGTAACGATACCCGTATATAGGCAGGTGGCAATGTTGGCATCCAGCGGAATTTTCATGGCCTTGAGTATATCAAAGGCCACCTCGGCGCTGGCTGCGGCTGTGGGTTCTACCACATTCACTTTACCAAAGCGCTCGTTGCTCACATGGTGATCAATATTGGCGGAAATTTTGGCGCCTTCAAACAAAGGGCGGGCCAGTCCCAAGCGATCTGCCGAGCCGCAATCCACCGAAATGCCCAAATCATACTGATCCAGCAAGGTGGTGGCCGTTTCCATCCGCAACACTTCTTTAATACCCGGCAAAAAGTTGTAGGTATCCGGCATTTTGCCAGAAATCACACAGTCTACCCGCTGAATATGGGGGCAGGCTTTTTCAAAGGCAAATTTAAAGCCCAGCATGGAGCCCAAGGTGTCACCATCCGGGCCAACATGGGCGGTAATAAAGATGGTTTTAGCGTCGCCAATGGCCGCTATAAAATCGTCGTAAATGACAAGGCTCCTTGTGAATGCTATCTTTTGCTCACTATTATACTTCGGGTCAGGGCCGTGGGCCAGTAAATGCCCTTAATGCCCGGAAACCGCCCCCAACACAGGATAAATCCCCACCCATGAGCAAACACCCGATTCTGGCGCAACTCAACCAAACCCAGGGCATTGATAAACTGGTTCAGGTGGTGGCCCAGCTTCGCCACCCGGAACAGGGCTGCCCATGGGATCTGAAGCAAACCCACGTTAGCCTGAAGCCCTATATGCTGGAAGAAGCCTACGAAGCGGTAGAGGCCATTGATGAAGCAGAAGCCAGCGGCAACCCGGCGGTTTTAAAAGAAGAGTTGGGCGATGTGCTGTTACAAGTGGTGCTGCATAGCCAATTGGCTCAGGATGCCAACCAATTCAGCTTTGAAGAGGTATGCGACACCATTGCCGACAAGCTCATCCGGCGGCACCCCCATGTGTTTGGCACCGTAACCGTTGATAACGCAGAAGCCGTAGTCACCAACTGGGAGGCCATTAAACAGCTTGAAAAAGGCAGCCCGGAAATTAAAAGTATTTTAGACGGGGTTTCCAAAAATCAGCCCGCACTCAGTCGGGCGCTGGAAACCAGTAAAAAAGCGGTAAAGGTAGGCTTTGAGTGGCCGCATCTGGATTCCCTGTGGGAATGCGTGATGAGTGAGTATCAGGAATTTCGGGAAGAAGTGGAGGCATTGCCACCGGCCGGAACGGTTTCCGCCGAGGCCTTTGATCGACTGGAATCGGAAATGGGCGATATTTACTTTGCCAGCGTTAATTTGGCCAGACACTTTAAAGTTGACCCCGAAGTGGCCCTGACCAAAGCCACCGCCAAATTCACCCGACGGTTTCAAGCCATGGAAGCCCTGATTGTGGAACGTGCCCAACCGGGGCAATCGCTGGCCCAAGCCATGGCCCACCTGGATTTTGAAGCGTGGGACAACTTATGGCGAGAAGCCAAAGCAAAAACCAGCACCCATTAATGGCTCCATCCCCTTTTTATAGGGTCAATTTTTATCGATGCCCGCTCAGCAGAAAGCCCAATGGGGCCACTACTTGCAATGCGCGCCGAATTGATTAGCCTCATCTTTAAGAGCTTGTCTAAGACCATTCGGCAGGATGCCAAGCCGATCGGCTAAGGCTGGCTTGAATCTGAAAAGAAGGCAGAGGCCTCACTTTTGCGGACTCAATCAAAAAAATTGACTGAAAACAGGCTCAGCCATTAGGTTTTCGGGAACTTTTCATACTGCCAGATTGTCTAATACATTATAAGAATTGATTACCCAACGTACTAACCACAGCATCACCTCAGCTTAAAAAAGCGTTCACAAATTCCATGCGGGAGGTGTCTAAAATGACCCGTGAAATCGTCTCTCTCCTCTTAAGTCAAAACTCATCTTCACTGAATGGTAAAACTTTGGAAAAGCGTTCGAGCAGCAACCCGACACCTCCCGCAGTCAACCACCGAATCGGGGTATTACTGGCCAATCTGGCGCGACCCAACCAATGGTTGCTCTGGATAGCCCGGTTTTCTCAACAATTCAAACAAAATTTGGCCGAGCTGGAAGCCCTTTTACAATATGGCCATAGCGATGTGGTTTGGGACATTGCTTACTTAAACCGAAAAAAAGTGGCCCAAAAACTCAACCCCGTGGAGCAGCAAGAATTAAGCTGCCTCACCGTATTTCACGACAGCCCGTTTGCCAAACGCATTACTCAGTTAAAACTAAAAGAAGCCGCTGACAACCTGAGCAGGGACGAGCAAAAAGAATTAACCCATCTTCAGCGCAATTTGTATCGGGAAACCGGTGTACCCGCTCAATTAATCGAACTGCTTTGGCCTCAAACCCATCATTACCCCCTGGAATGGCATCATTTGCACTAACGCCCAATGCGTAAGGAGTGATAAACGCATGTTAAATCTGATCAACGCCTACGGACTGATCTATGCAGCGGCGCTCTATGGCGCGTTTCTGTGCATGCAATCCATTGCAGAAAATAACCGGGTGCAATATGCGGTAATCCGCTGTAAAGCCCGCTTCAACGCACGGGCCAATCTCTATTAAAAAGCCTCGGTGCTGATGGCTTGAAGCGCCAGCTCATCTCCCGGCTGGGTGCCACTTTGTTCGATGGTTCCAGCGCTTAGCTCCAACACCACCTTGCCACCCCGCACGAACTTTGAAATACGCCAGGGCTTCATGCGCTGCACCAGATGAAGCACCTGCCCTTCCTGATTTAAAAAGATGGCATCAAACTCAACCCGCATAAAAAAAGAGTGGATATCCTGACACGGCACAATCCAGAGGCCAAAACCCTGCGGAATCACCGGCTTTCCCATCAGCCCCACCAGTCTTTTAAAATAAGTGTCCGCTTTACGAACCTGGCTAGCCACCACCGTATTTCGGGTTTTATTAATCACCTCATAGCCCATGTTTTGGCCCACTTTCCCATTCACTCCTACAGATTCATTACCTCTATTATAGGACAGGGCGGGATTTGAAGGGCTTTGTCATACACCCTTTGGCCGATGGGTCTCGTCCAAAAAACTGATCTACCAGCCCAGAATATCCAACCTTCAGATGATGAGCATGTATAAAAAGCTGGGATATGATACTAACAGGATTACATTAAATAAACGAGTGTTAAGGACGGAATCGGTAGGCTATTTGAACCCGGCCGCGAGTAGGACGCCCACCGGGTGGATTCAGGAAAGTACGTGGTTTGATTCTAAATTTTGATTTTAAATATCGATCCAATTTTTTCAAATTTTGTGGAAGTGTGTCAGGAGAGCTTTAGGAGATTACAAGCAGTATGATTAGACGGACGCAGTCCTCGGAAACCACCGTGTTTATCGTGGACGATAACGCCAATCACAGCGCAGGCATTAAACAGTTACTGGAATTACAATCGGATTACCATTTGGCCGGTATCGCCACCAACGGCGAGGAAGCCATTAAACGCCTGGCCGACGCCAATGTGGACATTGTGCTAATGGATATGAGCATGCCCGAAGTAGACGGCGTGGCTGCTATTCAGCAAATCATGGCGGTTAATCCCAACTTAAAAATTCTGGCCCTCACTGGCTATGATGATTCTGACCTGATTTTTCGGGCCATGAAAAACGGCGCCAAAGGCTATATTTTAAAAACCATGGTGACTTCTCAACTCATTGCGGCCATTGAAGAAGTGTTAAACGGCAAAGTGTACTTACCGCCCATTTTAGCCACCAAGTTTTTTGATGAATTCCAGGCCCGCATTGGCAAAGCCAGCCGCCCCGATCCTACCAAACAGGCGTTGCTGGGCTATCTCACTTCCCGTGAAAAAGAAGTGCTGAAACTACTAACCGACGGCATTACCTACAAAGGCGTGGCCGATAAACTGGTAATTAGCGAAACCACGGTTAAAACCCATGTAAACAACATTTTCCAGAAGCTCCAGGTCAACGACCGTACCCAAGCGGTTTTGTACGCCTTGAGATACGGTTTGGTGGACAACGGCTCTCCTGCCCAAATGGCCGGGTAACGGCTCCGGTTTTTAGCGAACCCACACACCGCTTCCCACAAGTTATATAATAGGATCAAACCCCTGATGAAATCCCCCGGCTCTGCCGCCTGGGGATTTCATTTTGAAAAATTATGAGTGAGTGCATTGAAACAAAGCGTGCAAAAAATCCAGCTAGATGGACTGTTTGGGCATCTGTGCTCGTCCACGGGCATGTATTCCCGTGAAACTTTCCAAAGCCTGTATAGCTGTATTACCCGTATGGTTCGGGATCATCGCATGCCGGGTTTTGTGATTACCCGCACCTTAAAAGATGAAACCTTTGAAACAATGGCCCACGCTCTGGACGAGATCCCGGAAGTGCCCCTGTTTCGGCTGAACCAGCCAGATTTATTTCCCTCGGGAACCGGCATTTGTGATCAAACCGGTTTTTTAATCGTACTCACCAATCGACTGTGTGCCACCCTGTTCTGGTCGGCGGCCACTCATGCCACTTATCGCATGTACGAGGGGGGGTGGACCTTTCATCCGGGGGACACCCGCACCATTGCGGGGCATTTAATTGCCCATTTAAATCAACCTGAGCTAGATCAACTGCTGAAAGAAACCAGCGTGGATCGTCGTTATGACGACAAGCTGAATGTGCTGATCACCTCACTGGTGCATGGTTTGGAAAACCGAAACCGGGAGCTGACCGTCGCCTTGGATCAACTGCAACTTTTAAACAAACGCAACGTGGATACCGAACGGCTGGCCGCCATTGGGCAACTCTCTTCCGTGATTGCCCACGAAATACGAAACCCGCTGGGCTTGATTGATTTATACGCCAAATTAACCGAGGATCATCTGGGTCAACTGGACTTGGAAACACAGGCCGCAAAGAAAGAACTGCTGCTCAAAAACCTGTCCCTCATTCGTCAGGCCACCGGCAGCTTGGAAACCATTTTATCGGAACTGACCAACTACTCCCGCCCCCTGCAACTGCACCCAAAACCCGCCGATTTGGTCGCGCTGGTGCAAGATTTGTGTGAGTTCTATCGCCCTTCTTATCTGGAAAAATCGGTGCAGCTGGAAGTTTCCCAAAACCCACAAGCAGTCTGGCTGGAGCTGGACACCGAAAAAATTCGACAAGCCTTGATTAACCTGCTGAAAAACGCGCTGGAAGCGTCTGGGGCTGGCATGACCGTGCAGGTGCGTGTGGAGGCCCCCGTGGATGCCCCTCAGGTTTGCGTCAAGGTTATCGATCAAGGCAATGGCATCAGCCCGCAACACATCAACAAGCTGTTTACTCCTTATTTTTCCACCAAAGGCAGTGGCACCGGGTTAGGATTGGCCCACAGCCGAAAAATTTTACTGGCTCACGGGGGAACTGTGGAACTTTTATCCAGTGTTCCCGGTCAGGGCAGTGTTTTCGCCCTGATTTTGCCCAAAAACACAATGGATTCCATCTTATGAAAATTGTAATCCGCTCGGAAAGGGTCTGGCTACCCAATATTCGGCTCTCTTTCAACAGCCTGCTGATGATTTTATTATTGCTGAACGTGGGAGTGGGCTTGAGTGGCTGTGATCTAAAACTGCCTGCCATGCCCTGGGATCCCCCAGTAGAAACCAAAGATCCCAAAGCCGAAGAGGCCGCTAAAGCTGAAGAAGAAGACGAGGAAGAGGCTGAGCCCGCCGCCCCGCTGGATGAAACGGCCCTGCTGCCAGAATCCATGCGGCAACTGCCTTACGAAGAAGTGACCCTGCCCTTACCGGATCAATTGCTTTTATACGGCAGGTTATATGACCCCAGCCTGACCGAGCGGGGAGAAAACGAGTTTGCGGACCCCGAAGAGTATCAGGGGACCAAGTACCCGCTGATTATTTTGCTGCACGGCTTAAACCGGAGCCATCTGGCCTGGGGCGACTTACCAGCCACCCTCACCAAGGCGGGCTACGCCGTGTTTGCGGTGGATTTAAGAGGCCACGGCAAAAGCGCCATCACCACCTGGAAGCGCCGGGTGAACTGGCGCTACATGAAACCCGAACAGTGGACCACCCTGCACCGGGATGTCACTCAGGTGATCAGCTTTTTTAAAAAAGGAGAAGACTACCCGGAAGTGGACGGCAATCAGGTGGCCATCATCGGGGAAAAGCTGGGGGCCAATATCGGCACCTTCGCCGCCAAATATAACCCGGAAGTAAAAGCACTGGTGCTAATCTCGCCGGGATTAGAGTTTAAAGGCATTGACGCCAGCCGGGGCTTGCTGGATTACGAGAACAATACCCTGATTATGAGCAATCAGGACTTCAAGGATTCTCACACCCAGGCCCGACATTTGTACAACTGGATTATTGGCCCCAAAACCCTGCAAGTTTACGAAAAAATTGGCGAAGGGGCCGATATGCTAACCAATCAGCCCAGCGTGGCCATTCAAATTCAGGACTGGCTGGCCAAATCCCTGGCCCCCGTGGGAGGCCCGGCGCCCGAATCCGCGGTGACCACCGGAAAAGAGGCTGAAGCCATTATTCAGGATGAAAAGCCGCTGGAAACCGGCCATAATAGCGCAGCCGCCCAACACGATGTCCCCAACCAAGCCCAACCCCCAGCAGCCCCCAAGGCAGCAGGGCCGCCAGTCCCCCCTGCGGGTCATGCTTCTGCCGCCACCAAAACCGGCAAGCATTAAGGCCCATTAGGCCCATGCCTTGACCTGAGTACTTGGGTCTTATTTGTTGGTGTGGGTGGGGGCTTATCTGGAAAGCACCGGTATGGTCACCACGGCAGGCGGTTTCATGGCCAAGGCCTGAAAGGGCATACGCCGACTGGTTTCGAAAAAAAGCTGGGGTTCTGAGGTTACAAAATAGTCCACCTCGGCCACCGAACGTTCAACGGTACGAGGAACGGCCAACTGATGCGCATCCAGTAGCCTTTTGGCCTCCACGGCCATAAAAGCGGCCGGATCCAAAATATCGGCATTGGGTGACAAAGCAGCCACCTGATCCAGCACATACGGATAATGGGTACAGCCCAGAACAATGGCTTGAGCCTCTCTATCCTGCAAGGGGCGCAAATATTGGCGCAACAGGGATTCGCAAACGGGGGTATGTCCCTTCCCCGCTTCAATCAGGCTGGCCAAATTATCGCAGCCCACCTGAGACAGATTGATGGGGGCGTTTAACTGATCCAGTAAAATTTGATACCGGTTAGAAGCCACCGTGGCTGGCGTTGCCATCACCCCAACCGTGGTGTACTTGCCTTCGGTAGCCAGCCAGCGACAAATAGGGGTCACCGGATCCACAAAGGGAATACCCACAAACTGGCCAAACAGTTGGGGCGCTACAGAGGCCGCCGTATTGCAGGCCACCACCACCATTTTAACCTGATGAGCTGACACCAGCCAGTTCAGGCAATCCGAGAAATAAGCCGTGACTTGAGACTGGGTTTTTTCCCCGTAAGGCATGTGCAAGGTATCGCCCAGGTACACAAAACGCTCATTGGGCAAGGTTTGCATCAGGCGATCCAAAACCCGCAATCCTCCCAACCCGGAATCGAACACGCCAATAGGGGTATTGGGATGGGCTTGCTTGGATTGCGCTATGGGGGAATCGGTCATTCAGGGTTCTACTACTTTGCTTTGGCGGAGACTCTGGTTTTCAAATAGTCTACAACACCATCCGCAATCGCACGAGCGGTTTTGGATTTGCGCTCAAAGCCCTGCAAAGCGGTCAATTCGGAAGGGTTGGACACATAGCCGACCTCACACAAAATAGCGGGAACGCTGGTGTGGTGAATGACATAGAACATGGCCTTTTTCACCCCGCCATCCCGAGCGCCCACATTATTAATTTCACGGGCATGTACTTTGCGAGCAAAGGCCACGCTTTGAGGGGTATAGTAATAGGTTTCAATGCCATTGGCGGCAGCGTTTACAGAAGCATTGTGGTGAATACTGATAAATAAATCCGGGTGAATCTGATTGGTAATAGCCGTGATTTTGGGAAGGGGCAAAAACTCATCGGTGCTGCGGGTCATGTACACTTTAAAGCCTTTGGCTTCCAAAGCATCTCGCACCATCATGGCCAATGCCAGGTTCAAATCTTTCTCGTTAGATCCGCCACGCATGGCCCCATAATCTTTGCCGCCATGGCCAGCGTCAACCACAATGCGGGCTGGAAAAGGGGCTTTGCCAGCAGCGCCCAACCCGGCAATATTGGGAAACGCAGAACTGGCTGCCGCAACCGCATCCACCGAAATTTGAAGCTCTAGCACCTTACCGTCATCGGAAACCGTGGGAATCACTTTGGTGCCGGGACGGGCGAAATCAATGGCCAGCTTGCTATTGGGTTGTCCTTCGTTTAAAGGTTCCAGTCGCATTTTTTCAATTTCGGGGTAAAGGCGGGCATCAAAACCAATATTGGTCGGATTAGCCGCCTGATTCAACAGATCTAAAACCAATCGATCGTCTTTTTTCAGAAAGCGATGCACAATGGGCGTACTGGCCGCCAGCCGTAAAACGGTATTGTTGCCTTCCCGCTTTAAATCAATACTTTGCACTTCTCCCAGCCGAGTGTTGGCCGATAACTTGGTAATGGAAGTAGAGGAATAAGGGCTAATGGCTAACAGGTTTTTTTCGCCACCATGATAAATGGCCTCACACTGCTCAGGGTCGTTGCCCTCAATTACAATTCGCACTGTTTTATCATCAAACTGGCCCACCCGAATTTGTCGAATATCCTGAGCTTTGGTGGAAATGGGCTCCAGCAAATCCCGGCTGCGCAAAACGGCATCATCCAGTTCCAAAACCAGACGATTGGGTTCCGTTAAGTTAAAGCGGTTTTTAATACGCAGGGTGGCGCCGGGTTCTGCTTGCACAAACAGTTTGTTATCCCGAAAGTACACATCTTCCACAATGGCGACACCCGGCGCTACAGGCACATCCAACACCGTTTTTTGAGCCGCCGAAGCAAGCGCGGCGTCTGGCCTTCTCAGTACCAGCGGCGGGGTGGGTGGGTACTTGGTAATCATAGCCGTGGCAGGTTTAGCAACCGGTGGTAAAGGCTGAGCCACTTTGCCAATGGGTGTTTTTGCAAAACTGGTGGAGGCAATTTGAGCAGGGGTCATGGCCATGGGCGTAGCGCCTGCCAATTTCAGGGCCGCGCCCTCAAACTCAGGACTGAGACGGGCCAAGGTCTGGCTGTCATTCACATACACAATGGCCCGAACCGAGCTGTAAAAAGCACTGTGTGTCTCCACCAGCTCAACCCGATCAATGCCATTCTGGTTAACTAGAAAGATTTTTTGGCCCCCCGCCAAACGTGCGTTGGGAATATCCAGCAAAATGCGATAGGGGGAAGGCAGTTTTAGCACCGAAAAATTTCGGGTTTCCGTGCCACTAAACGGGCGATTGGCATCCAGCGTGAGGCCACTGCCATCCGAGTTCAGGCGAACCCCGACAATGCCAAGCGCGCTCGGCTGAGTTTCGGTTCGGTGGCTTTTGGCCCAGGCGGCGCTATTGAGGTCCCCCATCCCTGAACCACACAGAACAGCAACGGCAAAAGCGGCACTAAACAAACGCTTGATTCGGGGTGAACACACCATGCTGATATCTCCCTGATTGGATGATTGAACCTGCTAACTCTGTTTTACAAATCGTTTTTTTGACAAACACCCTTTGAAGCCACACGCAATGAGAATTTAAGGTTAACCGAGAGAGAAGCGCCCTTAACTGACAAGGTTTTTAAGGTGAAGCCCACACTCCAGAAAGGTTAACACTATATTAAGTGTAGCGGTTTTAGGGCTGAAAAGGAAGCCCTAAACCGCAAAAAGAATCCGCAGAGAGGGTTTAGACTCATCCCTAAAAACTATTCGTCCCGTGAAAAGCCCCCCGCAACATCTGCTGAAGTTCCGACGAATTTTCAGAGATACTCAAGGCGTCCTCAGCTGTAATAAGCTGGTTACGATACGCCCAATACAAGGCATTGTTGAGGCTGCGAACCCCTTCAAACTCAGCGTTGTTGAGCAACTGATAAATTTCACCCATCTCGTCTCTCAAAATATAATCGCGAATGGCGGGAGAAACCACCATCACTTCGGCCACAGCCAAACGGCCTTTGCCTTCCGCTTTTTTAACCAGACGCTGAGAAATGGTGCCCTGCAAAACACCGGCCAGCTGATTGCGAATAGGCTCTCGCTCGTAAGGTTCAAAGGCATTGATAATACGGTTGATGGTTTGTACGGAATCGGTGGTGTGCAAGGTGGAAAAAACCAGGTGACCGGTTTCAGCGGCATGCAAGGCAGCCATCATGGTTTCCCGATCCCGCATTTCTCCAATCAGCATTACATCAGGATCCTGACGCAAGGCGTATTTAATGCCGTTGGGAAAACTGTCGGTATCCAAACCAAGCTGCCGCTGGGTCACCACACACTGATCGCTTTGGTACAGGTACTCCACCGGATCTTCCAGAGTTACGATATGCTTACTTTGGGTGCGGTTAATGGTGTTTAATAAAGCCGCCAGCGTGGTGGACTTACCCGAACCCGTGGGACCCGTTACCAGTACCAGCCCTTTGTTCAAATCCGCAAAGCGACTGACCACGGCAGGATGCCCCAACTCTTCCAGGGTAGGAATTTTCAGGGTAATCAAACGCATTACCAAGCCGATACGGCCCATTTCGTAAAACAGGTTGACCCGAAAACGGCAGATGTTATCCAGCATAAAGCTGAAGTCGAAGTCGGTTTTATTTTTCAGCCGAGGCAGAATTTTATCGGGAATAATGCTTTTGGCAAATTGCTGAATGGCCATTTCGGTCAAAGGTGGCATTTTGGTACGGGTAATATCGCCATCTTTCCGCATCACCGGCGGTGAACCCACCCGGAGATGAATGTCGGAAACCCCTTGAGCAACCGCCATTCGCAAAAAAGTATCCAGATCCAGAGCAGACGGCTCCGCAGGTCCGGCGGCGATGATTTGCTTTGGCACATTACTGTCGTTTAGAGAAGAAGACGTGGGATCGACGCTCATACCAGTTCCTTGCTTTTTGCGGCTGTCAACCGGGTTAATCCATTTCTAAAGTATGGACGCAGCGCTTCTGGAATCACCACCTCCTGATGGTTGATCTGATAATTTTCTAAAATAGCGGCCAAGGTGCGCCCCACCGCAAGGCCCGATCCATTAATGGTATGAAGGAAAGCAGGCTTTCCAGTGGCCTCGGAGCGATATTTCAAGCCAATTCGGCGAGCCTGAAAATCGGTAAATACGCTGCAACTGGAAATTTCCCGATAAACACCCTGTGCGGGCATCCAGACTTCAATATCAAAGCAACGGGCGGCGGAAAAACCGATATCGCCAGCGCACAAAGCCACTACCCGATACGGCAGTTCCAGCTTTTGCAAAATTCGCTCCGCATCAGCCAGCAATTTTAAATGCTCGGCTTCGCTCTCTTCGGGCTTGCACAGCTTCACCAGCTCAATTTTATCAAACTGATGCTGACGAATCAGACCACGGGTATCTTTGCCCGCACTGCCAGCTTCCCGACGAAAACAAGGGGTGTAGGCCACCATTTGAACAGGCAACTGATTTTCAGAGAGCAATTCCCCACCATATAAATTGGTAACCGGCACCTCGGCAGTGGGAATCAAAAACAGTTCATCATCCTTACACCGAAACATATCCGCCTCAAACTTGGGCAGTTGACCCGTACCAGTCATGGCTTGGCGGTTCACTAAAAAGGGCGGCAAAATTTCCTCATACCCATGCTCAGTGTGGGTATCCAGCATAAAGTTAATCAAAGCCCTCTCCATGCGAGAGCCTTCGCCCCGAATCACCGAAAACCGGGACTGGGCCACTTTTACCCCCCGATCAAAATCCAGAATGCCCAAATTGGCTCCGATTTCATAATGCGGCAGCGTTTCGGGGCAATAACGAGACTTAAATTCATCACCCCAGCTTCTTAACACCACGTTAGCGGATTCATCGGCCCCATCCGGGGTTTCGGGCAAGGGCATATTGGGAATATCCAGCAATAAAGTGTTTTGCTGCTGAGCCAAGTCTTCTTTTTGCGTTTCAATTTCCTTAATGCGGTCGGCCAGAGCTCGGGTTTGTTGTTGAATGGCCTCTGTATCCCTGCCCTCTTTTTTGGCCAGGGCAATTTGCTGGGTAATCTGATTGCGCTGACTCCGTAAGGATTCCTCTTCCTGCAAAAGCTCCCGCCGCCGGGCATCCAGCAACAGAATCGCATCAATGGACAGATCGGGCTTGCGGCGTTTTAAAGCCTGATTAACGGCTTCCGGGTTTTCACGAATCAGTTTAATGTCCAGCATTTTTCCATCCAAAATACGGGTCAGGCTGGCCAGAATAAACCTTTAAATGCAAACCATCGCCGTACAGTCACAAATAACAACAAGGCTATTATACCCCAGCCATCCTTCGCCTACCCGATGGCAAAGGAAAGAAAAGCCATTACACTAACAGATACAGTAGTGTGTATGCCGTTAGCTGGTTCCTGATTTATAAAGTAGATAAATCCAGGCCGCCACCAAACCGCCCACCACCAGGATAATCACCGTATTAATCAAGTAAGCCAGATATTTGGTTGTGACTAAAATGATTTTTTCTTTATCCAGTTTCATTACCAGGCATCCCGCTTTGATTAACAGACAAAGCTGGTATCGACCAGCTTGGGGGGGAGCTTTAATTTTATTTTTAATGGTGATTGGGGTATCCAGCGCCATGGCCGATACCACCGATACAAGCAATGAATACTGGCCCGAGCCGGTTTACTTTCCGCAAAAAACCGAGCAAGCGCCCCTTGGAAACAACCCCCAGGCCGCTTTGAATAAAACAGAGCCGCATAGCCCGTCCCAATCAACTAAAAAACGTTCATGGCCATTTTTCGGAAAACCCAAAGAGCCGGAAAAGCCCCTGCCCACCGAGGCGCAAATAACCAAAGCAGGACCCAAAGATCCCCCTGCCAGCCCTTACCCTTTAATTCGGCTACCCATGCCTTTTGAAACAGCCGAAAGCATTATCCAGCCGGGAATGTACCTACTGAAACCCGATCCCACCCCTAACACCCACGGAAATGCAGAGAGCCTTTATTTTTTGCTCACCCAACGAAATAAAACCGTGCTGCGTTTCAACACGCACCCCGTTGCTACCCCGGATGCCAATTTAGCCGTTGAAGGCACCCCAAGCCCCTTAAGCCCCAGAAATCCCAACGCGCCCACCCCCATGAAGGTTCAAATCCGCGTTTCTCCCGATCAGCGCACAGTAACGCTGTTGATCCAGCAAGCCGGTCAAACCTGGGAAAGCCCAACTTACCCAACAGCAACCGATCAACGACAAATACTGACCTATTAATCGGGCGTCTACAGAATCAGCAAACAAAACAGAGTCTGAATGACACTGCCTGATTCAACGTATCGAATTCAATGGCGGTATCGGGTTGTTTAAGGTACAATAGCCGTCCATAGAGCGCTAAATTCCCCATCGTGTTCTCGGCGATTCTAAACCGTTGTGTGTTTTTTATAAGGAATCTGAAATGACGAACGTCGAAATCCCTGTGCCGACCGGTCGGCCCACTCGCTCCGTGGCGGACATCCTGAAAGAGGCGAAAGAGCGGGATGTCAAGTTACTTCGCCTTCAGTTCGTGGACATCCACGGCATGCCCAAAAGCATGGGCATCCATGTCCACCAACTGGAAAAAGCCCTGAATAATGAAATCATGCTGGATGGATCTTCCATCGCCGGGTTTCGGACGATTGAAACCTCGGACATGTTTTTCTACCCGGATTTAAGCAGTTTTGCGGTCATGCCCTGGCTGGAAGGCGATCGTGCCGTGGCCCGTGTAATCTGCGATATTTACAACCCGGATGGCACCCCCTTTGACGGCTGCCCCAGAAACAACCTGAAACGGGTACTGAAAGAAGCGCAAAAACTGGGCTACACCTACAACGTTGGCCCTGAACTGGAATTTTTCCTGTTCAAACGCAACCCGGATGGCACCCCTTCCACCGAAACCCATGACGCCGCCGGATACTACGACATTGGGCCGGATGATCTCGGCGAGATCGTGCGGGGCGAGATTGTAGACACCCTGGAGCGTTTGGGCTTTGAAATGGAAGCGGATCACCACGAAGTGGCCAGCGGTCAGCACGAAATTGATTTCAAATATTCCGATGCGCTGTCTCAGGCGGATAATGTAACCACCGTTAAAATCATCACCCGCCAAATTGCCGCAAAACATGGCCTGCATGCCTCGTTTATGCCCAAGCCGGTTTTTGGGGTCAATGGTTCCGGTATGCACTGCAACCAGTCTTTGGCCAAAGTGGGTGGGGGCAATGCTTTTTATGACGAGAAAGGTGATTATCAGCTTTCTCAAACCTCCATGCACTTTATTGGCGGCTTGCTCAAAAATATTCGGGGCATTACGGCCATTACCAACCCGCTGGTAAACAGCTATAAACGGCTGGTTCCAGGCTATGAGGCCCCGGTTTATGTGGCATGGTCTGCGGCCAACCGCAGCGCCTTGCTGAGAGTACCGGCCAAACGAGGCAACGCCACCCGTGTGGAATTGCGCTCTCCCGATCCGGCGGCCAACCCCTACATGGCATTTGCCGCCATGTTGCTGGCAGGCCTGGATGGCGTTAAAAACAAAATTGAGCCGCCCAGCCCGGTAACCGCCAACATCTACAAACTTTCTGCCGATGAGCGCAAGGTGCAGAATATTCCTGCCCTGCCGGGTAGCCTGTATGAAGCCATGGAAGAACTGAAAAACAGCGCAGTGGCCAAAGAAGCCTTGGGCGAGCATATCTTCCACGAGTACATCAAGGCCAAAACCATTGAGTGGGATGCGTATCGCACCGATGTAACCCCTTGGGAAATTGATCGCTATATGGCCCGCTACTAGACTCCGGTCTGTTGTAGAGGTCCCGATTAAAGGAGCGCTCCGGCGCTCCTTTTTTCATCAGAGCGCTCCGGCACTCCTTTTTTCATCAGAGAGCGGTCCGGCGCTCTTTTTGGTCACGCCTCTCGCAGCGCTTGCAGCAAAATGGCCGGTTCACTACTGCTCACCGTCACATCGTAAAGCACACCGGGATTGATTTCCAGAATATCCCCCGCATCCACATCAATAACCCCATAGCCCGGAAAAGCGTATTGCAACTGCCCCGATGCCACCACCATCACCACTGTTTTCTCAAACTTTACTTCCGGTGAACGGCTTTGGGCAGGCAACTCTGTCTGACTGGCCTGCAAACCCTCTCGGGTCATCATGCGAGTCAAAAAATCAAGCGTGGGCGGACTGGGAGATTCCCACCGCATAATTTCAAATGGCTTTTGGCGCATTGTCGCTTACTGTCTACGCATCAAGTTATTGCCACATGGGTTATTTCTTGGACATTTTTTTGGAAGGCTTGGTACCAAACACGGGAGATAAGGCATCGATATGAGGCCGTACAATCAAACCGCCCCCAAAGCGCCAGCGGTTAAACTGACCACCCGCATCCAGATAATCCACATCGCCATAAGCGGCCAGCCAGTCTGTAAAGTTCAAAATCAGGTTCGCATCAAACGCTTTGCTCAAGGTGGTTCCGTTACCATCTTCCTGAATGCCGCTACCCAGGCGCACGGTTTGGGCGCCCAGACTGCCACCCATTTTATATTCCAGGAATTTGTTGAACAAACTGCCCCGGAAATCCAGTCGGCCCGCGTTCATCAGGAATAGCTTGGGGCTGTAATAACCACCAAAGACATAATTGGAATTGGCCAAAGTCACCGGCCTCAGGTTAGCCACCGGATCGTCCACTCCGGCGGCAGTGGTGTCAAAAAAGCCATTGGTGGCGTTTTTACCGTAACCAAAGTACAGAAATTCATAACCCAGCCGCACTTGTTGCCGAGCGCCATAGTGCCAGGTATAACCCAAGGAGGTAAAGGCCTGATTTTTGTAGTTGGTGGGGATTTTGGAACCATCCACCCAAGCCCATGCATAGCCCAGATTCCAGTCTACATTCTGGCTGAAGGGATGGGTGTTTAATTCCCCGTAAATACTATTTTCACGGGCCTGTCCTACTAAGTCGCCCCGGAAAGCACCCTGATTGGGACGCAAGCCCGCCAGCGTTAACAAAGAGGTATATTGAGGCAGCCGACTCATGCCCACTTTGGCCCGAATGCTGTCGTTAAAATCATATTGGGCCTGAGCCTGAAAAGTAACATTGGTGCTTTCACTTTGACTAAAGCGGGTAAAGGCCATATCGCCATCCAAAGTCAGGCGATCCCAATATTTAATGGTGCCCCCAACGCCGTATTCAAAGGCGTTGGTGCTATCGGGAGAAACACCATTGGGCAGGAAAAACCGGCCCGGACGAAAGGCGGCTCTAACCCGAACTTGCGGAGTCAGCGACAAGCTAACCTGACTGGGAAAGCCCCAACTGGACAAGCGGGTGGTGGTATCATCTCCCCCTTGCCGAGAGTATTGAAAGCCGGAACGAATCATAGGGCGTAAATCGTTTGCCAGCCCTTTTTCCAGGTCATCCAAATCATCGTTACGGAAACGCCCTAAGCCGGATAGCAAGGGGTTGGTGTCATAATCCAGCGCAGTGTAATTGCCATAGGCTTTGCTCATCCCTGCCTGCCCCACCGCGCGGGTTCCACCGCTGGAAGTGGCAGTCAGACCGGTTTCATCGGTCGCATTGCCCCCGGCAAACTTTGCCAATTGTGTGTCGCTTTCATCGGGCGCTTGTAAGCTCATTTCATAAGGAACGGCATCTCGGGTGGTGCGAATGGTTTTGTCCAGGTGATCCAACTGATTGCGGGAGCTTTCCTGTAACAGCTTCAAGGTATTAACCGCATCCGATAGCGCGTCAATTTCAGAGCGCAACGCATTCAGGTCATCCGGGCTGGCCTCCGCAATCTGTACAGGTGTCTGAACAGGCACAATGCTGTAGTCTTGAACACTATTATCTTGCCATGCATTGATCTCGCCTGCCTGATAGGCAACGGGCAAAAACGCATCGTTTTGCAGGGGTAAGGCGCTTGATTGCGGGTTGCTTGGAACCCCCTGATCCGCCTGATCCGCTTGATCCATCAAGGGTTTGATTTCTTGAATAATCTTCATGGCCTGATCATAACGACCCAGTAATTTTTCGGTTTGAGCCAGCCCCAAAGCCACATCGACATCATCGGGATACTTGGCCCGCAAGTCCTGAAAAAAGTCTTTGGCGGCCAGTTTACGACCACTCCATAAAATAACGTAACCCTTGCCCACCAAGGCTTCCCGATGCTCGGGATTTTGACTCAAAACCTGCTCAAACGCATCGTTGGCTCGGCCATACTGATGCTCATAAGACAGCAACTTGCCATAGGCGGCCAACACGTCCAAGTCGCCCGGATTTTCGGTGGTCATGGTTTTAAGCAACCGTACATTGTCGCTGCGATGACGCTCGTTAGAAAGCAACAAACCCAGCCATTCCCGCTTGATGGTGCCATCATCGGGATGATTTTTGACCAGTTTGCTGTAAGTTTCTATGGATTCCGTATAGTAATTTTTATCACTGGCGTAAGCTCTGGCCACGGCAAGCCAAATGGCTTTATTTTGTGGGTAAAGATTCACCACTTCCTGATAAACCGGAATCATGGCGGTGGTGGGTTTATGCCATTTCAACACTTCCTCAATACGGCTTTCCCAGGCTTCCGCGTTCAGGGTATCGGCTTGCCCCAGTTCCACGTACATGCGCAAGGCTTCGGAGCGCCGATCGGTCTGCCACGATAAATATTCCGCATACGCCGTTTTCACCTGCAAATCATCCGGCGATTCACTCAGCATTTGCTTAAACAGATTTTCCACCACCACCGGTTGGGTTTTATCGGTTTTCAGGTAATCCAGAAATTCTTTTTGCACAGTGGCCCGGTTTTGCAAAGCGGGATTGCCCAACGCTTTTTGATAAGCGCTCACCGTGTCATCAAACCGGTTGGCTTCTTCGCTGTACAGGCGAGCCATACGCAATGCCACTTCCGGGTTATTGGGAGATTCCTGAGCGGCCTCGGCATATAGCGTTTCCAGTAAATTCGGGGCCGGTAAAGCATCGGGGGCCAAGTGTAGCATGCGAATATATTCGGCGTATTCCAGCTTTTCATCGGTGGTTAACAACCCGGCTTCATACAGGCGGTGAAAACGATCAATGGCTTCCGGCACCCGATACACTTTGGTTAAGGCACGGGCTTGGCGAAGCTGGACGTCTTTTTGTCGGCTGGTGGAAGCGGGCAAGGTTTGATCCCACTTGAAGGACTCGGCGAATAAGCCCAAGTCAAAGGCCAAAGAAGACATGGACTGAATAAAATCCGGCTCTTTGGAAAGTGGGGTGTTGGCCACCGTGCGACCAATTTCCTCGTACAAGGCTTGGGCTTTTTGAGTTTGTCCGCTACCGTGAAACGCTCTGGCCTGATTCACTTTCAGGCCAATACTTGGCGTTCCTTCTCCCTGGAGAATGGTGCTGTAGATTTTTAAGGCTTCATCGGCATGCCCGGTTACAGAAAGCATTTGCGCGTATTCGGCCATGAATTTTTTATCATTCTGGTACTGGTTGGCAATGGGGGCCGCATAGCGCAAGGCATCCATGGCGTTACCCTGCCAAAACAAGGCTTCCGATAATTTTTTGGCGATACCGGCATCTTTGGGGTTGAGTTCATGACCCCGCTTTAGCAAATTGACCGCCTCGGCCCGTAAAGCCGGATCCCAACTCCACATTTCGCCCAGATTGGACAAGGCTTCCACGTTATTGGGATTGAGGGTTAGCACTTTTTGATAAGCGGCTTTGGCCTTGGTTAAATCGGCAGGCTTTCCCTGCTTTTGGTAAGAACGGGCCAACCAGATAAACGGGGCTTCGCTTTGCGCATTTTGTTGAGCGGCTTGTTCAAAAAATGGAATGGCCTTTTCCACATATCCCCGATTGTAATTGGCGATTCCCTGATTTAAAGCGCTACTGGTAGCAGCTGGCCGGGCAGCGGATTTGGCCAAAGCCAATAACAGGTGATCTCCAGAAAAACGATCATCCAGCCCCTGAGGTTCCGCCATGGCCAGGGCCTGCAGATCCGGGTTTTCTGATGGCGCTAGAAAGTTCAATCCCTGACGCGATTTTAAAGCAGGATATCGCACCTGAAAAGCACCACTGATGGGAGCCGGGGCAGCGGCGAAAGCGCAGGCGTTCAGGCCAATGCTTACCGCAAGGGTCATGCCAACCAATTCTTTTTTCATCTCACTCGTCTGTCCCGTTATTCATTGGGGTATTACAAAAGTCAGCCCTTGAAGGCTCAGGGTTTGTTTACCCGCGTGTCACACCACTGGATACAAAAAAGGTCTTTTTTTAATTGGATCTTCTTACCGTTTACCGTCTCATCATTATACTTGTTTTTATACTCTTTTTTCATTTTATACCCTGTCTAATCGACAATCAGGGTTTTGAAAGCCTTGCTTTCAGCGGGTTCATGAAGCCGAGCGCTCAGCTGGTCCAGCGTTTTCATATCCAGACCATCGAAATAGACCAAGGCCACATGGTTTCCGTAGTAGACCGAAACATCCACCACTTCACCGGGATATTTTTCTCCCTGCTGACCATCCCAGGCCAATTGAATCCAGACCTTCTGGCGCATCTGCAAATCAGTACGACCCTTCAGGTTCACAATCACGCCCAGCTCGCTAATCTCCTGGGTCATGCCGCTTACCGGCGCAGAGCCGTCCACCGGGATCAGGGTGCAATTCATAAACTTGCTCACCGAAGGCGCCACCCGAATCAGGCGATCTTTGGGACGATAGATTTGCTTGGCCAAATCAACCCGTTGCTCGGCAGTCAGCTGGGCAAATTCCAAGCCGGTTTTTAACTGGCCACCACCCGCATCTTCTACCCGTTTTACCACTGCGGACAGCTCACTGATTTCTCCCGATTGCCACTGAATGCGGATGCGAACCGGCTGACCCATTTCCAACTTGGGGCCTTTTTTCAGATAGACCGAAATACCGCTTTCACTGACTTCATTGGAAAAACCTATGACAAACTGATTATCCACATTCACCACACAAGATAGCGTGGCCTGAAACCGTGGCGCTCCCCGCTTTAAAGGGGTTTCAACCGCAGAAGAGAGCCGGAAGGGCGTGGTAATTAACTGCCAGAAAGACTTGCTGGTGTTGGTGTACACATAATCATCGGCCCAAATTTCAGCGGAACCAAACATATGGCGCACCAGCTTCTGATGCTGTTCCTCAGTGCGATCGACCACCTGAAAACCGATATAGTGGCGGTTGCTTTCATCCACCACACTTCGCACCACTTGTACGGAAAGAATAGTGGTTTCGTTAATATCCCAATCCATCAGCTTGAGTAAAACGGTGCCCGAAATGGGAACCGGCTCATCAAACACCAGCGCCACACCACTTTCACTGATATTGGTGGTGTAACCGACCGCAATAGAATTATCCAGTAATTTCAATTCACAACGAATCCGCCGAAAAATACGGGGAGTCAACCGGAATTGGGGACGCTCCTGAGCCACATAAATGGCACCCAGTAATAAAATCAGGTTATACAACGACCAGGCCAGGTTGGTATAAATACCTCCAGCGTATTCCGGGGTATGAATGCCTCGAATGACGGCCATGCCAATGCCCACAATGGTTAAAGCGGCAATCATGACCTGAGGGAAAACAATTCGCCAGTTGAAGTTCAGTTTTTCGGTAAGGCCCCCTTTGGGCGTTACCCGAAACTTGGCCCGCTTGGGCGACAGAAAGGTTAAAAAAGTAGTTAAGCTCAGGTAAATGCAGAAGCAGGTTTCATACACTTCTGACCAGAAGCTATGGCGCACCCCTCGGGAAATAATGATGTAACCCAACGTGGTGGCTAAAAAGCTGGGGGTGTAGTAAATCAATACTTCTACAAAGCCGGAGTTTACCGTTTTAAAGCCAAACAACAGGAAAAACAGGGGGGCTACCATAAAAATTAACCGGGGCAGACCGTGGAAAAAGTACCAAATGCCCGTAAAGTAACAAAGCCGCTGGGCAAGACTTAAACCCTTGGCAAATATGGGGTTTTCCAGGCAATAAATTTGGGTCATTCCGCGTGCCCAGCGCAAGCGTTGTTTAATTACATCCGCAAAGCTATCCTGAGCCATCCCGGCGGCCAAATCACGATTGTAATAAAGCGATTTCCAGCCCATGCCGTGAATTCGCATGCCGGTATGTACGTCTTCGGTAATGGTTTCCACAGCAAACCCATCTACGCTTTGCAGGGCGGCACGGCGAAATAGCGCGCCACTTCCTGCGAAAAAGGCAGCGCCCCAATAATCGTTCCCCGGTTGAATCACGTGGAAAAACAGATCCTGCTCGTTATTAATTTCTTTAGAAGACAACAGGTTGCGCTGAAACGGATCATCCGTAAAAAAGTGTTGAGGGGTTTGCACAAAGCCCAGCCGCTCATCCAGAAAAAAGCCGACCGTTTCATTGAGGAAGTTTCTAGAAGGGACGTGATCCGCGTCAAATACCAGAATTAATTCGCTGTTGCTGTACTGCATGGCGTTGTTCAGGTTACCGGCCTTGGCATGGGTATTTTCCGGGCGGGTAATGTATTGAACATTCAGCTTTTCGGCCAACTGCCTCATTTCAGGGCGATTGCCGTCATCGCAGAGATAAACGGTTTTCTTGGGGTAATCCACCCCCTGGCAACCTACCAGCGAGCGGTACAAAACGCTGACCGGCTCGCCGTAGGTGCAAACCATAATATCCACCGAGGGCAACTGCTCGGGGGTAAATCGACTCAGGCTGACCGATTGATGATCCGTTTGGCCCCACACCTGAAAGTAGCCAATGGCCATGCCAAAAAAGGCCAGCACTTCGGCCCCATAAATCAGCACCGAAATAAAAATAGCCAACGGATTACTGAAATCCAAAGTATCCAGACCCCGCCATAACAAATGGCGCACACTGGTTAACACCGTGAGTAACATGACAAACTTACGGGCAGTGGGAAAAAAGATGGCCGTTACCACCATAGCCACTATCAGCAAACAGGATACCAATACCTGCAACAGTAAAGGCAAAAACAGGGAGGTATCCGGGAAAAGTGGACGGGACAAAACACCCGAATAAGTAGACGCATAATCGGAGATAGAAGCACCCGAGGAAAAAGCCGCTGTGGCGGGATCCTGGGTAGGAATTTGCCAGAAAATAAATAGAACCGCCACCACACCCAACAACAGGGCCGCTATGGTTAAAATTTTTCGAGTTGCGCCATTCATAAGGAAAAACGTCCTAATGCTCTCCGTCACCCACCTCACGGATAAAATCCGGCCAGTGTAGCATTATCATCCTCTTGCGGACGCAAACCGACACCCTCCAAACAGAGGAGATGTACGGAAGATATTTAGGGAAGAGGTTTAAGAAAGAACAATCAGGCCCAATGCCGTACGTTGCCAGTAACCCACAAAATATAAGGGGTGCGACCCATTAAAGCGCTTACCGAAAGCCACAAGGCGCTTATTAAAAAGATACCCATAAACACAAGCGGCACCATGGCACTCAAGCTGGCCAAAGGTGTAGAAATGACAGACAAAGGGGCTAGCTTTAAGATGGCTTGCAGCAGGTCTAAAAAAGCTCTGAGCAGAAGATAGGGGAATAGAATAAAAAAGTTGAGAATAAGCCCGGTCAATATGTGAAAGCGCAGAAAATAAGGGGCCTCTCGACCGGAACGGCCCACCAGCAACCAGTAAAATCCGGCCAACAGAACCAACACCAGCGCAAAGGGATAAAAAGCCACCAGCAAAATCACACCCACAATCATCAGTATGATTTTGTTGCGCTTTAAATAATCCACGTTCCGAATGCCATGGCGCACCAGAAAATTGTAGGCCAGGCCCAGCACAATCAGTACCATAAAGCCCTCTTCGGACATGCCGGTACCCAAGGTCATGATGTAAGCCAAAGCGAGAAAGAAAATGACCGCAAATAGCTTCAAATTAAAATCGCTGGACTGACCACCAGGAAATTTTAAAACATTGTTGACTGGACTCATCTAATCAGCCTACTCCAAAACCAGTGGGCAGGACAAGACACCTGAATTTGAGACAGGCCGGAAAACAAGCCAGACCCCAAGGATCATGGCGTGTTTTTATTGATAGAGGCCTTGGCATTGCGCATAAAACTGGGCAAGTCCGACTTAACCGCAGCCAGAATCATGGCGTGTGGCACCAAGGGGCCAGGATCCAGTTTCAGGTTGTAACTGAGAATGGTTTTTGTGCCATTATCCGCCGGGGTTAAGCGCCAAGAGCCTTGGATATCCCGAAAGCTACCGCTCACCCGATGAAACGTCAACGAGTGAGGGGGTGACAGTTCCTGCGATAAAATATAGTTGAAGGAGGGGAGTAAATGGGTCATCAACACCGTAAAGGCAACGGTTTGCTTGTTGCCCGTTTTGGACAACACCTGAAGCCTTTTCACCTTGCGTTCTTGCGATAACAGGGTCTTCTGATCACTGACCACCGTCCACACCGTTTCAGGGGACTTGGCAATGAGAATTTTAGCCTCGACCGAAGGCACCGTATTGGGGGCCGTGTACTGTTTGACGATGACATTGCCCTGCTTTAGAGTTTGCCACTCGGCAGATTCTGCCTGAGCGACAGAGCCTACTAACAGCAAGCCCATTAAAAAAGCACCAAGGGTAAAACAGTGACCGAGAAGCAAGGCTTGCCGGGCGTGTAAGCGTAATGAAGTAACAAACACTAGGCAAAATCCTCCAAAAGATTTTCAGGAAAACCATTTTCCGTAATAATATATAGTATAGACGATCGTTTTTTTGGGAACCGGGGCGCAAATCATGTTGATAACACCCCTTCTATAAAGTAACGACGCCAAAGAGAGTCAAGAGTTTCAGCAACCGTATGTCCTCTTCTAATCAGCCATTCAGTTTTTTTATGAAAAAAGCCAAGACCATCGCAGTGACAAAACCCATTCAACCCAAGCCCAGAAATGTCTTTTCCGCCTTGGCCTTTGGCACCTTAGGCGTTATCAGCGTTCTGCTGGCTTTTTTATGGCTCACCCAGCAAACCAGTTGGCTTCCGGCCCCCATTAAAAATGTGCTGGTGTCCGGCGGCGGAGATGACCACCGTATTTTTACGGCAAACGTCACCTTAAACCGGCAAGACGCAAGGGCGCTGTATCGCTCAGCCTTAACAGACCTACAGGAGAGCAACTACGAAGCGGCCCTGTCAAAATTTAAAAGGCTGGAAAGTGTTTATCCCGGCTTACAGGATTTTTTGTGGCTCCATGAAGCCGAGGCTTACGCTGGACAAGGCAATGAGTGGGCCGTTCAAAAAAAACTGACGGCCTTGGTGGATAAACAAGCCCTCAGTCCGTTTGGAACCGTGGCCCTGTACCGAATCGGACAGTCCCAGTTTCGGGGCAGCGAGTGGGCCGCGGCTCAAAAAACGTTTTCAGAGGTACGCAACCTTTACCCCAATACCGATTACGCATTGGGCAGCCTTTACTATCTGGGGGCTTTATTTGACAAAGAAGCAGCCACCCAGCCACAAGCCATTGCGTCATTAAAGGGCTACCTGTCCCAGTGTCCCAATTGCAAGTTCAGCGCAGAAGCCGCCGACTTGCTGGAACAACGATTAACCACACCCAACGCGGAAGAACACACCCTGATTGGCCTCGGTGGAGCCAGCGCTTCCAAGGATTTAAAAAAAACGCTATCCCACTTGGCAAAAGGAAACCGCCCCTCCACCTGGCTTACCTTGGGGAAAACCCAGATTCGGGCGGAACAAATTACCAGTGGCGTGCAAACCCTAACCAACGGCCTACCCTTTGCCACCCAACTGGATGAAGTGCGGGAAGCTGTGGACACCATTTTGGCCCACACCCCGGACAACGACAAAAAAATAGCGCTTTTAAAGGCCATCAGCCTCAAGCTGCCCAATCCGGGTGGCGATTATGTGTTATGGAAACTGGCCCAACTGGACGAAGCCCAGGCCAACGGTCTTTATCAACAAATTGTCCAAAATTACCCCAAAGGCGATTATGCGCCTGAAAGCGGCTGGCAGCTGCTCTGGCCACTGCTTTCCAGCGGACAGGACGCCTTGTTTATCCAGCAGGGTCAAGCCTATTTATCCCGTTACCCATATAGTAAAGCGGCCCCCAAGGTGCTTTTCTGGATTGCCAAACGTCTGGAAAAATCCCAAAGCAGTCAAGCCACCCAAACCTATCAGCGATTGGTTGATAAGTATCCCGGCAATTACTACGCATTTCGGGCCAAAGGCAGACTGAACGTACTGGTGGGAGGCAAGCCCGATCCGGGCTGGCCCACCTTAACCAACCGCATTGATTACCCACCGGCCCCTACCGATTTCAACACACTGGATATTATTCCGGAGGCCAGCCAGTTCGGGCCGAATGAACAGGGCTGGCAGCTGAAAAATACAGCCAAAGAGCTACAACGCATTGGGGCCGCCGACGATTTAAAACTACTGGCCACTGAAACCATGGGCAAGGTTCCTCCCGCCCTGGAAAGCTGGGCCGCCCAAGTTTCCGGGGACCGGGCCAAAGGCTTGCGCGCCATGCGAGACGGGCTGGAGCAACAGGTGAAAGACTCGTTCATCAATTCGGGCGGGGCGGACATTCAACCCGCAGGCACCACCGATGAACTCAAACTGCTGTATCCCCTTTATTTCTCCGACAGGATTAGCGGCGCTGCAGTTCGCAATAAACTGGATCCCTTTTTAATACAGTCTTTAATGCGGGAAGAGAGCTACTTTAACGAGTTTGCCATTAGCACCTCCAACGCCCGTGGACTGATGCAGTTACTGCCCAGCACCGCCAAAGAAGTGGCTGGCTGGGAAGGGCTTTCCAACTTTCAAACCAGCGACCTGTTTTCCCCGGACATGAATATTCGCCTCGGTTCTCGATACCTGGCCCATTTGCATAGCCTGTTTAGCGGGAACGCCATGCCAGCCGTAGGCGCATACAATGGCGGCCCCAACGCCATGAAGCGATGGGTGCAAGGGTCCAGCAGCTTTAATAACGATCCCGATTTCTTTGTAGAAAAAATCCCCTACGAGCAAAGCCGGGACTACATCAAAAAAGTGTTTACCAGTTACTGGAACTACAGCCGCCTTTATAGCCAACCTGCCATCTAAAACAAGAATCCCATTAATTCTATCCGCTCGTCTGGTTTGCAAACAGTCTTGTATCGTGTAAGATGAGCGGCAGCGTTAATATGGATTTTATGCCTTATGACAGACTATGGTTCTTTCGTACTTATGTTACACAGTCACTTGCCCTTTTACCGTAAGGCTGGCATGTGGCCGTTTGGGGAAGAAAACCTTTACGACTGCATGGTGGAAACTTATATCCCCTTGCTGAACGCCCTGAATGAACTACGGGAAGAAGGAATCAAGGCTGGTATTACCGTGGGGCTTACCCCTATCCTGACTGAACAACTCGCTGATGAGTATTTACAGGAAGGCTTCATTAAATTTGTTAAAGGCCGCATTGCGGTCATTGATGAAGACGTAGAACGCTACCCCGATCCCCAAGTACCTCACTCCGAGCATCTTGGTTTTTTAGCGGGTTACTACAAACACTTTTACACCCAAATTCTGGAAAATTTTACGGTTAAATATCAAAAAAATCTGGTGCAGGCTTTTAAAGAACTGCAAGATGATGGATGCATTGAAATCACCACCTCCGGGGCCACCCACGGCTTTTTGCCATTGCTGGGAACCGATGAGAGCATTCAGGCTCAAATTAAAGTAGGCGTTGAATCTTACAAACGCCACTTTGGCAGAGCGCCCAAAGGCATTTGGTTGCCAGAGTGCGCTTACCGGCCCGCACAGGAACATGCAGATCCAGAAACCGGAAAACCCACCTTGCGACCTGCCATTGAAGCTTTCTTGTGTGAGCATGGCCTGAAGCACTTCTTTACCGAATACCACGCCATTGAAGGCAGCGCTACCAGCGATATTCGCAGAGATTTTGGCGTTTACAGAGATATTCAATACATTCCGCTGCCCAACCGGGGCGAAACCGGCCTGACAACGCACGAAGCGTACTGGCTGAAGGATTATCCCGTGGCAGTTATTGGCCGCAACAACCGGGCCAGCTTCCAGGTATGGTCCGCAGCGCACGGGTATCCGGGCGATGGACTTTACCGGGAATTTCACCGAAAAGACGCCAATTCCGGCATGAAATACTGGCGTTTAACCAGTAAAGATGCTGAGCTGGGCGACAAAATGCTGTATGATCCCCTGTTGGCCCAAAACCAAACCAAAATGCATGCGGATCACTTTGTCTCTCTGGTTCACGATATTTTGAAAGAACAAAGCCAAAAAACAGGCGAACCCAGCCTGGTGATGGTTTCTTTCGATACCGAACTGTACGGTCACTGGTGGTTTGAAGGAACCACCTGGCTGAAACATGTGATTAAAATGCTGCACGGGTGCGAAGGTGTTAGCGTGGAAACCTCCAGCCAATATCTGGAAAATCACCCGCCCCAGCAGGCCATTGAACTACCGGAAAGCACCTGGGGCCAGGGCGGCCACTATTGGGTGTGGCACAACCAGCACACCGCCTGGATGTGGCCTGTGATTCACCAAAGCGAAGTGCGCATGCGTAAACTGGTTCAACAGTTTGCCAATGAAAGCGATCCGCTGAAGGTGGAGGTGTTGAATCAGGCGCTGAGAGAGCTACTTTTATTGCAAAGCAGCGACTGGCCCTTCCTGGTAACCACGTTTCAGGCCAAAGATTATGCGGTAGAGCGGTTTGAAAAGCACGTTGAATTTTTTAACGAGCTATGCGAAATGATGGAAACCGGCAAGATTGACACCCAAAAGCTGGCAGCCAGCGAAGATGTGGACAATCCGTTCCCCAACCTGGATTACCGCTGGTTTAATAACAGCAACAGCTTGCCACCCGCCAGCATTACAAGCACCCTGCAAACCGTTTAAACTCAGGGAAACCTGTTAAAAAACGGACTATCCAAACCTGATTTATCCAGCCGATGAGGAGGGAAACTTGTTATGGGCAATCAAATCAATTTGATTTTAGGCATGCACAATCACCAACCCGTGGATAACTGGGATCATGTGATTGAAGATGCCTATGTCAAGTGCTACAAGCCCTTTCTGGATGTGCTGGAAAATCACCCCAAAGTGGGCATGAGCCTCCATTACACGGGCTACCTGCTGGACTGGCTATTTGAGCGACACCCGGAGATCATTGATCAACTCAAACGCCTGATTCAACGTGGACAAGTGGAAATGATCAGCGGGGCTTATTATGAGCCTATTATCGCTATCATCCCGGATGCCGACAAACAGGGACAGATTGAGAAGCTAACCGACCGGGTAGAGGCGCTGACCGGCCAGCGCCCCAATGGCCTATGGCTGGCAGAACGGGTTTGGGAGCCTCATTTGGTCAAACCTATCGCCCAAGCGGGCATTCAATACCTGTTTTTGGATGATAGCCATTTTAAGGCCGCTGGACTGGACGAGAGCGAGCTATACGGCCGTTACACCAGTGAGGAACAAGGCAAGACCGTCGATATTTTTCCGGTGGATAAGACCTTGCGCTACCAGATTCCCTACGATTCTCCTCAGGCCATTGTGGATTATTTAGGATCTATTGCCAGTGCCGACGGGAAAAAAGCGGCCATTTACTTCGATGACGGGGAAAAATTTGGGGTATGGCCGGGATCTCACCGGTTGGTGTTCAAGGAAAAATGGCTGGATCACTTCTTTAAGGCCCTAAGCGATAACAGCCACATGATTAAGGCCATCACACCCTCTCAATACGTGGCCCGAACCCCGCCGCTGGGGCGGATTTACCTGCCCACCGCCAGTTACAGTGAAATGATGGAATGGTCGTTGCCTGCCAAGCAATTGGCCATTTACGAGCAGGCGGTTAAAGAGGTTCCCCCGCAGTACAACCGCTTTTTTCGGGCCGGATTTTGGCGAAATTTTTTAGTAAAATACCCGGAAGCCAATAATATCCATAAAAAAATGCTGTACGTCAGTGAAAAAATTCACCGACTGGAGCAGGAAAAAGGCATTAAGCATGAAGAGGCGCTGGACGAGCTGTGGAAAGGCCAGTCCAACGATATATTCTGGCATGGGGTGTTTGGCGGGCTGTATTTAACCAACCTGCGAACCGCCAACTACCAGCACCTCATTAAGGCGGAAAACATTGTAGACGCCTTGCTGCACGGCCCCTCTTTCCTGCACATTGAACAACGGGATCTGGATTGCGACGGGCAACCCGAAATTTTGATTGAAAGCTCGGCGCAAAACCTGTATTTGCACCCGCATGAAGGGGGCAGCCTGTTTGAGCTGGATTACCGGCGCAAAAACTTTAACCTGCTGGATACGCTGGCCCGCCGTTATGAGTCGTATCACGACAAACTGGGCGGAAACGGCAACGAGGCCCAGTCCAGCAAAGAACACACGCTCAATCAGCACCTGCATTATGACTGGCATCGACGGGTCAGTTTGCTGGATCACTTTTTGGGGGAAGGAACGGACTTAGAGAGCCTTTCCCAGTCTCGTTACCCGGAGCAGGGTGATTTTGTCAATTCGCCCTATGAAAGCCGCATTGAAAACAATACGGTGATTCTAAGCCGGGATGGCAACGTATGGGTTCAGGATCAACTCATCCCCATTCGGGTGGAAAAACAGCTTATTCTGGCGGACCCCGATCAGGCCCAAACCATCATCCGTTACAGACTCACCAATTTATCAGCCCACAAGGCCCCACTGTGGTTTTCGGTGCAGTTCAACGCCAATTTACTGGCAGGGGACGCGCCCGATCGTTATTACTACTTGCCGGAATCGGCTCCCAAGCCCGCCCAAAGCATCACCGCTGCCGGGGCGGCAGTGGCCCAAATTACGGAATCCAAAGCCCGCTTACGCAGTAAAAAACTGATTTCCAGGGAAGCGCTAAAAGAAGTGTATGGCATTGGCTTACGGGATGAGTGGCTGGACATTGATTACCACCTCATCTGGAACCGCATTGGGGACGTGTGGCGCTTTCCCATTGAAACCGTCTCTCAGTCTGAAACAGGGTTTGAAAAAGTGTATCAGTCCAGCGCCATGTTCCCCAACTGGAAGCTGACCCTTCAGCCCCAGGAAAGCTGGGACGTGGAAATCATCCAGCGCATTACCAGCCATCAACCATAACCCGGCGCACTAAAAGTACATCATTTCATTTTCAAGGGTTTGCAATTCAAATTTTATCGAATATAATTTCCATCGAATGAAGTTTCGATGTATACTATATTTTATGAACGGAATCAAAAGGTCGCTTGCGGCGTCCTTCTGTAAAGTTTACTTTCAATTGATAGGCGCAGCCAACCGCCATCCCGTACCATAGCCTTGGGAGCAGCCTCGCTTCAGCCCAAGGCCTCCCAAGATATTTAGACTCATCAATTCGCAATAAGCAAAAGGAAAAACGCATGGCCGTTAAAGATAAAGAGTCCGCCAAAACCAGCGCCAATTTAGAAGACGCTTCTTTGGAAGAGCGCAGAAAAGTTCTGAGCTACACGCTGGATAAGATTGAAAAAGATTTTGGCAAAGGGGCCATCATGAAGCTGGGCGACCGGCAAGTGGTGAGTCTGGATGCCATTCCAACCGGCGCCTTGGCTTTGGACTTGAACCTTGGGGTGGGCGGACTGCCTCGGGGCCGTGTGGTTGAAATTTACGGCCCGGAATCCAGCGGAAAAACAACGCTGACCTTAAGCATTATTGCGCAAGCGCAGAAAAACGGCGGCATTGCGGCGTTTATCGACGCAGAACATGCTCTGGACCCTGAATATGCCGCTAAAATTGGCGTTAAAATTGATGAATTACTAATCAGCCAACCCGATACCGGCGAACAGGCGCTGGAAATCACCGAGCAACTGGTGCGTTCTGGGGCGGTGGATATCGTGGTCATCGACTCCGTGGCCGCTCTGGTGCCTAAGGCTGAAATTGAAGGCGAAATGGGCGATGCCCATGTGGGCCTGCAAGCCCGGTTAATGTCGCAAGCGTTGCGCAAATTGACCGCCATTGTCGGGAAAACCCGGACCACCGTGGTTTTCATTAACCAGCTTCGTCAAAAAATCGGGGTCATGTACGGCAACCCGGAAACCACCACCGGCGGAAACGCCCTGAAATTCTACGCCAGTGTGCGTCTGGATATCCGCAGGATAGAAACCCTGAAAAAAGACGGGGAAGAATATGGCAACCGGGTTAAAGTGCGGGTTGTTAAAAACAAGGTAGCCCCTCCATTCCGGGTTTGCGAGTTCGATATTCTGTTCGGGCAAGGCATTTCCTCGGAAGGCTGCGTACTGGACGTGGCCGCTGATATGGAAGTGGTTAAAAAGGCAGGCACCTGGTACAGCTATAACGACGAGAAAATTGGCCAAGGCCGTGAAAAAGCCCGTGACTTCCTGAAAGATAATCCAGAAGTGATGAAAAAAATTGAAGGTGAAGTACGGGCTAAAATCGCTGCCCAACGGGTTGCGGCCGCAGCGGCAAACCAAGCGGCTCAGGCCAGTTCGGCAGAAGCTGCCTTGCCAGCCACCCCGCCAAGCGAAGATTAAATACTTTCTACAACGCTATACTCTATCGCTATTCCTATCTATTGTTTCTTAACATTACAGCCTGTCTCTGGCAGGCTGTCTTTTTTTGGGAAAACGGATGTCAGCCAGCATCAACCACCTGCCCAGAGTAGTTGCTTGTGACCGCCTGGGATTTGAGTTAAACTAAAAATATCCTCACTTTCCCCGCCCTTGCTATAGAAAGTTCCAACCCATATGGAGCCTAAAACGCACATTGAACTCCTGTTTTTCGGCGATATCGTTGGAAAACCAGGGCGAACGGCGGTAAGAGCCTATCTGGAAAGCCTGACTGACAGGCCCGATGTCGTTGTGGCCAATGGCGAAAACATTTCACACGGGTTTGGGATGCTCCGCAAGCATTATGATGAAATGCGGGAAGCGGGCGTTGATATTTTTACCAGTGGCAACCACATCTGGGATCAAAAAGAAGTGTTCAACTTCATTGATGATGCCAATTTACTGCGGCCCTATAACTTTCCAACCGCCTCCCCCGGACGCGGGGCTAAAATTTTTCAAATCGGCAATTGCGAAATTGGGGTGATCAACCTGATTGGCCAAGTGTTTATGGGCAACTATAACTCGCCCTGGGATCAGTTTGAAGAGCTGGTATACGACATGTTGGCGGTTACCCCCATTATTTTTCTGGATTTTCACGCCGAAGCCACAGCGGAAAAAATCGCCTTGGCCTGGTACGCCTCCTCCCTAGGTGTTAGCGCCATGACCGGCACCCATACCCATGTGCAAACCGCCGATTCCAAAATTTTAAACAACCGCATGGGCTACATTACAGATACCGGCTTTAACGGCTCCTATAACAGCGTCATTGGCATGGAAGCAGGTGGATCGCTACAACGGCTGAAATCGGGTATGCCCACCCGGCTGGAAGTGGGGCCGGATGATATTTTGCAAATCAACGCCGTTAAATTTACCATTGACGCCAAAACCGGGGTTTGCCGCAAGGTTGAGCGGATTAACGAGGTCTATTCCCATAACGGTGAACCGCTTCAACCATTCGCCACCCGCTAGATTCAGTCGTCAAATCAATAGCAGGGAAAGCTTTTGCCCACCCGGAGGATGCATTTATCCAACAGAGCGGTTATAATACAAAAGTGAAAGTGTTAGGAACGCCAAAGGATCGCCTTGATTCAAGCCACCACTTTGCTAGATCTGGAACAGGCCAAGGCCTGGTTAAGTCAGCAACTGAATGCTGAGCGTTTTGAGCATTCGATAGGCGCTAAAGACAAGGCCGCTGAGCTGGCTGACAAGTTCAACTTGCCACCCGCAGAGCGAGAGCGGGCTATACTGGCAGGGCTGCTACACGATGCAGCCAAATTAATGCCCGCAACCGAGCTAATTGCCTACTGCGAACGCTATGAACTGCCCATTGATGACATTGATCGCAAAACCCCACAAACCCTGCACCCCTTTGTGGGCGCTGAAATCGTGCGGGAAACCTTTAATTTGCAAGAGCCTGACCTGCTGAACGCCATTCGTTATCACACCACCGGCAGGGCCGGGATGAGCCGAGTGGAAAAAATCGTTTATGTTGCCGACAAAATTGAGGGGAACACCCGCAACCCGCTTTACGTCCAGAAGGTTACATCCTCATTAGATTACAAAAGCCCCTGGAGCCTGGATTTAACCATGCTATACATTCTGGATTCAACCATCCAGTTTTTAATGGAAAAGCATCAGGTCATCCATCCTCGCACCATTGAAGCCCGCAATGATTTTGTAATAAATCTGCGAGCGGAAAAACATTTATAAGTCAGCAACCCGGTTTAGCAACCTGTTTATTAACCAATAGGAGGTACGCTTTTGACCCAGATTCCACAAGAAAATATCAGCGCTTTTGAACTGGCCGTATTGGCCGCTAACCTGGCGGAATCCAAAAAAGCAACCGATACGCTGGTACTGGATACGGGAAAAGTTTCATATCTGGCCGATTATTTTGTGGTTTGTACCGGCGATAGCCCCGCACAAATTCGTACCATTGCCGATGCAATTGATAAAGTGTTCCGACAACGAGGGCAAATGCGTATTGGCACCGAGCTGGATAAAAGCTATAAGTGGTGCCTGTTAGACTACGGCGATGTGGTAATTCACGTTATGCACCGCAACGAACGAGAATTTTATCAGCTAGAACATTTCTGGAGCCATGCCAACACGGTGGCCCCGGACAAGTGGCTGAACATCAAACTGCAAGAAGCATCCTGAATCCCTAATAACCACCACCTTGGATAAAAAGGCTACTTACTACTCAAAATAAGTGGCGGACTGGGTCGGTGTTTCAAACACGCGCACTTTAACAATTTCCGGCACATGCTTTTTGATGCGCTGATAAACGTAACGTGCAATATATTCCGCGCTGGGGCTTTCCCCATCAAAAAATACGTTTAAATCGGTGTGATCCAGATCATCGACGATTTGGTTTAATTCCGATTTTAAAATTGTAAAATCAAAGGCCACATTGGCTTTATCCAACGTGTCTTTTTGAGCGAACACTTGCACCACGTAATTATGTCCATGCGGATTTTCGCACTTGCCCCGATAATTGAGCAAATGATGCGCTGCTGCGAAATGCTTTTCAACCATGACTTCAAACATAAGATTGATTTATCACGTAAATTGAAAGCTTGCAAGAAAATATTGATCGTAAAAGCGCTGGTAAAGCGGGCCTTCTATCTTATGACAGAGCAAAACCCTACCCCAGCCAATAAAGCGCCTAATTTCCTAAAAACAGTTCATTAAAACAGTGCATCCAGCCAAATAGTCGACAGCGCCTCACCAACCCGCCTGATTCGGTGATTCCATACCAGCGTAAATTCTATAAAATCAAAGCACCAGAATCAGGAGAGATAGCCGTATGCGTATTGTGTACCAACCTCGCTTGCCGCTTCAAATTAGCCCAGAATGGTCCCTAATCATCCTGACACTTCTCTTGGTAATGGCTGTGCTTTGGCTCATCAGCCTTATGAGCATTCAGCCCACCGAAAGAGCGGTGCCTCAGCCGGTCATCGCGCGGGAAACGCCTCGCTCATTTTATTAAAAATTCCATTCACCCGCCTAACATGGTCTTGCTCGCCATCACACAGTGTAAGAAATCGCAAAGTGAAATCATAACGTTAGGATTACACTAATAGCGAATCTCCAGTCACCTACCTTGGAGAACGCTATATGACGCTTGATCCTGTTATTCTCTCTCGCCTGCAATTTGGTTTAACCATTAGTTTTCACTATATATTTCCGGTTTTCAGCATCGGGCTTGGCCTGCTGTTGGTTATTATGGAAGGTTTATACCTCAAAACCGGTCAGGACGTATATCATCGGATGACCCACTTTTGGGTGTCCATTTTCGCCCTGATTTTCGGCATTGGAGTAGCCACCGGCATTGTCATGGAATTTCAGTTTGGTACCAATTGGGCCAACTACTCCCGCTTTGTGGGGGATGTATTTGGCAGTGCGCTGGCCGCAGAAGGATTGTTCGCCTTTTTTCTGGAATCAGGATTTTTGGCGGTTCTGCTGTTTGGGTGGAACAAGGTGAGCAAAGGCATGCACTTTTTATCCACCATTCTGGTCTGTCTGGGCGCCCACTTCAGCGCCGTATGGATTGTGGTGGCCAACTCCTGGCAGCAAACGCCGGCAGGCTTTCATCTGGTCCGCCACAATGGCGTTTTAAGGGCTGAAATTACCGATTTCTGGGCCATGGTGTTTAACCCTTCTTCCATTGAAAGGCTGAGTCACGTGATTTCAGGGGCATGGCTGGCAGGGGCTTTTCTATTGCTCAGCGTTAGCGCCTTTTATTTGATTAAGCAAAAACATCTGGACGTGGCCAAGGCAGGCATGAACATTGGCCTGAGCGTGGCTTTGATTGCCTCGTTGCTGCAACTGGTGACCGGACATGAATCCGCGCTGGTGGTGGCCAAGCATCAACCCGTCAAGCTGGCCGCTATGGAAGGCCATTTTAAGGACAACCAACCCGCCGATTTATATTTGCTAGGCTGGGTGGATGAAAAAGCCGAAAAAACCTATGGCATCTCTATTCCGGGCGGTCTTAGCTTTTTAACCCATAACAACTTCCAAACCCCGGTCACCGGGCTTCAAAAATTCCCCAAACGGGATCGCCCCCCGGTTAATATTACGTTTCAAACCTATCACATCATGATCGCCATTGGCATGGCCCTGATTGGCCTAAGCGTACTGGGATTATTCCTAAAATTCAGAGGCACCCTATACACCTGTAAGCCGGTTCTGTGGATTTTTGTGGCCTCGGTAATGCTGCCCCAAATCGCCAATCAGGTGGGCTGGGCCACTGCGGAAATTGGCCGTCAGCCGTGGATTGTTTACGGGTTAATGAGAACCGCCCAGGGCATTTCGCCAGTGGTAAAAGGCAGTAATATTCTGGCCTCTATTCTGCTGTTTTCGGCGGTGTATATGCTGCTTTTTATCCTGTTTATTTACCTGCTCAATCAAAAAATTAAAAAAGGGCCTGTATTTTACGCAGGGGATACCACCCACCAGGATCCCCGCTTAACCGTACAAAGCCGGGAGGGTGATATCAATGTTCTTTGAGCATCTGGATCTGAACTTAATCTGGTTTTTTCTGGTTGGCATGTTGCTAACCGGGTATGCCATGCTGGATGGCTTTGATTTAGGCGTGGGCATTTTACACCTGCTTACTAAAACCGATGAACATCGGCGCTTGATGCTAAACTCCATTGGCCCGGTATGGGACGGCAACGAAGTTTGGCTAGTAACCGGAGGCGGCGCCTTATTTGCCGCCTTCCCGGATGTGTACGCCACGGTGTTTTCCGGTTTTTATCTGCCCTTTATGATCCTGTTGGTAATGCTGATTTTTAGAGCCGTGGCCATTGAGTTCCGCAGTAAAGAACCCATGGGCTGGTGGCGGCAACTGTGGGATACCAGTTTTTCAATCAGCAGTGGCTCCAGCGCCATGCTGTTTGGCATCGCGCTGGGCAATATTGCCTTGGGGCTTCCGCTGGACGCCCAAGGGGAATTTCGGGGCACTTTTTTAAGCCTGTTAAATCCCTACGCACTGCTGGTGGGCCTTACCACGGTGGCTTTATTCGCCATGCACGCATCTATTTATGTGGTGATGAAAACCGAAGGCGAGTTGCAAGCCCAGGTGAGAGGGTGGATTCGAAACACCATCGCCTTTTTTGTCATTTGCTACATTACCACCACCATGGCCACTTTGTTGTATGTGCCGCAAATGACGGAACATGTGCGTAATCAACCCGGCTTTTTTGTGCTGGCCTTGCTCAACATGCTGGCCATTGCAGCCATTCCCCGAGAAATTTATCATGGCCGGGATATTCGGGCCTTTGTTTTTTCTTGCCTTAATATCGTGTTTTTAATGGCCCTGTTTGGTTTGGGGGTGTTTCCGTACATGGTGCCTTCCAACCCCAATATGGCTTTTGGTTTAACCATTTATAACTCGGCATCTTCGCAAACCACCTTGGGCATTATGCTCATTATCGCCCTGTTGGCCATTCCTATGGTGACGGCTTATACCATTAGCATTTACTGGATTTTTCGGGGTAAGGTTCAACTGGACGCCAAAAGTTATTAATATTGAAACAGGTCATCCCCGGATATAAACCATATCCGGGGATGACCATGATTACTTTTAATAAACTACCAATACCCTCTAACCGCTGATTGTGACTCTGTTTGCATAGGCCCCTGAGCCGTAGGTTCTGGTTCGGTTGCGGGCGGGCTGACGGCGGTGGGGGTTGGCTCCGGCGCAGGTTCCGCAGCGGTCATTTGGGGCTGAGTGACCTTTCCCTCGCTAATCACCAGACTGCCGGGATCCTGATAACTCAGAAAGCGCACCTCGTCGCTAACTGGATTAAAGTAGCGAAAGGCAACCGTGCGAGAACTATTGGCCGGTACTATCCAGGAATATTCCTTTCCGATCCGTTGTACCGTATCAAAACGCATGGGGTAGGTATTGGGATTATAGAGCGTAATGGCCACCTGACGGCCAAAGCGCAAGTGATCGGCGCTAAAGGTTCCCGCCCCCGGCGCCATGGTCATGGACTTGGTAACCGCACCCGGATAAGAAACCGCATCCTCACTGACCTGACCAGACAGTGGTTCGGCGAAAGCACTCTGAATCATCACCCATGAAAAGCCAACCCAGAAACCCCAGGCTATTGTTCGGCAGTCTAAAACACGCATGAGACAACCCTCTCTGCTTACTGCTTTATTTTTTAAGTGTGAGAGCGTACAGACAAACTTTAATCAACACGATTCAGTAAAGCGTATTTTGTATGCCAAAACCATTCTCCGGCTGTCTAAAAAACACGTGTCAAAAAGCTTAAAAATAAAGCAGTGCCTATCGTTTGAACCCTACAGCGTAAAATAAAACGTAGCGCCTTTACCCACTTCCCCATACGCCCAGATTTCCCCACCGTGGCGATGAATCACCCGCTGTGCCGAAGCAAGCCCTACCCCGGTTCCGGCAAACTCGGCGGCGTTGTGCAGGCGTTGAAACGTACCAAATAATTGATGCGCGTAAGCCATATCAAAACCAGCCCCATTGTCTCTCACAAAGTAAACCGGCTTTCCGTGCTGCTCGGTCAGGCCAAACTCAATACAGGCATCGGGGCTATAGGCGGTGAACTTCCAGGCGTTGCCAATCAAATTTTCCAGCACCGCTCGCATCAATCGTGCATCGGCCTCAGCGAACAAAGGCTCCTGAATGCGAATGGCCACCTGCCGTTCCGGTTCCCCGGCCTGCAAATCCACTACCACCTGCTGAACCAGGGCGCTCAAATTGATGGTTTCTTTATTCAAGTTTTCCCGTGCCAGTCGAGACAAATTCAACATATCGTCAATCAACTGGGCCATTTGCTGACTACCTTCCCGAATCCTTTGCAGGTAACGCAAAGCGTCCCCCTCCAGCGTGTGGGCGCAATCCTCCAGAATGGCCTGACTGAAACCATCAATGGTTCTCAAGGGCGCTCGTAAATCATGAGACACAGAATATGAAAAAGATTCCAGCTCCTGATTTAAGACGTTTAAATGATGAATCTGCGTCTGCAACTGTAAATTCAAACAGCGAATTGCTTCCTGACTCTGCTTCAACTCGGTTATATCCACCGAAATACCCAATAAGTATGCAGCCTCACCCTGGTCATCCAGAATGGGTACTTTTTTGGTATGCAAGTAGCGCAACTCCCCTTGCCGGGTTTGAAGCGGCTCTTCCGGTATATCCACCAGGCTTTTGCCACGCAAGGTTTCCCTATCTTTTTCTATAAAAAAGCGGGCTTGCGCCTCAGGGAAAAAATCATAATCATTCTTGCCCAATAGCAAATCATCCTCATCAAACCCCACCAAGGCTTTACCCGCCTTATTAAACAACTCAAAGCGCAACTCCTCAGCCTCTTTAAAAAAAATCATGGCCGGCACATTTTCCACAATGGAAGAAAGCAAAGCGTTACTTTTTTGCAGCTGGCGGGTGCGCTCCTGAATGGCTTCATCCAAAAGCTGGTGCATCTCTTTTTGTTCTGTAATATCAACCGCAGAACTCACATAACCCAGCCAAGCGCCTTCCGTGGTAAGCCGGGGCAACCCCGTCACCTGCATCCATCGGTAACTCCCTTTATGACACTGGATGCGGCATTGATATTGATAACCCTCACACCGCTGAGCGGCATCCTCCATCAAGAGGCTCACCTGGGCCTGATCGTGGGGATGAACCCAATCCAGCCATCGGTCTTCTTCAAGCGCCAAACCCTCAGCACTCCAACCGGATTCAGCCACAGACTGAGCGTAAACTTGATTGGCATACACCACCTGCCCATTGGCATCGGTTAACCAGATCAAAACAGGAACACTATCAGCCAGAGTGCGAAATCGGGCTTCACTGTCCCGCAAGGATCGCTCCATGCGCTTTCGCTCGGTAATATCCTGCACATAGGAAACCACCTGATCAGCGGAACCCGCGATTCTGGCAATGCCACTCAGCCAAACATCCACACGGTGCCCGTCCTGATGTACATATTGTTTTTCATACTCCCGAGCAAACCCGTTTTTATAAATTTCCGCGACTTTTTGGAGATCCTGCTCCCGGTATTCGGGTGGGGTAATCTGATCCCACCGCAAGCCTTCACGCTCAAACTGAGCCCGAGTATAACCAATCATCTTCAGGTAAGCGTCATTCACTTCCAGTACAGGCCCTTCCAAACTGGCCACCAGAATGCCAATGGTCTGGCTGGAAAAAATACTCTGATACCGTGCCTCATGGTTTCGCAGCTTTACCAGCGTTTTTTTTCGCTCAAACGCCATTTTGGCAATGAGCCCTAAAAGCAGCAGCAGCAGAACGGCAGCCATTAAAAAGCCTCTCCCTTACCCACGCTGCGGCCTGCCTTGAAATGGGGCATAAAAATCAGGAGAAACAGGCCTGATTTCAATGAAAGCCACAGAACAAAAGCCCTGAAAGCCCCTGAAAAAAGTGATTTCGTATTCAACACAAGCGAGAAGACATCAAAAATAAGGGTCTTTTCTAAGCAATTATTTTTTAAATCAAGGGAACGCAAACTACGATTGCTTAAAAAGCTTGCCTGAAAAAATCATTCAAGGCTATTGCCTAACCAGATAATAAAATAGCGGCCTGCTTCGCTTCTCTTTTCATTGATTCCTAAAATTATTCCCTTTGTTACAAAAAACAGACGGCTTGGGACGGTTAGGGGCTTTCCACAAGCTGAAAAGCATTCTGCCAAGCGTCCCCAATTTGTCAATAAGCGCAAAGGCCCTCTACGGCCGGAAATGAAAACTTTTACATACTAGGCATGTAGTTGCTCAAATTGTTTGCATGGGTTCCTTAAAAACTGTATAACAGAGTGGTAAGCACCCTTTCTCTCCGGTTATCGTTTTAACGAAGCCAAAAAATGCCGAAATTCATACCCTTGTACGTGGGGAGTCAGAGTTTAATCAGTCAATCGGCATCGCTCAAAACAGGAAAGGTTGAAACGATGGTTATTAGAAGATTGTGTAAAACCGATCCGAAGGGGTTTGGCAGTTCAAACGTCTTACAATCCTCATTAGCGTGATTTTACGTTGATTCAGGCAATACACCTGAATCCGACAAGCCGACTGGTTTAACTTCCTTTTGATTATTCAAGGGCAAACTTATAGTGCATTTTCCGTCTTCTATTTCAAATTTCAAATAAACTCAATCCATGAAAGGAACGCCGCATGTCCAATGCAATGCCTTCATTAGCCTATCAGGTCAATCAGCGCCGTATTATTAACGGTCAGGATGACGTGGTTCAGCTGTATCCCATTAAGCACCAGTTTGCGTGGGATAGTTATCTGGCTGGCAACGCCAACCACTGGCTGCCCAACGAAATTTCCATGCAGAAAGACATTGAGCAATGGCGTTCCAGCTCGATTCTGACCGATGATGAGCGTCGGGTGGTTAAAATGGCGCTGGGCTTTTTTACCACCGCAGACAGCATTGTGGCCAACAACCTGGTGTTAGCGGTTTACAAGCACATTACCTCTCCAGAGTGCCGCATGTACCTGCTGCGTCAGGCTTACGAAGAAGCCATTCACACCCATGCCTATCAATACATCGTGGAAAGCCTCGGTTTGGATGAATCTGAAATTTTCACCATGTATAACCGCATTCAGGCTATTTACGACAAAGATCAATTTGCTTCTGAGCTGGTAGCCAGCATTATGAAGCCGGAATTTGCCACCGGAACCTTTGATATGGATCAATGCTTCCTGGAAAACCTGATTGATTTCTACGTCATTATGGAAGGCATCTTCTTCTACTCCTCGTTTGCGGCCATGTTGTCCTTCCGTCGCCGGAACCTGCTGCCGGGTACCGCCGAGCAGTTCCAGTACATCATGCGGGATGAGTCCATGCACATGAACTTTGGCATTGAGATGATTCACCAAATCATTATTGAACAGCCTACCTTGTGGACCGAGACCTTCCAGCGCAAAATCAGCAATAAAATTGTGAGAGCCGCTGAACTGGAAGAGGCTTACGCCCATGAGCTGATGCCCAACGGCATTTTGGGAATGAACGCATCCAGCTTTCAGGACTACACCCGTTATATCGCGGATCGCCGCCTGAATGCCCTGCATCTGGCCACTCGCTTTCAAGCCAAAAACCCTTTCCCCTGGATGAGCGAAGCGGTGGATCTGACCAAATCCAAAAACTTCTTTGAAACCCGTGTAACCGAATACCAAACCGGTGGCGCGCTGGAGTGGGACGATTTTTAATCGTTCCGCCAGGCAGGGCTTAAAAAGATTTTAAAGTTTACTTGAGCGAATAATAAGGAATTTTGTTGTATGTCCGCAATCATGGTTCGTCGTCGGGATGGCAGCCTGGAGCCTATTCAGGAAGATAAAATCAATCACGTGATTCAGGAAGCTTGTGAAGGCATTGAGAACGTCAGCTGGTCTGATGTGGCTCTGGGATGCCAGCTATCCTGGTATAGCGGCATCAACACCGAGGAGATTGACGAGTCTGCCATTATGTCGGCCCGTGCCTTGATTGAGACACACCCCAATTACGCCTATGTGGCCGCTCGTTTGGTTTTAAAAGTGCTTTACCAGCAAGTATTTGGGCCGGTTAACTCTCGGGAACAGTCCATTCAGGATTTGTACCAAACCCATTTTGCAGATTACCTGCAGGAAGGTGTGAAGGCGGGCATTCTGGATTTCCGCCTGCTGGAATTTGACTTGCAAAAACTGTCAAAGGCCATCGACAGCAAAGCGGATCGTCACTTTCAGTTTCAGGGCATTCAGGTTTTGAAAGATCGCTACCTGATTCGCAACCGGGAACAAAAGCTGATTGAGCTGCCTCAGTGGATGTGGCTGCGGGTTTCCATGGGCCTTGCCATTCTGGAGCCGGTCAACAAGGAAGAAAAAGCCATTGAGTTCTACAATTTGCTCAAGGATTTTTGCTACGTTTCAAGCACCCCAACCCTCTTCAGCTCAGGAACCCTGCATCCTCAGCTGTCTTCCTGCTTTTTAAACACGGTGGATGATAGCATCGAGGGCATTTTCAAAATCTATACCGATAACGCCCGTTTATCCAAGTGGGCTGGCGGGATTGGAACCGATTGGACCCCCATACGGGCCACTGGTGCTTTGATTCAAGGTACCAACGGGCAAAGTCAGGGGCTGATTCCCTGGTTAAAAATTGACAATGACGTGGCCATCGCGGTGAACCAAGGTGGAAAACGCAAAGGCGCCCACTGTGCTTATCTGGAAACCTGGCACCTGGATATTGAAGATTTTCTGGATCTGCGTAAAAACGTAGGCGATGAGCGGCGTCGGACCCATGACATTAACACCGCCAACTGGATTCCAGACTTATTTATGAAGCGGGTTTATGCCGATGGCCCGTGGACCTTGTTCAGCCCCGATCACGCCCCCGAGCTGCATGACCTTTACGGTAAGGCATTTGAAGCCGCTTACGAGAAGAGAGAAGCGGAAGTTGAGGCGGGTCAACTGGTGGGCAAGCGCATTGAAGCCAAAACCCTATGGCGCAAAATGCTGACCATGCTGTTTGAAACCGGCCATCCCTGGGTCACTTTTAAAGATCCTTGTAACGTGCGCTCGCCACAGGATCATATGGGCGTGGTACACAGCTCCAACCTTTGCACCGAAATCACGCTGAACACCAGCTTGCAGGAAACAGCCGTGTGCAACCTAGGATCCGTCAATCTGGCTCGCCATGTGGAAAACGGGGCCATCAATTACGAACAGCTCAGCCAAAGCATCAAGCTGGCCGTTCGCATGCTGGATAACGTGATTGACATTAACTACTACCCCACCGATGAAGCCAAACAGGCCAACATGAAACACCGGGCCATCGGCCTGGGCATGATGGGCTATCAGGAAATGCTCTATCAACTGGATATTCCCTTTGCTTCCGAAAAGCATTTGGAAGTGGCCGACGAGCTTTTAGAGCGCTTCAGCTATGAGGCCATTCAGGCATCCGCTGAATTGAGCGAAGAGCGGGGCAGTTATGCCAGTTTCAAAGGCTCTAAGTGGGATCGAGGCTTGTTCCCCATTGATACCATTGACCTGCTGGAACAAGAGCGGGGCCTGCCCATTGATTGCGATCGCACCCAACGACTGGACTGGGCCAGCCTGAAAGCCAGAGTGGCCAAAACCGGCCTGCGGAACTCCAACCTGATGGCCATTGCCCCCACCGCCACCATTTCCAACATTGTGGGCACCACGCCTTGCATTGAACCCACCTTTAAAAACCTGTTTGTCACCTCCAACCTGTCCGGGGAGTTTACGGTGATTAACCAGTGGCTGGTGCGGGATTTGGAAAAACGGGGCCTATGGGGACCCAACATGGTAGCGGCCTTAAAAGCGGCCGATGGCCAGCTTTCCAAATTGAAAAACATTCCGGTGGACTTGAAAGAGAAATACCCGGAAGTGTTTGAAATCGATCAGAGCTGGTTAATCCGGGCTTGCGCCATTCGGGGCAAGTGGATTGATCAGGCACAATCTCTGAACCTGTTTGTGGCCAAACCCAGCGGCAAGTTATTGCACGAGCTATACACCACCGCTTGGAACATGGGCCTGAAAACCACGTATTACCTACGGACGCTGGGCGCTAGCCAAGTGGAAAAATCGACCGTGGATCAATCCCAGTTCGGTAAAACCCACTTGCGGCAAGCCGAAACCGAGCCTCAGGCCTGCGCCATTGATGACCCGGAGTGCGAAGCCTGCCAGTAGGCCAGTTACTTTCACACGCTTATGAGATTCCCCACTTCTCCAGCCCAAAACTGAGCAGAAGTGGGGATTTTCTTTGGGGTGAGTAAAAAATTAGTATGGGGCTCCGCCACCACAATTACTACAATTGCCTCCGGCAGCGTTGGCCGTGGCAGGGGCCTTTGCGGTGCTTTCCATATCTTTGGTTAATGATGAAAAAATATCATTCACATTATTACCCACCAGGGTAAGACCACCAATGGCCACCACGGCCACCAGCGCCAGCACCAGGCCATACTCAACCAAGCCTTGGCCAAGGCAAGCCTGAAAAACGCGGACGCGCTTCCTGTTCAACTTATTTCTCATGGTAGTGTGCCTTTAGTGAAGTAAAAAAATGAAAGCCACTGAACATAAATATTAAAAAAATCATCAATACTGAAAGGATCATTCGACCCGCTCAGGCAGAACTTAAATACTTTGTTACAATTATATATACATCCCTTGAAATCCTGAGTGGGTAAGCAGGCGTGAATGATCCTACCGGCCTATCCGGCACTAAATTGGGCCAGGGCTTTTACTATTTAATATTAGGAATACTGGCACTGGCCATTGGGCTGTTATGCGTGGAACCACTGCTTAAAATGGCCTTTTCGTGGGAGCTCGATAGCCTGACCATTCGTCAAAAATGGCATCCGCCTGAAAACAGAGCGCACCAAAGCCGCATTCGGTTGATTACCATTGATGCCAAAACCCAAGCAGATCCGGTTTACAGAGGCCTGATGAATGACGGCTTTTCCAGAAGGGCCGCCGGGTACGCCATTCGCTTTCTGAACCGAACCCAACCTCAGGCGGTCATTCTGGATATCAGCTTTAACGGGGGAGATCATCAAGATGATTTGGCCGGGGATCAATTTCTGGCAACCAGTATCCAACCCGGCAAGCCCGTCATTTCCCAACTGATATTTACCAAAGAAGGGCAGTCGGCCCAAAAAGAATCTGCTTTGCCAATCGCCACTCAAGCCGCTTTGGCCAGGCACACGGTACAGGTCAGCGGCCTTGCGCAGTTCCCAGCCCTTCAGCATTTATACCGCTACAACAGCATGGTGCCCCCTTACAACGCCCTGTTACACAGTGGTATGCAATTTTATTCCGCCACCATAGGCACGTTTATGACCGATCTGAGCGGACGGCTGGACGACACCCAACAAAGCATACGGCGCTGGGCACCCTTTTCCAGCTATGGAAAATCCATTCACCCCACCCTGCCCATCGGGATTGCCTCCCATGGCGCCAAACAGTTCTCCCTCAGCCCCACCGGCCGCTTAAGCTGGGGGCGTCAATCCATCCAGCTGGGCGCCGAAGGCAGTCCCTTAATTAAATGGTATGGACATGGCGTTCGACCCGATCAACCCGTATATCCGGAATTTTCTTTCTCAGATGTGGTCCTGTCTGAAATTCGGCTGGAGTGTAATGAAAACCCAAACCAGCCCATTTGCAAGACCCCCGGCCTGCCAAAGCGCCCTTTGATTGATCCAAGCCGTTTTCATAATCAATTTACCCTGATTGGATTTACCACCCCCGACTTTGACGTGCATCAAACCATTTACAGCCCTCGCTATCCGGGGCTTTTTATTTTGGCCAACACCCTGGACAACGCTTTGCACGATGACTTTGTAAAACCGGCCTCGCCCTGGCTAAATTTAGGCCTGTTTTTATTAATGCCAGCCTTGCTAAGTGCCTTTATTTTTCGGTTTCAATCCACGCTCATTAACTTGTTAGTCACCGCCACCCTCTCGGTGGGGTATTTTCTGGTCAGTTTACAGGCTTATTATGTTTGGAATGTCTGGATTTACGCCGTTTATCCCATTCTGGCCATGTGGGCCTGCTTTAGTATCCTTTATGCCTGCCGTTACAACACCGAACACAAAAAGCGCAAACAAATGCGCTTTGCTTTTGGCAAATATGTGTCCCCGGCGGTGCTGCAAATTATTGAAAAACAGCCCGAAAAAATAACGCTGGGGGGCGAGCGGCGGGAAATGACCTTTATGTTCAGCGATATTCGGGGCTTCACCACCTTTTCCGATCACAATGAGCCAGAAGTGGTGCAAACCTTCCTTACCCAGTATTTTTCCACCATGAACCGCATTATTATGCACCAGTACCAGGGTTCTATTAACAAACTGATTGGCGATGCCATTATGGCCTACTGGGGATTTCCGCTGAATGACGAGGATCATGCCTTTTTAGCGGTTTCCGCCGCCATGGCCATGCGAGAGGCCATGCTGGACTGGCGAAAGCAAAGCGATAAATTGCCCATTAATATTGGCATTGGCATCAATACCGGCACAGCGGTGATTGGCAACGTCGGCTCGGAAGATTTTATGGATTTTACGGTCATTGGCGATGCGGTGAATGTGGCCTCCCGGCTAGAAGGGGTGAATAAACACTATGGAACCACCATTATTATTTCCGCAGCCACTTATGAAAAAGTAAAAGATCGAATTCAGGCCCGATCTTTAGGCTGGTGTGAATTAAAGGGCAAAGGCGGACAGGTGGAAATTTTTGAGCCTTTGGGGTTTTACGAGCGCCCCATTTCAACCTGAAAATCACGTTTTTAAATTGTAAAGAATTCTAAAAACCGATCCGCTTTAAAAGCAGGATCGGTTTTTGTTTCAACAATTCTTTAATTAAAAATTAGTTTGACATAGGATAACAACAATTCAAGTGCAATAAATTCACCTTTTACCCCATTTCTCATTCAAGTGTCCCCTCATATATCGATCAATAAAGGAATATTCGTAGTGACCACCACCTCTATTCGTCCTCACACCCATAATCAACAGCCACAATTTGCTGGCAAAAAGAACTTGAAACAAGCCGGTTTTATAGCCCTGATGCTCGGTTCCGCCGGAGGAGCCGCCGCTTTACAAAACAACAGCCATGGCCTGGGCTTGAATCACCCGGCTCACTCCAAAAACTTAACCGATACCTTTAACTACAATGCCCTCAGCAAGCCCCTTTCTCCCCAAAAACTGGCCCAAATGGAAGCCCTGATTCACAGCAACGAGGACATGGCTTTAACCGAAGGCAAACCCAGCCGAAAGCTGCTGCAAGCGGCCACCAACCCCCTTGATGAATTCCCCCCGCTTTATTTGCAGGATGACGCCGAAGATGTACAGGCCAGAGAATTCTTAAAAAAACCACCTTTTGTCCCTAAAAATACTGATCTTCTGGGCCATTTTTCATACCCAGAAAGCCGCCCCTATTATTCCGCTCCTGTTAAAGCAATGAGCGAGGCCGAACTTAAAGCCGGTTTAGAAAAAAGCCTGACCCAGCGCTTTGATGGCAATACCAGCAAAGCCAAAAAAGCCGCCCAATTGTTTGATGACCCCGTTTTAAAAACCAAAGTCCCCAATCCCCAACTGCGGGCGGCCATTGTCAATTTGGTAAAAACCGCTGGCAAAGGGGCCATTGACGTTTATAAAGGTGATGTGTTCGAAGAAGTTAAACATGATGATTTTTCGGGAAAGCCCTATGAAAATGGACATGGCGTCAGTATTTTATTACCCGGAAATACCAAACGCAGCATTTTGATAGATGCCAATTTTAAAGGCGAGGACTTCCGAGTACTGTCCCCTTTAATGGTGCATGAGGCGGTTCATCAAGATAACACGAGCACCGATACGGAAGAATTGATTGCCGATACACTTCAAAGCTTGGTCCACGGGCAACTACTGGCGGAAGAGCCCAGCTTGGCGAAAGCTGGCACAGAAATATCCCGTTTGAATAACGCAAGACTCTTTTCATACATTAACTCCCGCGATAGCAAGGGAAATATGAGAATCTTCAACGATCAAAGCAAGATTGTAATGCCCAACAGCAATAAACCCAATACAAATTTTGGTTCCTTTCGAAATATTGAAACCTTGGAAGACGCCCAAATTACCCCGGGAAGTGAATACCTAAAATCCGCTTTAAAGGCCATTACCGGTAAAGATGTGCCAGATCCCTACTTGGACGGTGAAACGCTGGACTTGCTGGATAAAAATCAGCACAGCCTAAAGCCTGCCACCATTCTTAAAATCGCCAAAGCCCTGGATTTGGATGTGGGCGAGGTGGCATCCATCCCAGCCGCAGCCCCAGCCGATCAACCCACCCCAGCACCCAAAAAACCGGTGCCCTCGGCGGTGCCTAAAACACCGACGAACAAACCCACCCAGGCGCAATCAGCAAGCGAAACACCCGCCCCCACCAACTCACAAAGCGCAGAGTCTTCCCCCGCACCGTTAGAAGAGGCCCTTCCACCCGTGGTAAGCAGCGCCGCCTCTAGCATTAGCCTCCCTAAAAAGGTGCTACTGGCCCTAGGCATTGGCGCTGGCGCGCTGGGCATGGCTTAACCCTTTTCCCTCCCGTTTTAATACCCGTAAGCCCAGTGTAAAAGCTGGGCTTACGGGCTAACTCCGGCCTCCGCTTGGGAAAAAGCTTTTTGCTTCTTTTGCTTTAATGATTCTTTTGTCAAAAATTGGTTTGACATAGGATGACAACAGTTCAATGGAAATAAACTCACCTTTTACCTCAATCACCTCCATTTTTATCTCACCTTCCCTCATATACCTCATATATCGATCAATAAGGAATATTCGTAGTGACCACCTCTATTCGTCCTCACACCCATACTCAACAGCCACAATTCGCTGGTAAAAAAAACTTGAAACAAGCCGGTTTTATCGCCCTGATGCTCGGTTCCGCCGGAGGCGCCGCCGCTTTGCAAAACAACAGCCATGGCCTGGGTTTGAATAACCCGGCCCACTCCAAAAACTTAACCGACGCCTTTCATTACAACCCCCTCAACAAGCCCCTTTCCCCCCAAAAGCTGGCCCAAATGGAAGCCCTGATTCACGGCAACGAGGACATGGCCTTAACCGAAGGCAAACCCAGCCGGAAGCTATTACAAACTACCACCAACCCCCTTGATGAATTCCCCCCGCTTTATTTGCAAGATGACGCCGAAGATGTAAAGGCCAGAGAATTCTTAAAAAAACCGCCTTTCGTTCCTAAAAATATCGATCTTCTGGGCCATTTTTCATACCCAGAAAGCCGCCCCTATTATTCCGCTCCTGTTAAAGCAATGAGCGAGGCCGAATTGAAAGCCGGTTTAGAAAAAAGCCTGACCCAGCGCTTTGATGGCAATGCCAGCAAAGCCAAAAAAGCCGCTCAATTGTTTGATGACCCCATTTTAAAAGCCAAAGTTCCTAATCCCCAACTACGGGCAGCCATTGTCAATTTGGTAAAAACAGCTGGCAAAGGCGCCATTGATGTTTATAAAGGTGATGTTTTCGAAGGAGTTAAACACGATGATTTTTCGGGTAAACCCTATGAAAATGGAGATGGTGTCAGTATTTTATTACCCGGAAATACCAAGCGTAGCATTTTAATAGACCAGAAATATCAGTACGAGGACTTCCGAGTACTTTCTGCTCTAATGGTGCATGAGGCGGTTCATCAAGATAACATTAGCACCGATACTGAAGAATTGATTGCTGACACAATTCAAAACCTGGTATACGGGCAGCAGCTGGCTGAAGATCCCAGTTTGGCGAAAGTTGGCACACAGATGGCCCGCTCCAATAATGGAAAACTCATTTCATACATTAACTCCCGCGACAGCCAGGGAACTATGAGAATCTTCAGCGATCAAGGCAAGATTGTAATGCCCAAAAGCACTGATCGTCCCCAAACAAGCTTTAGCGCCTTTCGGGGAATTGACAGTTTGGAAGACGCTGAATTTACACCGGGAGATGACTATATTAAATCCGCTTTAAAGGCCATTACCGGCAAAGATGTGCCAAACCCAAATATTGACGGTGAAACGCTGGACTTGCTGGATAAAAATCAGCACAGCCTAAAGCCTGCCACCATCCTTAAAATCGCCAAAGCCCTGGATTTGGATGTGGGCGAGGTGGCATCCATCCCATCCCCAGCCGCTGCTCAACCTGCACCCGCACCCAAACAACCCGTGCCAGTGCCATCGGCTGCTAAAACGCCTGCTAAAGCACCGGCGGACAAACCCGTGGCAAGCGAAGCAGCAGCCCCTGCCAACTCACAAAGTGTGGCATCTTCACCCGCAGCGCTGGCAGAACCCCCTGCACCCGTGGTAAGCAGCGCCGCCTCTTCCATTAGCCTCCCTAAAAAGGTGCTACTGGCCTTGGGTATTGGCGCTGGCGCGCTGGGCATGGCCTAGCCCTTCTCCCATTTAATCCCTCGTGAGCCCAGTGTAAAAGCTGGGCTCACTGCCTAGCCCAGTCAAAAGCGTGCCTATCCGCCCTAACATGAACGCCAAGCGGGAAAAAGAAGGCCCTCATTCAATCAGTCCATTCCGTATGTAAACTGCTTTTACAACAAAAGACCTCAGTCCTTGACGGCATTTTAAAAAATCAATAAGATAATAAGAACAACCGATTTTTGTACGGTCGATCCATTCTTCAATTTGCAATAAAATCCACTCGGTAAATTACACATATTTCAGAAGCAAACCCGTGTTAGTGGGGTTGCTGATCGGTTAAATGGTTGGGCTGCACACGCAATAGCGTCCACAAAACGGCCATGCCCAGCAAGGCGGATAACAACGAAGCCAGCAGCACGCCCATTTTGGCATCGGTAATATAGCTTGCGGATTGAAACGCCAGCACCGAAATAAACAGCGACATGGTAAAGCCAATGCCGCCCAAAATGCCAGCCCCGGCAATCAAAGGCCACCGAACACCCTGAGGCAGCTCCGCCAACCCCAAGCGAACCGCCAACCATGAAAGCGCCAGAATGCCCAAAGGCTTGCCCAGCATTAGCCCTGCCAAAATGCCGATGCCAATGGGATGCGCCAAAACGGCAAGTGGCCCATCCGCTGGCAAAGATACACCCGCATTGGCCAACGCAAACAGGGGCAAAATGCCATAACTGACCCAAGGGTGGAGAATATGCTCCAACTTTTGCAAGGGAGACTGGACTTCCTCGCATAACAGTTCCAGTTCCTGCACACTGGCCTGATGCTCCTGGTTGGTCAGCATCATTCCAGAAACCTGAGCGCCATCTGCGGCGTTAAAGCGTTGCAAACAGCTTTGCCCCTTTTGATAAAAATCGTGCGGGTTAATTCGGGAACTGGCAGGGATGGTAAAGGCCAACAACACCCCGGCAATGGTGGTATGCAGGCCCGATTGAAGAATGGTTACCCAAAGCAGGACCCCCAAAAAGGCATAGGGCAACGGCGTATCTACCCGCAAACGGTTCAGGGCGAATAACACCAGCAACACCCCCAACGCCGATCCCAAATATTCCAGATGCAGCCCTTGAGAGTAAAACACCGCAATCAGCACAATGGCCCCCAAATCGTCGATAATGGCCAAAGCGGTCAAAAATACTTTCAGCCCCACCGGCACCCGATCCCCCAAAATGGCCAAAACGCCCAGCGCAAAGGCGATATCCGTTACCGTAGGAATACCCCAGCCCGACATATAGGCAGGATTTTGCAGGCCGGTAATCAGCACATACAACAGGGCCGGAAACAGCATACCCCCCAAAGCGGCCATAAAAGGCAGCGCCGCCTTGCGAGGGGAAGACAGCTCACCCACCCACAGCTCCCGCTTGATTTCCAGCCCCACCACAAAGAAAAAGATGGCCATCAGACCGTCATTAATCCAAAAGTGCAAAGGCCGCACAAATTCAAACTGATTCAACCTTAAGCCGAATGGCAAGTGCCACAGCCACTCATATGCTTCTCGCCAGGGGGAATTGGCCCAAAACAAGGCCACAACGGTTGCCAACAACAATAAAATCCCACCCGAGGTTTGCAATTGAAAAAATTTATGAAACGGTTTGAAAAGTATCTGCTTAAATCGTCCTGCCATCGCCCGTTCGTTTCCTGCCTGCCAAACGCTTAAGTATTTATTGTAACTGTTTCAAGCAGTATCTGCTTTCAGCCCAGCATTTGCCCAAACAACCCCTCTTTTTTCAGAACTGCCGACCGCAACGAGCCACTTACCCCTGAAAAGCGGCCCTGTTCAAGCGATCAGAAACCGCAGACCAGCCTTCTTCCATTGGAACCTGCTCTACCCAAATACAAGAAAGCTTTAAAGCATCCAGCTCCCGGAGTTTGGCATACAATTGCCTTGCGTAAGCCTGAGGCGATGCTGGCATGGTAGCCCAGGCGGCGGCATGGTCATCAATGGCAGCAGAAAAAGACAGCACCCCAATCTGTTGATCGGGCTGCAAACGGCTTAATGCCTCATTCAGCGCATTTTTACTGACTAGTTTTAAGGGCGTTCGGGGTGCGTAATGGCTGGCCAAGGTTCCGGGGGCCCGAGTGACGGAAGCGGCATTGCCGGTTTCGGGCCTGAACTCGGACTGCAAGGCGGCCTGAATTTGCTCCGGGGTAATCATACCGGGCCGGAGGATGATGGGCTGTCCATCCTGAAAAGCCACAATGGTGGATTCTACACCCACCTGACAGACGCCCCCGTCCACAATGGCATCCACATCCTGACCCAAGTCATCCCAAACGTGGGCGGCGCTAGTGGGGCTTAAGCGGCCAAACCGATTGGCGGATGGGGCTGCTATGCCGCCGCCAAAAGCCTGCAGCAAAGCCAGTGCCACCGGATGATCCGGCACCCGAAGCCCGACCGTATCCTGACCACCGGTAACCGCGTCTGGCACCCGGCTGGATCGTTTTAAAATCAAGGTTAAAGGTCCCGGCCAAAAGGCGGCAGCCAAGCGATAGGCCATTTCTGGAATCTCAACAGCCCAATCGCCCAGTTGATCCGCATGGCCTAAATGCACAATTACCGGGTGGCGGGTTGGCCTGCCTTTAACCGCGTACAACTTGGCCAAAGCATCCGCATTTTCAGCATGAGCGCCCAGCCCGTAAACCGTTTCGGTGGGAAAGGCCACCAGCCCACCCGCCTTGAGGATATCAACGGCCTGCTGAAGGTCGGCGGTTGTTAAAAAGGGAGCCTGCGGTTGAAAGGAAGAGGACATGGCCAAAAATCCAACAAACTAACTTGTAATGATAATGATATAGATGAGCCTGAACAGGATTTTGAAAGAATCAAACTCAGGACATTCCATGAATCGAATGCCACTGGTTCATGCTAACAAAAACTAAACCAGACGGCAGGTTGATCACCCGCTTAAAAATCAGGGATGATAGCGGAACATTTATAAAGCCATTGCTGAAACGCATGTTACCAAGTGGTACACTGGAGGGACGATGCTTCATTTTTTAGACACACCACCCACCCTACAAACCGGCGACACCGCCCCTGATTTCCAATTATCAGACAGTCAGGGTCAAACGTTCCAGCTGTATGAGCTGCTGAAAACCCATTGGGTGGTGCTGTTTTTCTACCCCAAAGACAACACCCCCGGCTGCACCGCCCAGGTATGCTCCTTTCGCAATGCCTACGATGATTTTAAGGACTTGGGGGCCTTGGTGCTAGGGGTGAGCGGGGATGCCAGCGAATCGCACCAGAATTTTAGCGACAGTCAAAAATTGCCTTACCCATTACTCAGTGACCCCGGCGGCGCAGTGGCCAAGGCTTTTGGCGTTAAAAAATCGCTGGGCTTGCTACCCGGAAGGGTTACCTTTGTGATCGCCCCGGATCGTAGCATCCGGCTGGCCTATTCGTCTCAGCTCAAGCCGGAAACTCATCAGCAAAAAGCGCTGGAAGTGCTAAAAACACAGGCTCAGCCGTTGTTGTAACTGTTCATAAAAGCCAGAAGGCCAAACCGCATCATGTCAGCTTCATCTCAACCTGTCATCGAAATTCAAAACCTGCATAAACAATACGGCGAGCATCAGGTCAACGCGCTGAAAGGCATCAATCTTTCCATTCAGCCCGGTGAGTTTGTGGCCCTGATGGGTCCCAGTGGGTGCGGCAAAAGCACCCTGCTCAATATTTTGGGCACCATCGATCAACCCTCACAAGGCCAAGTACTATTCCACGGAGCGCCCATTGTGGGCAAAAGCGAAAAAGAGCTGACGGATTTTAGACGCAGAGAACTAGGCTTTATTTTCCAGTTTTTCAATTTGCTCTCCACCTTAACAGTGCAAGAAAATGTATCGTTGCCGCTGGATTTGGATGACCGTTTACCGGAAGCGGAACGGCAAAAAAAAGTAAGCGCCATTCTGGACAAAGTGGGCATGAGCCATAGAGCCGACTTTTTCCCCTCCCAGCTATCGGGCGGAGAAATGCAGCGGGTGGCCATTGCAAGAGCCTTGGTACATCAACCCAAAGTCATTTTGGCCGATGAACCCACCGGCAATCTGGATACTGAAAATGGTGGCGCCATTTTGGAATTACTGAAAGGACTGGCTGGCGAAGGCGGGCCGATTATTTTGATGGCCACCCACAGCGAAGAAGCCGCCGCCTGCGCTCACCGGATTGTTCGGATGCGGGACGGGCAAATTCGCCATGAATAACTATCTCAAATGGATTCCCCGGCTTATTCTGCGCTCATTAAGCCAAAATAAGCTGAGAACCCTGCTCACCGTTTTGGGCATTGCGTTGGGCGTGGGCATTTTGTTAGCCATTAATCTGGCCAATGAGATGGCCTTGGGCAATTTCAAGGACAGCATCAACCGGGTTAGCGGCAAAAGCACCCTCACCATCTATCCCACCCAAAGCGATGTGCTGGATGAACAGCTACTGACCCAGCTTCAGTGGATTTGGATGATTCCGGGCCAAGAGCCCAGCCGGTTTTCGGCAGGAATTGAACAAACCGCTTTATGGGCCAATTCAGGAGCGGCAAATAGCCTGACAGAATCGCCAAAAGAGTCGCCGGATCAATCGCCAGAAGAATCACCGGAAGTGGTTCGCATGCTGGGGGTGGACATGCTCTCCAACCTTCAGAGCGATTCGGCAGACAATAGCCAACTCCTCAGCAGCTCCGCCAACCCCTTTGATATTTTGAAGCCCTATCACGCCTATGTGGGCGAAAATCTGGCCAAAAAACACGCCCTAAAGCCCGGTGATACTTTTAATTTGTACCTGAACGACGGGACTTCCCGCTTTACGGTAGCCGGTATCCTGTCCCGTGGGGAGTTGGGAGATGCCTACGGCGGGCAAATTGCGGTGATGGATTTATCAACCGCACAGCAAGCCTTCGGACTGCGCGGGCAAATCAGCAAAATTGATGTATTCGTACCCGATGCCGCCGTTTCCGTGGTTCAAGAAAAACTGAAACACCAGTTGCCACCTGGTGTGGAAGCCCACCGACCCACCCAAAAAGGGGAACAGGTGGAAAAAATGGTGAAATCGTACCAGTACAACCTGACCACCCTGAGTTTTATCGCCCTGCTGGTGGGGGTTTTCCTCATTTACAACACCATGTCCATCACCATTATTCGGCGCAGGCCCGAAATAGGCACCTTGCGGGCCATTGGTTTTTCCAAGCGACAAATTTTCGGATTGTTTATTATCGAAGCCCTGATTATCGGGCTGATTGGCACCATCATTGGCTTGGGCTTCGGCATCTTTTTGTCCCAGTTTGCCATTAAGGCGGTGGCCACAACGGTGGCGGCCCTATATACCGGACAAGTGCTGGATTCTTTCTCTATCAACCCCTGGCTGGTGGCCCAAGCCTTTTGCTTTGGGCTTTTTATGACCTTTGTAGGCGCTTTGGCCCCGGTGCTGGAAGCCACCGCCGTCTCTCCCGCCGAGGCCAGCAAGCGGGCCTCCTATGAATCTAAAATTTTTCAGGCCTCCGGCAAACTGAGCCTGATAGGCCTGTTGTTTGCGGCAGGCGCTTTGGGGGCCGCTTTTCAGCCCCCCGTTGCCGGATTGCCCATTTTTGGGTTTATATCGGCATTATGCGCTATTTTAGCCGCCGCCTTATGGATGCCGTTAATCCTGAAAATAGCCCTGGGCCGATTACTGCCCCTGTTGCAACAATGCTTTGGCATTGAGGCCCGACTGGCCGGATTGATTTTGCGGGGGGCTTTGGGACGCACCGCTGTTTCTGTGGCCAGCCTGATGATTGGCATTGCCATGATGGTCAGTTTGGCGGTGATGATCAGCAGCTTTCGGCAAACAGTGATTACCTGGGTAGAACAAACCCTGAAAGCCGATTTGTGGATTGAACCGGTATCCAAGTTTGACGGCAAGCAAACTGGCCGCATTCAATTGCAAGCCATCCAAACCATTCGCCAGCTTCCGGGCGTGGCGGCAGTGGATGATTTTTATGAATTCCCGATTCAGTACAAAGGCAATCCCACCAACTTGGGCATTGGTCAATTTCAGGTACTGGCCAAATACGGTAACCTGCTTTTTATTGATGATGAAAAACCGGAAGCCGTTTTAAAGCGAGTGATGACCAGCCCTTCTGTCATTGTAACTGAGGCCTTTTCTACCCGTCATGGGGTGAAAAAGGGCGAAACAATTACCTTAGCCACTCCTACCGGCTTGCAACCCTTCCGGGTACAAGGGGTTTACTATGATTATTCCAGCGATTTAGGCTACATCATCATGCCCCGGCTTTGGTACAAACAATTTTATAAAGATGATCGCATCAGCAATCTGGCTGTGTACCTGAAGCAGGGGGTCAGCGCTGAACAGGTTCGGGAAGCCATTCAAACCCGGCTGAAGGGGCAAAGCAGGCTGGATATTCGCAGCAATCAGGAACTGCGGGACAATGTGCTTCGCATCTTCGATCGCACCTTTTCCATTACCTACGCCTTGCATGTGATTGCCATTGCGGTGGCCCTGCTGGCGGTAATGAACGCCCTCTTCGCGCTGGTTTTAGAGGCCCGTCGGGAATTTGGACTTTTAAAATATCTAGGGGCCACCGACCGCCAGATTGGCAAAATTGTACTGGTTAAGGCAGGGCTGTTAGGGGTGTTTGGCACCCTCAGCGGCATGGCAGTGGGCTTTGCCTTATCCTTCCTGCTGGTTTATGTCATTAACAAACAATCGTTTGGCTGGACCATTCGCTTTGAACTGCCCTGGGTGTTTCTGTTGCAATCCTTCGCCCTGGTGATGTTCACCTCCATTGTGTCCGGCATTATCCCTGCCCGATTGGCCGCTAAAACCCCCGCCCCGCAAGTGATTAAAACGGAGTAACGTCCATGCCCTCTCTTCAGTCCATTTTAAAACGTCTGCCCTTGTGGGGATTACCCGCACTGGGCCTGATTTTGCTAGTGCCTTTTGCGCTGGGTTTTCAGTACAAGCCCGCTTTGTCCGGCTACACCTACCAATTCCCCCGAGATCACGCATCCCACGACGCTTACAAAACGGAATGGTGGTATTACACCGGCCATTTAAAAACCAAAGCGGGCAAGCGCTATGGATACGAGCTGACCTTTTTTCGCATTGGCAATGACCCCGCCATTCGCAGCAACACCCCTTCTGCCTGGAACACCAACAACCTGTATGCCACCCACTTTGCTTTAAGCGATGAAACCCAAAAAACCTTTCACTACAGTGAAAAGCTGAACCGGGCCGGTTTAAACCTGGCCGGGGCCAGAAGCGATACCTACTACGTGTGGAATGAACTCTGGTTGGCCGAATTGCTGGGAAACCAAATGGTGCTGCGGGCCAATTCCCCGGATGGCAAGCAGGAAGTTCACCTGTTGCTGGCCAGCGAGAAACAGCCGGTCATCCATGGAAAAGGCGGCATTAGCCAAAAAGCCAGTTGCGTGGGCTGTGCCTCGCATTATTACTCGTTAACCCGCTTAAAAACGGATGGCATTCTTTTGATAGACGGCAAAGCCGAACCAGTGAGCGGACTTTCATGGATGGATCACGAGTTTGGCAGCAACCAGCTTAGCCGGGAGCAAACCGGCTGGGACTGGTTTAGCGTGCAACTAAGCGATAACACCGAATTGATGCTGTACCTGCTGCGCCGGGAAGACGGCACCGTGGATCCCAACTCCAGCGGCACCTGGGTTAACGCGCAAGGCCAAAGCCGCCACTTAAACCTGAGTGATTTTAAAGTGACTGAAAGCGGCAAAAAGTGGACCAGCCCCACCAGCAAAGGCACCTACCCCATGGGTTGGCAAGTGGCGGTTCCCTCTGAAAAACTGAAATTAACCGTGACCCCCAGCTTTGAAAATCAGGAGCTTTACACCCGTGGCTCAACCAAAGTGGCTTACTGGGAAGGTAGTTCTCATGTCAGCGGCAGCCGAGCCGGAAAAGCGGTGCAAGGCGATGCTTATGTGGAAATGACCGGTTACGCCAAAGAAAGCGTGAAAGGCAAACTGTAAAAAATACGCCTTCACATTGCGGGGTTTGTTCCCGTTTCGGCTAGAATAAAGGCTGGAATGGTGGATTGATCGATGACAACAAGCGCCCTAAAAACCAAACCGAGAGAAACCCCTTTATCGCTGACGGAAGCGCAACGTTTGGCCTGCTTGCAACAAGGCTCGCCCGCCACGTCTCGAGAAGCGCTGGGCCGCTTGCTGGAAACCGCCCGCTTTGCTCTGGATTCCTTTGATGAAGACCAGTTACTCACCACCCAGGCCTCGCTGGAAGACGCCCTGATTCGCACCCTGATTGCCATGAAAAGCTTGAACATTCAACCAGAACAAGCGTTAAACAGGGCCTTGGGCCGACTGAAGAACGGCAACCCCCAAGGGGCCTTTCATATTTATGCCGATCGGGTGGAAATTCACGCCCAAGGTGAAATTAGGGGTGAATGGGTGTTATACTCCCAATCGGACTATGAGGCCGCTTTGCATTTAGCCCGTGAGCTGGGCTGTGCGGTTATCCATGAGGAATCCTGCCAGTTGGGATTGTTTCAGCATGTGCGCTTACACCAAGCAGGACAATTGAATTTGACATGATCAGACTGAACAAAGCCATTGCCGATAGCGGCTATTGCGCCCGTCGAAAAGCGGACATTTTGATTGCCCAGGGCAAAGTCCAAGTGAATGGGCAAGTGGTGGCTGAAATGGGCGCCAAGGTTGATCCGCAAGTGGATCAAATCACCGTAAACGGGCAACCCCTGAAATCGCCCCAAAAAGTTTATTTGCTGCTGAATAAGCCCGTGGGCTATGTCACTAGCCGTAAAGCGGGAAAGGCCCAAAAAAGCTTTTATGAAATGGTGCCTCAGGAGTTCCGGGCCGTGGATCCGGCAGGCCGACTGGATCAGGACAGCAGCGGGGCTTTAATTCTGTCCAACGATGGCGATTTTATTTACAAAGTAACCCATCCCCGTTTTCACCTGCCCAAAGTGTATGAAATTACGCTAGACCGCCCCCTTGAGCCAGCGGATTTGCAACAACTGAAAACCGGCGTGCTGCTCACCCCGGAAAACAAGCTGGCCAAAATGACACGGGTGGAAGTCCTAAACGGCAACCCGCCCACCTACCGGGTGGAACTGATTACGGGCTTTAACCGGCAAATTCGGCGCACTCTGATTGAACTGCGCTACCGGGTTAAAACACTGCACCGGGTATCGCTGGGCCCCGTGCAAGTTCAGGATTTGCCCATCGGGCAGCTGCGCCCCCTTACCGAAATGGAGCTGGCCAGCTTAGCGGCCTCGCCGTTGCCAGAGTAATGGCAAAAAACCGGCCAGCAAAAAAACCGGGAAACCAAACAACGCGCTCAGCAAAACCGACAGCACCACGCTGCCCAACAAAGTCACGGTCAAAAAGCTGACCCCAAATATCGTTTTTGGCGCTTGACTGTCCCCTTGAGGCTTTTTGAATAACTCAATCCCGCAGTTTGAACAATAGCGGTCGGTTTCACGGGTTTCACCTGAACAATTTGGACATGCCATCAGTACACTAACCCCCTAAAGTCCTGAAAAAAACATTAAATTCTGAAGTTCAGAGCTTCTATGCTCTTGTACGGGTGTCCCCGATAGGATAGACTAGAAACGTGAAGTGAGGGAAGCGACGGCTTTGTGAGAGATTTACGGATGTTTGTCGCCTCTTTCACAAATTAATACTAGAATGTTTACTGAGAGATCGGTTTATATCTGAGGCGCGTATGTTTGAAAGATTTACAGAAAAAGCAATCAAAGTCATCATGCTGGCGCAGGAAGAAGCGCGTCGGTTAGGCCACAACTTTGTGGGCACCGAGCAAATCTTGCTGGGTCTGATTGGCGAAGGCACTGGAATCGCTGCCAAAACCCTCAAGGGAATGGGCGTGAACCTGAAGGAAGCGCGCGCTGAAGTTGAGAAGATTATTGGCCGAGGCTCAGGCTTTGTGGCCGTGGAAATTCCGTTTACCCCACGGGCCAAAAGAGTATTGGAACTGTCGTGGGATGAAGCCCGGCAGTTGGGACACAACTACATTGGTACCGAACACCTGTTGCTGGGCCTGATTCGCGAAGGCGAAGGCGTGGCCGCAAGGGTGCTGGAAAATTTAGGCGTGGATCTGACCAAGGTTAGAAGCAACGTGATTCGTATGCTGGGTGAAACCCGAGGAGCCGCCACCACGGCTACACCGGGACGCAGCAAAACCCCCACCCTGGATGAATTTTCCACCAACCTGACCCAGTCCGCTCAGGAACAGCGACTGGACCCTGTGGTTGGTCGTGAAAAAGAAATTGAACGGGTGGTTCAAATCCTGGGCCGTCGTTCCAAAAATAACCCGGTACTCATCGGGGAACCCGGCGTGGGCAAAACGGCCATTGCCGAAGGCTTGGCCCAGCGCATTGTAAATGGCGACGTGCCGGAAATCCTGAATGATAAAAAAATCGTTCAGCTGGATATCGGCTTACTGGTTGCTGGTACCAAGTACCGGGGTGAGTTTGAAGAGCGCCTGAAAAAGGTGATGGATGAAATCCGTCAATCCGGCAACATCATTTTGGTCATTGATGAATTACACACCTTAATTGGGGCGGGTGCCGCTGAAGGGGCCATTGACGCTGCCAACATCCTGAAACCCGCTTTATCCAGAGGCGAGTTGCAGTGCATTGGCGCAACCACCATCAGCGAGTACAGAAAGCACATTGAAAAAGACGCCGCCCTAGAGCGTCGTTTTCAACCCGTTATGGTGGAAGAGCCTTCGGTGGATGAAACCATCGAAATCATGCGGGGACTGCGTGAAAAATATGAAGCGCACCACAAACTGACCATCACCGATGAAGCGCTGGAAGCGGCTGCCAAGTTGTCTTCCCGTTATATCGCCGATCGGTTTTTGCCAGACAAAGCCATTGATTTAATTGATGAAGCCAGCTCCAGAGTTCGCTTATCCTCCAGCGCCCTGCCGCCGGAAGGTAAAGTGCTGGAAAAGGACTTGAAAGGCATCATTCGCGACAAAGAACAGGCCATCCGTAACCAGGAGTTTGAGACGGCCAGCGACTTGCGTGATAAAGAAGCCGAGCTGCGGGAAAAAATCCGGGAAATGTCGGAAGACTGGAAAAAGCAGCAAGAAGACAAGAAAATTCTGGTTACCGCCGAGCATATCGCCCACATCGTGTCCAGCTGGACCGGCGTTCCGGTTTCCAAGCTAACCGAAAGCGAATCTGAAAAGCTGCTTAAAATGGAAGAGACATTGCACGAGCGGGTCATTGGCCAGCACGATGCGGTCACTGCCATTTCCAAGGCCATTCGGCGAGCTCGGGTTGGATTGAAAAATCCCAACCGGCCCATCGGTTCCTTTATTTTCAGCGGTCCCACCGGGGTGGGTAAAACCGAATTGGCCAAAGCCTTGGCCGATTACTTCTTTGGTTCTCAGGACAACATTATTCGGGTAGATATGTCCGAATACATGGAACGTCATACGGTTAGCAAGCTAATTGGCTCGCCTCCCGGCTATGTTGGATACAGCGAAGGCGGACAACTCACCGAAATGGTGCGTCGTAAGCCCTATGCGGTCATCCTGTTCGATGAAATCGAGAAAGCACACCCGGATGTGTTCAACCTGTTGCTGCAAATTCTGGATGACGGTCGCCTGACCGATTCCAAAGGCCGCAGCGTGGACTTCAAGAACACCATTATCATTATGACCAGCAACGTGGGCGCACGGGGCATCGAAAACCCGTCTCCGCTGGGCTTTTCGGTGAGCGATGATGATGAAAAGGCGCGCTATGAAAAAATGAAGGAAACCGTGATGGACGAAATGAAAAAAATGTTCCGTCCCGAGTTCCTGAACCGTCTGGATGACACCATCATCTTCCACCAGTTGACCAAGGAAGAAATTCGCAACATTGTGAATATCATGTTGCAGGATCTGATCAAGCGCTTAAGTACCCAAAGCATGGGTTTAGTGGTACCAGACGATGTCAAAGACGAGTTGGCCAAGGAAGGCTACAGCCCTTCCTACGGCGCGCGTCCTTTGCGTCGGGTGATTCAGAAGAAGCTGGAAGACGAATTGTCTGAACAGATTCTACTGGGCCGCTTTAAGGAAGGCGATAACATCGCAGCCAGCCTGAAAGATGGAGAAATCGTGTTTGAAAAAACCGATGAAAAACCCGCCCAAAAAGAAGACTCTCCCCAGGTAACCGCATAGGTTAATCATGCCAGAGGCAGATGAGTAACAAAATCAGCAAGACCAGCTACGAGCTACCACCGTCCCTGCCCGCAGGGGTGTCGGCCTTGGATATGATCCTTCCGCCACAGGTGATTCCGTTGCTGGTTTTGCTGTTATTAATTACCCCCATTGTCATCCTGACCGGAGAGAGCCTGATTATCCCGCTGCTGGAGTGGATTCGCTCCCGGATTATGGTGGCCGCCGGACAAGAGGCCACCTTTGGCGATTTACCCACCTACTTTTTTATAAAATTAGGCGCCTTTGCGGTGCTGGCTTTTTTAGGCGGATTTCAGCTTTTACTGCGCATCAAAACCATTTACTATACCGCCTGGGCCAATGCGTTTCCACGCCCTCATGCCTTGCATGTGGATTACCAAACCGACAGCAACCGGGGCATGGCCGCCCTGATTCAATGGAAAATCTATCAAGTGGCCATGGTTTGCCTGCCCCCCATTGTGATGGCTACCATTACGTTTTTGGTGGGTCTGGTGGAATTGTATTTGTTCAACACCTTTAGCGATTTATCGTTTATTGGCCTGTCTGTGCAGTTAACCATTGAACTGTTCCTGATTATGATGCTGGGCCTGTTTACCCTGTTTGCCTTTTTAAACAGCATTTGGACGGCGCTTACCTCCTTGTTTGGGGATATTGTGGCAGTTACCGAGCCAGATTTACCCAACCCGTTGATTTTGCAGCGGTGCGGGCGCATTGCCTTCTGCTCTCCTTATGTGTATGTGCTGTTTCCTGCTTATCTGCTGTTATTACTCGGTATTTTTGCGGAAATCGCATGGCTGTTAAGCAGCGTGGACATTCATGATTTCATCGGCTTCAAGGCCAATGTTTCGTTCATTTTTGGTATGGAGTTGCTCACGGTTATCTGGTATTTGGGGTTCAACTTTTTCAAGTTTTATACCTATCATCACGGGCTGTCTATTTATTACAGCAAGCTGCCTCCCCAGTTAAGAGAATGCTTTAGCCCGCCTCCGCCTACCGGCAGCGCCTCTTCTTCCGGTAACTGGTTTGCCAATCGTTTTTAATTCGGTTGCATCCGCCTGAAAATAATCAACAGCGCTTGCCGTTATTTTGCGATGCGCCATGCCCGTTTATCATTCATCACCACTGGCGGGATTGATTTTTCTGCATACACTTTCAACAGGTCTTTTGAACAGCTCCTGCAAACGCAGGATCTTTCAACAGGCCCGCTGAACTTCGCCCCCCATTGGTCGAAATGGCAAATAGAGCGAATCGGCCTGAATGTGACCGATCAGTTGAGTAAAGCCAATGCAATGGCCGGAGCAGCCTGAACTATGGTGTCTCGTATTTACACCCCGCTAATTGCCCCTTACCAGCGTTCCCAAAACGCCGGAAATGGCCGTGGCCCCATTCCTGCGGACGCGGAACCCAAACCCGGCTGGGCGCCTGCCAGCAATGAACCGACCGACACGGTTTCTGCCGGTCAATCGGCTTCCGGTTTAAAAGCGGTTCAATACAACCAGTTTCAAAAAATTCCGCTGAACGATGTCATCCATGACTTCAGAAACACCATGACCGCCTTGGGAGCGGACGAAAATACCCAGCAGGAAGTATCGGCCTATCTGAATGTGGTTCGCTATCAGGCGGGCAAGGATCAGCCCGAGGTGGGCTTTATCAAACACAGCCTGCGCACGGCGGCCAATACGCTGGATCAGTACATTGGCAAAGCGCTGGGTCAACCTTCCAAAGTGGTTAGAGAATGGGTAGATGCCTTACTGACCCAGGATATTGACTACAAAGCGGATATTTCCGCTGAAGAAACCACGGTGGCCACTCAAAAGCCTTTGCACGAAGAAACAGCGGGACAAAACCTGACGGACGCATCCGCCGAAGTGCTGGAAGCAGACGGATTGGGTTTAAAAATCTCCGCCAAATCCGAACTCAAAAGCCTGATTGAAGCAGCGAAAGCAGAGCAGCAGCAAAAGCACTATGATCGGGCCGATGAAAAGCTACAAGCCGCCCTTGATTTGCTGGCGGATAAGAACAAGCCGGAGTGGGCGGGCAAGGTTTGGGGGCTGCGGGGCAAAATTTACGATCAGGCCGGACATTGGGAAAAAGCGGTGCATGCCTATGATCAGGCCGCTCAACAGTTTGAGCAGGCGGCATTGCCCCTTAAGCAATCCAACGCCTTACACGCCATGGCCTCCATTCTGGAAGATCATGGCGATTCCCAAAGGGCCAAAGGCTACTATCAACAAGTAGCCGCACTGGACGCACTGCATGCCGACCCCCAAACCCAGCTGCGCTCGCTGAATGACCTGGGCAGCATTGCCTTGCGCACCGGCGATACCACCGAAGCGATTAAAGCCTTGCAACAAGCAGCCAGCCTAATGCCCACCCAAACCATTCCGCCGGGGGTTCGCAGCGATTTGCAAACCAATTTAGGGGCCGCTTACCGAAAAAATAGGGAATACCCCAAGGCCATTGCCAGTTATCAGCAATCACTGGGCGCAGCCAAGCAGGCCAAGGATAAGGCACGATACACCAGCGCTTTACAACAACTGGCCTCGGTGTATGTGGAAGCCAATCAGCCGGAAAACGCCATGAAGGCCATGCAACGCTTAAAGCAACTGGGCTAAACCACGCTTTATCGGGCCATCCTCGTACAAAGCTTTCAACAGAGTTTTTAAACAACAGGGCTTTAAACTGAAAGGGCGGCTTCCGAAAAAACTTTGTCCACCAACTCTTTGGCGCTGTAAGAATCCTGAACGATTTGAAAGGGCAAACCCAGAGCCTGAGAAATTTCGCTCACAGTCTTACCATCTAAAAAAGTTTCTGTAGATTGCTTAAGCATTACCGAGGGGATGATGGCCGAGCGATAACCTGAAATATCCATTTGAGACAAGGTTGACAGAATATCTTCGCCGGTAACCAAACCGGCCACGTCTACAGAATCCCCCCAAAACTGACTTTTTACGGCCAGCAAATCCACATAAAGGCCATCCACGGCGTTTAAGCGGGTGGCAATGGGTTGTAAAATCATGGCCCCCAGCTTTCCGGTTAGCAATAGCACGTTGAAGGACGGGTTCACGCTGGCTGGCAAAGTGGCTTCCAGGTTGAAAAAATCTTCCAGCAGCATGCGGGCAGTGCCTACCCCGTCATCCAGTTGCGGAAAATCCCCGTACTCGCCGTAAGCGGGCAACGGCAGCCCTGCCTTAAAGTAAAACTCATCGGAAAGAAATACAAAATCGGCGGCATCGGCATGCTGGGCCTTAAACGCTTCCACAATGGCAATCACCCCTGCGGCGCTTTGCTGATCCACGGGGGTCAGCTCCGAGAGGTGATCCCGGTATTGGGTTAAGCCTACCGGCACCACCGCCACGGACATGGCTTGAGGGCGCAAGGTATAGAGATCGCTCAAGGATTGACGCAGGCTATCCCCATCGGTCAGCCCCGGACAAATAACGATTTGGCAATGATAGGGCACTTCAAGGCTTTTCAGCCAACTCAGTTCCACCATAATGTTGCCGCCCTTTTTGTTTTTCAGGGCCACTTCCCGCACCGCTGGTACGGTGGAATGCACTGAAATATACAATGGGCCGGGACGTAAACGGGCAATGCGTTCCCGATCCCGAGGGGTCAGATTGGTGAGCGTGATATAGGTATTGGCAAAGTAGGAAAGACGGTAGTCATCATCCTTTACATACAGGCTGGCCCGTAGCCCTTGGGGTTGCTGATCGATAAAGCAAAAGGGGCAAGCGTTATTACAGGTTTTAATAGGCGTAAACACCGGAGAGGTAAAGACAATGCCCAAATCATCGTCTTCCTCTTTCTCCACCTCGTAAATTTCCTCCGAACCGTTGTTGTGCAGAACTCGCAATTCAAGGTATTCTGAACCCGAGACTTCAAACTGGTAGTCAAACATATCTTCCAGCGCATCGGAACCATTCATGGCCAGCAGCGCATCTCCGGGCTGCAAACCCAACTCCTCGGCAATACTGCCGGAAGCGATAGAGGCAATAATAGCATTCATTTTAAAGGACAACTCTGGTTTTCTCCCAGTTTGCGCTATCGGCTGATGTAAAAGTGTTTCCCTTATAAAAACCGGCTCGTCCTTAAGGCTTGCCTTATTTTTTATCTTGATTCGGGAAACCTGTTAAAGAAAGTAATGTAATACAATTTGAATTATGAGCCAAACACCACCCCCATCCTCCAAGCTTTTTATTCGCAGCGAAGTGCTGTCGGTTATTGATTTCCTGAACACTCTGGATGACCCTTCCCGACTGGAGAAAAACAAGCAGCTCAAGCGCTTGCGAACCATTCAGGATCAGGAAACCGTCCAGCGTATTTTGGTGAAAGAGCTGCAACGGGCAAGCAGTTTGCGCCTGATTCAGGTCATTTCTGAACTGTTAATGGAACTGGGCAGTATTGATAGCCTGCAAAAACCGTTGTGGGCGCTTATTGAAAACCCCAAAACCAGTGATGAGGTCAAGGACGCCGCCAATGTCATTTTAAGGCAGCTGGGCGATGAAACCGACCCCAACCTGTATCTGGACTATCTGGATGACCCGGCAGGGCTGATTAACCGGGAAACCGAGCGCATGCTAGAGGTTTCCACCCGCAACCCGGAAGCCCTGATTGATTTTATCGACTTTATTTTTTCCCTGCCGGTAGATGAGCAATGCAACCTGATCAGCTCCCTGCAAGCCGATTATCCGGTTGAGTACCTGTTGAATATCTTTTTGCCCGCCATTTTGGCCCTGCCCCCCCACCAAACCCAGGAACTGATTTTGGGTTTACTGGGTGAAACCCGCTCTAAAAAAGCGGCGTTGTTTCTGGCCGACAATCAGGACTGGTTTGCTGATGATCCCAAACTAATGAAGGTGATCAAAAAGTCCATCAACGCCCTCAAAATTGGGGGGCTTTACCGGGAAGACAAACTGGAAGAAGCCCGGCAAGAGCTGACCGAGCGGCATTCTTTGGTGGAGCAAACCGAAATTTACCAGTGTTTTGCCACCATTCCCGATGGCATTGGCAATCAGGGCATTGTCATTAGCCGGGAACGGGAAAACGGCGACATTTGCATGATGAGCGTGGCCATTAACGATTTACATGGCATTATCGACTGCTTTGGATTTTACGAGCTGTCCAAGCCGGATTTCCACAAACTGATTGAAAAATTCCATGAAGAAAACACCAAGGTTCACACCCCACCCATTTATTGCCTGCAAAAACTGCAAGCCGCCGAGGCCATCAACCACCAGCACAAATTTCGGATTCCTTATGAATACAGCTGCTGGAAAGCATTACTGCAAGACCCTGATCTGTTGACCCTGGCCCCTTTGGATGTGGCTGCCATTAGTGCGCCGTGGGCCAACCCTAATTGGCATCAAGCCAGCGTCAGCCTTTATCAGCACCCGGATTTCAGCACCTGGTTTCTGGAAGAAGGCGATCACGCAGTGGTGACCACCATTTTGGAAGATGTGCTGGATGTCTGCGCCCGCGCCATGGCCGAGGCCACCGACGCCGAAAAAAACAGCAAGCTCAAACAACTGGAAACCGCTTTTATCGCCACGCTGGATAACCTGGCGGAAGCCATGGTACATGGGCTTTTGAATAGCGAATGGAAAGCCATTTTAACCAACCGGCTGGCCGATTCCGCTTATTTGCTAATGGAGCAAAAAGCCTCCACCTTTGCCGGGTTGGCGGCCACCGAGGTACAAAAGTTGCTGACCTATCAAGGGGTAGAAACCCCGCTGGATGGCTTTATTAAGCACTATGGCCGCCGCTGCGTGGAAGAAGATTTGTTGCGCCTGAAGCAAGGGGCTCAAAGCGCTTCGGAATTGCAAAACAGCGAAGCCTTTGAGCATTTGGTAGATGCGGTTTTAACCGCCTGGGAACTGGAACCATGAGCTTAGAAGAAGATCTGTTACCCCGGCGCATTTTGGGCATAGACCCCGGAGAAAAGCGCTTGGGCTTAGCCGTCAGCGATCCGTTCGGTAACTTTGCGGTGGGACTGGATACACTGAGCAATTACGAAGGCAAGGATCTGCTGCCCGAGCTGGCCGCCATTTGTGATCGCTATGAGATTCGGGAAGTAATTATTGGATTGCCCCTGCACATGAGCGGAGAAGAGGGCATTTCCGCCCAAAAGGCCAGAGAGCTTGGCGCTATTTTAACCGAAGGGCTGAAGGTTGAAGTCGCTTTTATGGATGAACGACTAACCTCCAAAATGGCCGAGCAATCCTTGCGGGATATGGGCATTCAAAGCTCTCGCCACCGCAAAAAAGGCGTGGTCGATCAAGCCGCCGCCATGCGTATTTTGCAGGACTATCTGGATAGAAAAGCCAAAAAAGCCTTTTAAACCTGCCTTAATCGCTGCTCAAAGTAGGCAATGGTCTTTTTCAGGCCTTCTTCCAGCATGATGGTAGGCTCCCAGCCCAGCTTTTGCTTGGCCAGGGTAATATCCGGGCGGCGCTGGGTGGGATCATCCGGCGGCAGGGGCTTACGCTCAATTTTAGAAGTAGAACCAGTCAGAGCCAGCACTTTTTCCGCCAGCTGCAAAATGGTAAACTCACCCGGATTGCCGATGTTAACCGGCCCGGTAAAGTCCTCCGGGGTGTTGTCCATTAGGCGCACAAAGCCTTCCACCAAATCATCCACATAGCAGAAAGAGCGGGTTTGCTGGCCTTCTCCGTAAATGGTAATAGGCTGATTTTGCAGGGCCTGCACAATAAAGTTACTGACCACCCGACCGTCGTTAATGGCCATTCGGGGGCCGTAGGTATTAAAAATCCGTACAATTTTGACCCGAACCCCATTTTGCCGATGGTAGTCCATGCACAGCGTTTCAGCAATGCGCTTGCCTTCATCATAGCAACTGCGAGTGCCAATGGGGTTCACGTGTCCCCAGTAGCTCTCATGTTGGGGATGCTGTTCAGGATCTCCATACACCTCAGAAGTAGATGCCTGAAAAATTTTGGCCTTGGTGCGCTTGGCCAAACCCAGCATGTTGATCATGCCCAGCACATTGGTTTTAACGGTTTTTACCGGATTGTACTGATAATGCACCGGGGAAGCAGGACAAGCCAAATTGTAAATCTCATCCACTTCCAGCAAAATCGGCTCAATCACATCATGGCGAATCACTTCCAGGTACTTGTGATCCAGCAAATGCACAATGTTATCCTTGCTGCCGGTAAAAAAGTTATCCAGACAAATCACTTCATTGCCTGCATGCAGCAGCCGTTCCGTAAGGTGAGAGCCAATAAAGCCAGCCCCACCCGTAATTAAAATTCGTTTTTTCATACGCCAGTACGCTCCCGTTGGGCTTCTGTTTCATCCACTTCCACGCCGTCCACCCCCGGACGGCCTACACAGTAGTATTCAAATCCACGACGGCCCATGCGCTCAATCTCGTACTGATTGCGGCCATCGAAAATTACAGCCCGCTTCATCAGCTTTTTCATCTTGTCGAAATCGGGACGGCGGAACTCGTTCCATTCGGTCACCAGCAAAAGCGCGTCCGCTTCTTCCAGCGCTTCATAGGCGGTTTCCGTATAAGCAATTTGATTGCCAAAAATTTGACGGGCCACCATGCTGGCCTTGGGATCAAACGCCCGAATTTTGGCCCCTTTGGCCAGCAATGCCTCAATAATGGTTTTGCTGGGCGCTTCCCGCAGGTCATCGGTTCTGGGTTTAAAGGCCAGTCCCCATAGGGCAAAGGTTTTGTCTTTCACATCCCCTTCAAAGTAGGCCAAAATCTTGTCGATAAAATCGAGACGCTGCTGATCATTCTTTTGATCCACCGCTTCCAGAATATTCATCTGGTGGCCATTCTCCTGACCGGTTTTAATCAACGCTTTCACATCTTTTGGGAAACAGGAACCCCCGTACCCCAGCCCCGGAAACAAGAATTGCGGCCCAATGCGGTTATCCGTGGAAATGCCGGTACGCACCATGGAAATATCGGCACCCACTTTTTCGCAAAGGGTACTCATTTCGTTGATAAAGGAAATTTTAGTGGCCAAAAAGGCGTTGGCCGCGTATTTGGTCATCTCGGCGGATTTAATATCCATGTTGATGATGGGGTTGCCGGTGCGTAAGAATGGCCCGTAAAGCTCTCGCATAATGTCAAAAGCCCGCTGGCTATCGGCACCAATCACCACCCGATCCGGCTTCAGAAAGTCATCCACCGCAGCACCCTGCTTCAGGAACTCCGGGTTGGACACCACGGAAAACTCGTGTTTAGTTGCTTCAGCCGCAATAGTACGAATTTGATCGGCGGTCCCCACTGGCACTGTACTTTTGGTCACAATCACCCGGTAACCGTCCATGGCGCTGGCAATTTGACGAGCCACCCCCAATACGGCGCTTAAATCGGCGGAACCATCTTCTTTTTCTGGGGTTCCCACCGCAATGATGCAAATCAGGGCTTTTCGCACAGCTTCGTCCAAGTCCGTGGTGAAAGATAAGCGCTCTTCCTTGGTGTTGGAGCGGATCAACTCCTCAAGCCCCGGTTCATAAATGGGAACATGGCCTTGGCGCAAAGCTTCAATTTTAGCGGGATTGTTATCCACGCAAACAACATCGTTCCCCATTTCAGCCAGACAGGTTCCAGCCACCAAGCCTACATATCCGGTGCCAACAACGCATACTTTCACAAGGAAGTGCTCCATCTTCAAACCAACCAGTACGTTGATTTCCATTCTAACGCAATGAAGGCGTTCGCGTGAAAACCCGAAAGCTTTTTTGAATTGACACCACAGCAGCATAAGTACTAAAAGTGATGACATCTGTCTTAAATTAAGACATTTACCTTGTCGAAATTCAGGTGAACACTAAAACTCATGAAGCTAAGTTCGCCATTATTAATGCTTAATAAACTACGCAATAAAAAAGCTTAAAAACTTCCAAAATTGACTACATGACTGAGCAGCCAGCAGCAGATGGAGAAGTCAGTGATTCAAGTTCTATTGGATTGTGCAGAGTGCTGCGGCTGCAGCTGTTTTGACTGCTGGAACAACAACGCAGACAGCTGCAACTTTTGCACCATGATAAAGGCCATCTGAGAGGTCCTTTTGGACAGCTATTGCTAGCTCTTGCCTCCGGGCTTCTTCTTCTTGCTTCCGGACTTCTTCTTGCCTCCTGACTCTGCTTTCATCCTCTGCTCTTTGCTTTCTGCGCTCATTTTCTACATCAATATCTTTTGCGCCCTGATTTAGTAAATAATTCGCCACACGGGAGTGCCCTTTGCGTGTGGCTCGCTGCATTGCCGTAAGACCATGGAAGGGATTTACGTTATCTTTATCAGCACCCGCTTGAAGCAAAAGCGTAACAGGTTCAAGATGACCATTTCCAGCGGCCTCCCAAAAAGGCGTGCTGTGATTCCCACCATTTTTAACATCTGAATTTTTGTCTAATTCGGCTCCCGCTTTAATGAGCCTCTTCACACTGGACGCATGTCCTTTTCGGGCAGCATGCCAAAGTGGCGTTTTTTGGTGGGAGTCTGCTTGATTGACATCCGCGCCCACATCCAGCAAGTATTCAATCAATTGAGTATCACCCCGCTTCGCGGCAGCCTGGAGCGCCGTTTTACCCTTGGCGGTCGTTCCATTGACACTGATATATGAACCGATCATACTCTGGACTTCAGTATTTTCTCCTTTTTTGGCATGGCTAACCAGCTTCTCAATTTTTTCCGGGCTTTTATCGGGCGGGCTAATCAGGGATTCAGCCAGTTTTTTCGCATTCACGCCAGCGATTCCCAACCCGGCCAGAGTGGTGGGATGGGTAATATAAGGAGATGAGATATAAAACATGGGAAGAATATACGCCCCGGTAACAGCGACACCAGTGCCAGTAGCCACGTTATTCAACAGAGTTTTCCGCTCCAGATAGGCCTGATTTAAGGTGCGATTGAGGGTATCTCGGGCAGACTGAGCTGCTTGACGTTGCAGAGCTTCGGATTTCAAAAACCGATCCGCCGCCTCATCTCCTTGTTCTTTTACAATGGTTTGGAACATTGCCCAAAGCTCTTTATCATTTTTAACACCTGCTGTAACTGCCTTTGCCCTCTCTGCTGCAAAAGAACCCAAATATTCGTCAAAACTGTTATTACCAGAAAATTTAATATTTTTTAAATTAGTGGAAAGTACTTTTTCATTTTGTTTTGAAGGGTTGCAAGTAGAAGAAAATGACTTTATGTTCATAGTTTAATATCCTGTTTAAAGTTAAAATTTGACTAGATTTTTAAGTTTGGAAAACATATTTTTAAAAAATTCTTTAATTGGTGTCCAGATAAAATACTCAAATACTTTATGAGCCGGTAATTTGGAGGCTTCTTTCTCAAATTCGTCGCACCCTGCATTCAATATAGATGTAGCAAAGGCTCCAGAGAGTTTTTCAGATGCAGAAGGTTGGGGTGGTTTGGGCTGCCCACCAAAGCGGGGTTCTCTAGCCGGTCGGGAAAACCGGGTAGAGGGAACAGTTCTGCTAACCGTGGAATCAATCATCTGGAAAATCTCTTTAAGTCATGATTACTTTAAATAAAGTAGTCAATAAGTCAATAGGGAGCTTTAAAATTTAGGGTCGCTTGAGTATCACTTAGATAAAACCACTCAACCCATTTGTTTGCTAGCCAGCTCGATAATCGTTCTCAAAGCTTGATACAGGTTTTAAGAACGCAGTTACAACTTTTGAATAATGACTGATTTTTCGTCTCAGATTTAGCGCCCTGCGGAAGTGATGTTGTCATTATTAAGCCATCACCGTGGACTTGCGATGGTGTAAGTACCAATCCACAAACTTGGGAATCCCATCCCGGATTTTGGTTTTGGGATTATAGCCAAGTAAGCGATGCGCTTTGGAAATATCCGCAAAGGTCACCGACACATCGCCCGGTTGCATGGGTTGGCGATCAATCACCGCGTTTTTCCCTAAAGATTGCTCAATCAGGGCAATCAGAATCCGCAGCTCGGTGGTTTGAGACTCTCCTAGGTTAAAAATCTCAAAAGGGGTTTTGTCATAAGCAATGGCGGCCAGTACACCCTGAATAATATCCTGAATGTAGGTGTAGTCCCGTCGGGTGGTGCCATCTCCAAACACCGGAATGGGCTGGCCTTCATCAATCAGGCGAGTAAACTTGTGAATGGCCAAATCCGGGCGCTGCCCTGCCCCATACACGGTAAAAAAGCGTAAGGCAACCACTTGCAGCTTATACAAATGGCTGTAAGTGTGTAACAAGCTTTCTCCCATAGCCTTGGTAGAGGCATAAGGGGAAATGGGCCTGGAAATGTCCTGATCTTCCCGAAAAGGAACCCGCTCTGGGCTATCACCATAAACCGAACTGGAAGAGGCGAACACAAATTTTTTCACCCCGAACTCACGGGCCAACTCCGCCAGATTAAGGGTACCCGTTACGTTGGTATCCAAATACAGGCGAGGCTCCTTGAGAGACGGCCGAACCCCAGCCCGAGCCGCTAGGTGAATAATGCCACCACTCTGTAAAGCCCGTCCGTGATGTTCAAAAATATCCCGCAACCCGATAAATTCCCGAATATCCTTGCGATACAACCGAAAATGCGAGTTATTCAGGAAAGGAGCGATATTGGCCTCTTTAATGCCCGGATCGTAAAAGTCATTGAACTCATCTACCACAATAACCCCTGCACCCAAGTCCAGAAGAGCTTTTGAGAGATGAGAGCCAATAAACCCGGCCCCTCCGGTGATTAAATAGGTTTTTCCAGCAAAAGGGTTACTGCTCATGCGTCGTACCGGATACCTTTCTCCTTCAAGCGATCAATGGCCTTTTGCAACGTTTCCTTGGGGGAAACCAGCGATACCCGAAAGTACCGATCGCCAGCCTCGCCAAAAGCGATACCCGGTGTAATCACCACATCTGCCGTATCAATCAAATGACGACACCAGGCTTTGGAATCGGAAAAAGATGGGGGAATGGGCAACCACATGTAAATGGTGGCTTTGGTCGGCTCAATTTGCCAACCCAGCTCCCGAAAGCCTTTCACCAAAACGTCACGGCGTTCCTGATAGGCCTGAACAATGCCCGCCATAAATTTTTCGCCTTCGTTCAGCGCATAGATACCGCCATCCTGAATGGCGGAGGCCAAGCCGTAATCCAGATTGGTTTTCATCGAGTACAGGGCCTTGATAATCTCCGGGTTGCCCACCGCAAAACCGGCTCGCCAGCCTGCCATGTTAAAGCTTTTGGAAAAAGAGTGAAACTCAATGGCAATGTCTTTGGCACCCGGCACGTTAAAAATACTGGGCGGACGAAACCCGTCAAAAGCCAGCTCACCGTAAGCCAAATCACTGACCAGAATAATGCCGTACTTGCGGCAATAGGCCACCAGTTTTTCGTAAAACGGCAAATCGGCCACTCCGGCGGTGGGGTTATTGGGATAACTCACAAAAAACAGCTTGGCCTTTTTGGCCACTTCTTCCGGGATGCTGTCCAGATCTGGCAGAAAGCGGTTTTCGGCAGTCAGGGGCAAGTGGTGAACCAGGCCATCCGCTATCCAGGTGGCCCGACTGTGAACCGGGTAATAAGGGGACGGCACAATGCTGTAGTCCCCAGCATCGATATAAGCAAACGTAATATGGGCCAAACCCTCTTTAGAGCCAATCAGGGGTTGAACCTCGGTATCGGGATCGATATCAACCCCATAACGGCGTTTCATCCAGGCAGAAACTGCTTGCCGAAACTCCGGCTTGCCCTTGAAGTTGGGGTATCCGTGATTGGCCGGGTTGGCCACCCCGTCCTGAATGGCTTTTACAATGGGTGCAGGGGTTGGCTGATCGGGATTGCCCATTCCCAAATCAATTAAGTCCGCGCCCCGCTTGCGCGCCGCCTCTTTCAATTCGTCGAGTTCCGCGAAAACATAGGTTGGCAGCTTGGTTAAACGACTAGAGGGGGGCTTCAGCTTGCATTCAGCAGCTGTATGCGGCGTGGACATACCAAAATAATCCTTCTTTGTAACATTTTAATTATAGATAAAAAATCTCTATCTATACCGATGAAAGGCGTTTGGGGGATCAAACAATTTCATGCTGCGGCGCTGAAGGGGGAAAAGTCAAGTAGCGCAAAGACTTCCATCAGCTTCAAACCCGCAAAGCCTTCCGTTCAGGTTCATCCATCAAAAGCTGGCGGCCTAATTCCGCTTAAAAATCAAATGACCCGCTTGCGGATCAATGGTGACCACAAACTGACGAATAAAGCTTAACCCCAATAACCCCGAAAAACTGGAACCCTGCCGCACAGGAATTACAGTGGCTTCCACGTTATGGGCTTCCAAGCCATTCACCTTCAGAGTTTCAATCAAAATTTTAGGCACTTCAATTTGACCATTGGCCGTGGTAATCAACACTTTTTCACATTGGCGCAAGTCCAAACCCAAATGCTCAGCCATTTGCTGGGAAATAGAAGTATAGGTGGCCCCGGTGTCAATAATAAAAGTCCCCTCCGTACTCCGCCGAGCCTGTGTTAAAACAGCATCCACCATTAAGGCGTTACGACTGTTTTTTAAAGGCACCGCCACCGATTCACTCACATCCTCCCAACCAGCCGTTACGCCAGAAAAACCAACCTGAACCAATGGGCTAATCCCACTCAAGCCAAGCCCACCGGGGGGTTCAGAAACTTGCAAAACGGAGGCCAATGCATTTAAGCGCTCATGGGCAAAATGCACAATCTCTGCCTCTAGTCCCTGCTGTATGACAAAATGATATTCGTTAAACGCCTCGCCCGCCAAGCCCAGTTTATCCAGTGATAGCCCCAAATAGTAATGGGCATTGGTATTGGCCGCATCTTGGCGAATCACATTGCGAAAATAGTAGGTGGCCGATTCATAATTGCGGTTGCGATAAGCCTGAACCCCAGCCATATAATCGGGCGTTTTATGCCCCTGCCCGCCCGACATGGGGGTGACAACCTGGGCTTGAACGTTTATGGGCGCCACAAGAATCAGCAGCAAAGCCAGTAGCAGCAGCTTAAAATAGGCCATTCCGCTCAATTTTTTGAAACGCCCCATGCTTCACCTTTTTTCAATCGGTTTTTCAACAGAAGAGACAACTAAAAATCTCATCGACCCCTTTTGTCCAATCTTTAAAATTATTCAAAAACAAATAGAAATATGAACCATTAGCAAAAAAAGGCAGGTGTTTGTTTTTATGCAATTGAAGGTACGGGGACAGCCTTCTTATCATTCAGATATTCAAATCAAACATTGGTACGAAGCGATACGAAGCATTGACATAAAGTGGGGGACAATATTATGGGTTCAATCAATCCAGGCACTTCTGGCGGAATTCCGCCCATGGGCTACGCAACCGGCGGCATCCCTCCTTATCCTGGGCCTGCAAGCGTTCAAACCGCATTTCCATATGGCCCCAGTTTTAATGGCCTGTACGCCAGCGGTTTAACCAACACACCGTACACCAATTCGTTGTTTGAAGATGTGAACGCCTTCCAGCATCAAATTTTCACAAGCAACGGGGTGGGCTATCCTCAATATCCAAGCGGCTTATTCCCCGGCGCGAACCCGCCTAAAGCCTGATAGCAACCGGATAATTCACCTTCAATCAGGCTATCCCGTGGATTGATAAACGCTGGTTCAAAAAAATAGGCTATGAAACCCTCAGCAGGTACGGTTTAACCACCCAACCTGATGAGGGTTTCAGCCTTTAGAGGATTTACTTTTAGCTGCAATCGGCATTTGCTTTTGATGAAAGTGTTTAGCCTCGGCCTGCAAGCGACGAATAAACTTTTCCACCGCCTCATCGCTGGAATCCATGCCGCTTACCAGCCGACTCAGCACTTTGACCCGCCGAGGATCATCGCCGGTAAAGGTATTGACCAAAACCTGAACGCTTTCAGCGCCTTGTTCCTTTTGCAGCACCTGTTTTTCCACATGCAAATGCTGCTGGCCCATGGCCGCGATCATGGGTTGGTGAGTAATGGCAATCACTTGAATCTGACGGGACAGCCCCGCCAGTTTTTCCGCTACAATTTTGGCGGTGGGGCCACTAATGCCACTGTCAATTTCATCAAATACCAGGGTCAGCAAGCCATCCGCCCCAGCGGTTAAAACCTTCATGGCCAGTAAAAACCGGGATAACTCTCCTCCGCTAGCCACTTTTGCCAACGGTTTTAAAGGCTCCCCCGGATTGGCTGAAAACAGAAACTCCACGTCCTCGTTGCCTTCACGGGTAAAATGCACCGGGATAAAATCAATATCAAAAGAAACCCCCGGCATGGCCAACACTTGTAGTTGAGAGAGCAAATGCTGTTTCAAGTCCTCTGCCAGTTGCCTTCTGGCCAAACTTAATTGCTGACTGCGTTTTTCCAGCACGCTTTCTTGGTCCGCAATGGCGGCTTCCAGCGCCTGAAAGTTCTGCTCCCCGGATTCCAGCAAGTCCAGCTCGGCAGCCAGATCATCCCGGCGCTTCATCACCTCTCGCAAGGTGTTTCCATATTTGCGCTTCAGTTTTTCCAAAGCATCCAGCCGATCCGACAAAACGGCCATCGATTCAGGCTGGGCCTCTACCCGATCCTGATAAAGGCTCAGTTCACCGGCAATGCCCTTGAGTTCGGCATGCACACCTTGAAGTTGCGCTAGCAGGGCTGCCAGCAGGGGGTCGTAATTGGCCCCTTCCGACAATTTTTTTTGCAACAGGCCCAACTGATCCAGAACGGCGGGAACCTGAGTATCTCCCTCCGTTAAAATGGCAGCCCCTTGCTGGGAAATTCGAATCAATTTCTCAGCATGGCTTAAAATTTCTAATTCCTGCCGAGCCAACGTATCCTCGTTTTCATCTGCCAGTCGGGCATCCTGTAATTCTTGCAGCTGAAAAACCAGAAAATCCCGTTGCCGCTCTACATCCTGACGATTGCGAATCAGGGTTTCCAATTGGCGCTTTAAGCTGAACCAGACTTCATAAGCCTCGGCCACCTCACGCTTCAAGGCCGCATGACTACTGCCACCAAAAGCATCCAGATACAGCCGCTGTTTTTCCCGTTGAAAGAGGCTGGTCAGTTCATGCTGCCCGTGCAAGTCAATTACCCAGGGGCGCAAGGCCTCCAACACTTCCCGAATCACAGGAATGCCGTTAATGCGGGAACGACTGCCCCCGGTACTGAATTCTCTGGACAATAAAATTTCGGTTTCATCCGCCAGCAGGGAAACCCCTTGGGCTTCCAGAAACTCCCGAAAAGCCTCGTGTCCCTGCATATGGCCAATGTCAAACAGTAATTCCACCTGCCCCCGGTTGCTGCCAGAGCGCAAAATATCTCGAGGAGAAACTTTAGCCCCAAAGGAAAGCGAAATGGCATCCAGCAAAATGCTCTTACCAGAGCCACTTTCTCCGGTAATCACGGTTAAACCCTGCTCAAACTGAATGGCAAGCGTTTCAATAATGGCAATGTTTCGGATTTGGAGCTGTTTTAGCATAGCGTTCCCGAGAATTCTGGGCCGTTAAAATTTAAGCAGGAAAATTTTAGGATGGAAGTATAGATTGGGGGGGATGCTCCGTATGTACAATTTCACCCGCGCGGGCCTCCTGAGATTGCCAGCGGGGATTCATAGACCATTGCAGTTTGCGCTTGAGCAGAGAGTAAAAATCATTTTCTACCTGCTCAAAATTGACCATCTGAAAAGAAATACCCGCTCGAACCACCACCAGTGATTGGCCCGGTTTCAGTATGCCGCACTCCAAGCCATCCAGCGCATAAACCACATCCTGATTTTTGGGATCCGACTGAATTCGAAACTCTTTGTTAAACGGCACAACTACCGCTTTGGCCGAAAAACTGTGTGGACAAATAGGCGTAATGGAAATGGCATCCACCTCTGGGGAAATGACCGGGCCACCGGCAGCCATGGTATAAGCTGTCGTGCCACTGGGGGTGGATAATATCAACCCGTCCGAATCGTAAACCGCTACCAAAGTATCGTTCACATAAAGATGAAGACGACAAAGCTGGCTGGGATTGGCATTTTTGAAAACCACATCGTTCAACGCCAAATCCTCGGTGGACAGAGGGGCTAATTCACCGGCGCTTTGCCCTGAATTTTGAATAGACAGCATCATGCGAGATTCCAGACTGTATTTGCCTTGAATCAACAAATCCAGATACAACCGGATTTTATCGGCCTCAATATGCGCTAAAAAACCCAAAGCACCGGTATTAATCCCCACCAACGGAACGTTTTGGCCCACAAACTTTCTGGCGGCCCTCAAAAAGGTGCCGTCTCCGCCCAATACAATCACCAAATCTGGGCAGGCAGCCTCTTTTGGCACCACCGGGCAATCTTTTCCCAACACTTGCAAGTGGGAAACATGCACCCCGTGGTGGGTCAGGTGTTCCAACACCTCGTTGGCGTAAACGCTTTTAGGGTCCGTACTCAGGTTTTGTACCAGGGTAATATGCTTTAGCATGGAGTTTATTGATGTCCCGCATTCAAACAGTATCCAAGCCCAATCCGGTCAAGCGGAGGTTTTAGGAAGTTGGCCAAACCCATTCTACTCCATCCAGCTAGGCCCTACATAAACGTCTACTTCCAGCGGTACCCGCAAAGGCTGCCCCAATTCCATAGCCCAACGGACCAATAACTGAACTTTTTCCAATTCCGCATCCGGCACTTCCAATACCAGTTCATCATGAACCTGAAGAATAATTCGGGTTTTCAAGCCATCCGCCAACAACTTGCGATGCAAGCGGATCATGGCCACTTTCATTAAATCGGCCGCCGAACCTTGCAGAGGGGTGTTAAAGGCCGCCCGTTCCGCAAACTCTCTGACACTGCGGTTACTGCTTTGCAAATCTCGGGATAGATCCCGTGTGCGGCCACACAGGGTTTCCACTTTACCAGTTTGGTGCGCTTTGGCCTTGATGCCATCAATACACTGCTTTACCTTGCCATAACGGGAAAAATAAAGCTGGATAAATTGGGCGGCCTCACTTTGGGGGATTTTTAACTGCTGGGCCAACCCAAAGGGCGATTGACCATAAACCACCCCAAAATTAACGGTTTTGGCCCGATACCGCTGCTCTTTGGTTATTTTTTCAATGGGCATTCCAAACACCAGCGAGGCGGTAGCCGTGTGAATGTCCTCTCCTCGCTGGAAGGCCTCCAACAAATGCGGATCTTCCGAAAAATGGGCCAACAAACGCAATTCTATTTGAGAATAATCGGCTGATAGCAACGACCAGCCTTCCCGCTGTTCCGGCACAAAAGCCTGCCGGATCAATCGTCCCAGTTCAGTCCGAATGGGAATATTCTGCAAGTTGGGGGTACTACTGGACAATCTGCCGGTGGCAGTAACCGTTTGATTGAAACTGGTGTGCAGGCGATGCGTTTTGGCATTGATTAACGCAGGTAAAGCGTCAATATACGTGGATTTCAGCTTGAACAACTGCCGGTACTCCAGCAGTTTACGCACAATTTCATGCTCATCGGCCAGCAGCTCCAGCACTTTAACATCGGTGCTGAAACCGGTTTTGCCCTTGGTTTTGCGCGAAGCGGCGATACCCATCTTCTCAAACAGCACTTCCGCCACTTGTTTGGGCGAGTTTAAATTAAAATCACAGCCCGCAAGGCCGCAAATCTCCCGCTCCAAAATTTGCAAACGATCGCTTAACTCATCGCTCAGTTTTTTAAGATAAGGGGTATCCAAACTGACCCCAGCCCATTCAATTTCCGCCAACACATGGGCCAAGGGCATTTCGATTTCGTAAAAAAGCGTCCACTGTGTCTCATCCAAACGGTTCAGGAAATATTGAGCCAAGGACAAGGTGGCGTAAGTATCGCAACTGGCATAAGCGGCGGCCAGCGCAACTGGCACTTCCGAAAACGACTTTTCTTTTTTGCCAGTGCCAATCAGCGCTTTGATTTCAGTCATAGACTGACCCAAAATCTCTTCGGACAAGCTTTTCAGCCCATGCCGCCGATCCGGGTTGTCGATGTAGCTGGCAATCATGGTGTCAAAAATCAAGCCTTGCAACGGAAGCCCGAACTGGCGAAACATATTGCACTCAAACTTGGCGTTATGAACCAGTTTGGCAATGGTTTCACTGGTTAAAACCGGCTTTAGGGCCTCCAGAATTTGGGATTCAGTCAACTCGGTTTCTAACCCTTCGGCCCGAATGGGGATGTAGAAATTGGCAATAGGCTCTGTCGCCAATGTTTTTTTAGATCGAATGGCTGGAAAGCTTTGGGGGTAGTCTTCCAAATGCAATATATTCTCGGCAGGGCGCTGATACAGCTCAAAGGCATCCAGTACCGAAATGGCAATGCCCGCTAATTGGTCGCTATGCACGTCCAAGCCGGTGGTTTCCAAATCCAGGGCAAACACCTGGGCCTGCTCAATGCGTTTTACCAGTTCTGTGAGTTGGGACAACCGGGTGACAGCGGTGTGATCGACCTGCATGGGCTCAGTCGTTAAAGCCGCAAGGCCATTCAAGGCCGCATCTCCCGAAGCAGGCATTTCCACAGCGGCAATCATGGCTCCATTTTCTACCATCTGGGATTCTGCCCCTTCACTTTGGCTGGTGGTATGCCCATTCAAGAAAGGGGCCAGCAACACCGGGGCCTGCTTAATGATGGATTTGAACTCCATTTGCGTCAAAAAGGAAGTCAGCGCCTCAAAATCAGGAATAACCAGCCTGCAATCCTCCCAAGCCAAATCCAGCGGCACTTGCCGGTTGATGGTCGCCAGTTCCTTGCTTAAAAAAGCCTGATCTTTATAAGTTTCCAGCTTTTCACGCAGCTTGTTGGCTGGCAATTGGTGGATATGCTCATACAAATTTTCCAGGGTCTGATACTCAGTGAGCAGTTTCACTGCTGTTTTATCCCCAACCCCAGGCACACCGGGGATATTATCAGAAGCATCCCCTTTTAACCCTTTAAAATCAATAACCTGCTCTGGGTAAACACCCCATTTGTCAAAAACCGCTTGACGATCGTAGGTTTTCATTTCCTCACGGGGCATGCGGGGCGGAATTAAAACCTCAATTTTACCGGCATGGGCCTGAGCCGGATTGTCAGGGTCCAAATCATCCACCAGCTGGAAAGCGTCTTGATCCCCGGTTAAAATCTGGACCCAAAACCCTTCTTTCGCGGCTTTACAGGCCAGGGTGCCAATCACATCATCCGCTTCAAAGTTTTGTTTTTCGTAAATGGGAATTCCCAACAACTCAACCCCACGGCGAATCAAGTCCATTTGAGAGCGCATGTCATCCGGCATGGACTCCCGATGGGCCTTGTATTCAGGGTATAGCGCATTGCGAAAGGTAATGCGGCTCACATCAAACGACACGGCAATGGCATCGGGCTTAATTTTTTTAAGCAAGGCGAACAAGTTATTGAAAAAGCCGTAAACGGCCCAGCTCGGAACACCTTCCGCCGTTCGCATGTTGGTTCGCTCCAACGCAAAGTGCATGCGGTAAGCCAAAGAATGACCATCAATCAATACCAGCGTTTTCATGGCACCTGCCTTATCCAGCTTCAGGGGATTTTCCAGAATCTCTACTTGCGACAAACTTTAGCCCCCGGCAACAAAACGATCAAGCCTTCCAACTCTAACAAGGTTAAAAGTTCATTGATTTTAGCAGAAGCGAAACCAGTTGCCCCCTGTAAATCCTCAATCGACATGGATTCAAATGAAATGGCTGCTGCCAAAACTCGTTCTTCTTCAGATAAATGGGCAAGGGCTTTTGAATCAGCAACTTGTGGCGTTTTAGCGGTTAAAAAAGCTGATTTCCCTGAAACATTGCCATCCGCCTGATGCCTCCAGCCCAGGTCATTGAGTATATCGACCCCTTCAGTCACCGGGAAAGCGCCGTTTTTAATCAGATAATGCGGTCCCTGACTGCCCGGACTGAACAAATTACCGGGGGTGGCATACACCGTTCGCCCCTCATCCACGGCCAAACGGGCGGTTATCAGGGCACCACTTTTCACATCCCCTTCCACCACCACAATCCCATGAGACAATCCGGCCACAATCCGGTTGCGTTGAGGGAAAGTGTACTGGGTGGGCATGGTACCCACCGGATATTCACTCACCCAAGCCCCGCCCTCCGCCAAAATAGCTTGGGCCAGCTTGCGGTTTGAGGAAGGGTAAATCACATCCAGCCCGCACCCAAAAACCGCTACAGTGGGTAAACCCGCCTGAATGGCTGCCCAGTGGGCGCATGTATCTATCCCCGCTGCCAAACCACTGACGATGCAAGCTTCAGCCGGTTTCAATTCAGCCACCAGCTTTTCGGTGCATTGCCGCCCATACTCACTGGCCTTACGAGTACCCACAAAGGCCAGCGTTTGCCCTTCCAAACAGCCCAAAGCGCCTTTAACATACAACAGCAACGGGGGGTTGTGAATTTCATTCAATAAGGGGGGATAGTCAGCATCCAGCCTGCTAATGACCTGAATGCCCAAATCGGCATAGGTTTTCAACCAGCCACCATCCAGCCCTCTCGCCTTTCGAGCCTGAAGCGCCGCCAACACGGCGGGCTTTACCCACTCATTCAAGCTGGATGCAGGTGCTTTCCAAAGGGCCGCCGGGGTTTTAAACCGTTGCAGCAGCTTAAAAATGGTTTGATTTCCCAGATTTTTAACCTCCAAAAGCGCCCTTAAATAAACGCTATCGGGGTAATCAGCGCAAACCGCTTCAGAAGAGGGGGTAATGATCGTCATAAACCTCATGCTGCCAAAACACCCGCCAGACCCAAAGGGGTAAATGTTCGGTTTTTAAAAAATTGGAATTCCGCTTGAAGGCAGCCTTCGAAAATGGTTTGATGAGAGGCAGATTACCCTTAAACAATGGATGAGATCCCATGACCCACCCGAATCAATCTGAATTTATCGTTATTGCTGGGCCTTGTATTCTGGAAAACAACCGGGGCGAAGTGAATTTTGAGACAGCCCGTCAGTTAAAAGCCATCATGGCCCAATTCCCGGAAGTCAAATTCTATTTCAAAAGCTCCTACGACAAGGCCAATCGCTCTTCCATCAATTCTTATCGAGGGCCCGGACTGACGGAAGGGCTGTCCATTTTGAAAGAAATCAAGGAAAAAGTGGGTGTTTCCATTCTCACCGATGTGCATTGGCCGGATGAAATAGCCCCAGTGGCTTACGTGGTGGACATGATCCAGATTCCAGCCTTCCTGTGCAGGCAAACCGACTTGCTCTTAGAGGCTGGTAAAACCCGAATTCCGGTCAATATCAAAAAAGGGCAGTTTTTGGCCCCTTTGGATATTCGCCACGCCGCCCAAAAGGTAAAAAGCATGGGCAACGAGCAAATATACATTACGGAACGAGGCAGCACCTTTGGTTATAACAACCTGGTGGTGGACATGCGCGCCATTCCTATGGTGCAATCCCTGGGGCTGCCCATTATTTTTGATGCCACCCACAGCGTTCAGCTACCCGGTGGGGCCGGTGAAACCACCGGTGGAAACCGGGAATACGCCCCCATTCTGGCCAAAGCTGCTGTTTCTGCCGGATGTAACGGCCTGTTTTTTGAAACCCACCCCAACCCGGAGCAGGGCTTAAGCGATGCCAGCAATATGCTGCCGCTGGAATGGGTTGAACCCATGTTGCAAACCTGCCTGAAGCTCAGGGCCATTATCCAGAATGAGCCTGATTATGCCCGTTCCGCCCAAGCGCTACAAAACGCCTAGCACTGTAAACAGCTAGACGCATTTCAAAGTAGACCGCCCATGATAACTGGCGGGATTTAAAAACGTGACGTTTTCTACAGCCTTATCCCCTTCAAAAATTGGGACGGCTTCTATTTGAGGCACAGGTTGAAGCTTGGGCGACCCTTAAGGCCGATCGCTAACAAAGGCTTTTAGCCTGAGGAAGAACGGGTTTCGATCGCCTGCAGATGCTTTCATCAAAGCGAGATCAGGAAAAGGATCGCCTCATTGGACTTCACAGCAATCCAATCGCCAGATCCGGCGCTACGATCGGCCAAAAGCCTTGCCCATGGATCACAATCCGCAACATCAGCGATCATTTCGTAATAAAGCAGGGGCTTTTACACGCCCTGATCTGTTGAAAACCTGTTGAATGGATCCTTACAAACGGTCCGGTTGATCTGTAGAAAACTAAGATCTGTCGGAAACTCTCTACAACCTGAACAGGGTCTGAACAAGTTTTGCACAAGCTTAAACTCAATGATATCAATACTTCCAGATAGTTTTCTACAGGTTTTGAAGAACACTAAGTACGACTACTGATCTTTTATAAAAACGATCAACAATGCATGAAGGTTCAAAAAAAGCGGTTTGGGAGGTGGGTTGTAAAAGATCAGTTGCTTTGCTTGCTGAACACTTCCGCATGTGTGTACTCTATAGTTAAATGCATATCGGAAATGGACAGTAAGGAGCTTCGGGATCATGAAATTTGCCGTTCAGCGTGAAGATATCCACCAGGCGGTTGCCGCCGTGCAACGGGCCACCGCAACCCGTGTCATTCAACCCATTCTGTCCAATATTTTGATTGAAAGCACCAGTGCCGATACTTTGAAGCTATCGGCCACGGATTTGGATTTTGCCATTGAAACCACCATTCCGGCCAAAGTGGTGGAAGAAGGCCGTATCACCTTGTCCGCCAAAAAGCTGGCTGAAATTATCAGCAAATTAGCCGGTGGGCGTGAAATTGAGTTTGAGATTGAGGAAGCGGTGCAAACAGCGCGGATTAAGTGCGGTACCGCTTTATTTGATATGAGAACCCTGCCAGCGGATGAATTTCCGCAAATTAAACAGATTGACGCCAGCGATTACCTGGAAGTGGATGGCAAAGCGTTTATTCGGGCCATTAACCAAACCGCTTTTGCCGCTGCCAGCTACGATGCCAACAATGTGTTGGGCGGCGTGTTTTTTCAGTTGAATGAAAACGGGCTGGAAATGGCCGCAACCGATGGCTCACGATTGGCTCGGCGGATTGAAGCGGTTTCTGAAGGCGGTGTGGCTGTTCAGTTGAATGTTTCCGCCATTATTCCGGCCAAAGCGCTTCAGGAATTTTTGAAGCTTTGCGCCTCGGATGTGAGCGAGCAACCGGTTCGTCTGGCCATTCAGGAAGGGCAGATTTCTTTCCGCACCCCCCGGTTTTATGTGTTGTCCCGCTTGCTGGATGGACAATACCCCAAGTACAACCAGTTGATTCCGGCTGAAAATAAAATTGTGGCCTTTGCCAACAAAAAAATGTTCATCGATTCCCTGGAACGAACGGCGGTTATGGCCAATGAGCGAACCAACATCGTGAAACTGTCTCTGGATAATAACAACATGAGTTTGGCGGCCCAAACCCCTGACGTTGGAGACTCCAAGGACACCATGGATGTGGTGTATGACGGCGATACCTTGAATATTGCCTTCAACTACAAATATGTAATCGATGCCCTCAAGGTGATCGAGTCTGAGGACATACGCATGGAAACCAATGGGCCATTGTCTCCCACTATTTTCAAGGGCAAGGAAGACAATGGTTACCTGTGTTTGGTAATGCCGGTTCAGGTCAAGTAGGCACGGAAAAAACGCTGGTTTGATGGCCGGTTTTAGAGAGATGAGTCATGCGTGTTCAATCCCTGCACTTAGCCAATTTTCGTAATTATTCGGCTTTAAGCGTGACTTTTTCAGCCCGCAAAAACATTTTTCTGGGCAATAACGGCCAAGGCAAAACCAATCTGCTGGAAGCTATTTATTTTCTCAGTCACGCTCGTTCTCATCGCACCAGCAGCGATCGGGAATTGATTCAAACCGGGCAGCGTTTTGCCACCATCAGCGCCCAGTTGACCAATCACCACTATGAGGGGCGGGTACAGCTGGAATCTCAAGTTAAAGTTGAGGATGAGCGGCTGAAAACGGTGTTCAAGGTAAACGGGAGTCCCCTTCGGAGTCGTTCCGAGATGCTGGGACACCTGCCCACCGTGTCCTTCTTTTTGCCGGATTTGCTGCTGTTGCGGGGAACCCCTGAGGATCGCCGTCGTTGGCTGGATGCGGCCATTGTGCAGTATGATAAACGCCATTTACTGTACCTGAACGAATTCCACAAGGTGCGCCAACAAAAAAACAAGCTGCTTAAAAGCCCCATGGAGCAAATTTCCCGAGATCACCTCAGTGCCTGGAACGTTCAATTTGCCGCTATGGGGGCTAAAGTTATTGCGTCCCGCCAGACTTATCTTTCCATGATTGAGGATTTGGCGGCCTTGGCTTACCTGGAGCTAAGCGACAACCGGGAGCAGCTTACTTTTAAATACCAAAGTACGGTTTTGGACATGCTGGCCCCGCAAAATCTGGCGGATCATTCTGCCGGATTACCGCATGGAGCGCCGTTACCGGATGTGATCGAGCTGGAAGCCGCTTTAATGCGCCTACTAGACGAAAAAATGAATGATGAACTGCGGCGAGGCACCTGTTTGGTGGGGCCGCACCGGGATGATATTCATTTTTATCTGGATGGCTTGCCTGCCGATGCGTATGGCAGTCAGGGGCAACAACGCAGCGTGGTGTTGGCTTTGAAGCTAACCGAGCTTAAGTGCCTGAGCGCCAAATTACAGGAGCCCCCGGTGTTGTTGCTGGATGATGTGATGGCTGAGCTGGATCCTGATCGCCAGCGGCTTTTGGTGACGCATATTCATCCCGAAAGTCAGGTGTTTATGACCACCACGCATCCCACTTCTTCGTGGCAAACCCTGCTGGAGCGGGAATCCGGGCAGACAGACCAAAACACCGATTCGTATTTAGCCGCATTTACCGTGGATCATGGGCATCTTTTTGACCGCTTGGCACACCCACAACCGGAGTTGAATTCATGAGCGAGTACCGTTCCTTTCCTAAAAAAAAGCCCAAGCGAGTGGGCTCGTTGTCCGCGTTTTCCGATATTTTGCCCCAGGTATGCCAGAATTTGGCATTGGATAAAAAGGTAAACGAATTGGCGCTAATGGCTTTGTGGCCTGCTCAGGTCGCTGGACTGGCCGGAGAAGTGGCCTCCCAGAACACACGGGCTGTTCGATTAATCAAGCAGGGGTATCAAACCATTCTGGCGGTAAAAGTCTCGAATGCCTCATTGGCCTCAGAACTCAGTTTTCATGTACCGGCCTTGAAAGCGGCGTTAAATGGGTATAAAGCGCAAACAGGGCTAACCGTCGATCAAATCAAACTGAGCGTTGGCAGTTTACAGTAACGCTGTTACTTTGTGGAGGGTGGTGAAACATTCCAGGGCTTCGGGCGTCATTGATATTCAAGTTACAATCACCCCATCGGGCTAAATACCCTAATTATTTTGTAAATGCGCTTTAAAGGGTTCCGGTAAAATTTGAGAGTATTGACTCTGGGGGTTGAACTTGGAAGCACTCGGCAAAAGCCGTTAACATCCGTTATAATAAGCTTTACATGGCTAAAATTGGTGTGTTGTACAACCAATGAACCTGGATGGGAAATTGATGAACAAAAATAAGCTTTTTGGTACCCTGCTGATTCCTCTGGCCATGGTCACGACCATCCAGCAAGGCTTCGCCTACACTCCGCAATCTCTGTACGATGAAGTTTGGAAACTGATTAACGCCCGTTTTGTGAATGATGATAAAAATGGTCAGGATTGGCGTATTTGGCGGCATCGCTTTGACACTCAGATTAAGGACGAGGCGGACGCCAATGTGGCCATTGAAACCATGCTGGCCAGCTTAAACGATCGATACACCCGCTTCCTGGACAAGGATGAATTTGCCGAAGAGGGGCGCTCCATCAAGGCCACCCTGTTTGGCATTGGTATTCAAATTGGCTTGCGGGAAGACAAACTGGTGGTGATTGCCCCCATTGATGAAACCCCCGCCGATAAGGCTGGTTTGAAGGCCAATGACGAGATTTTGGAAATTGACGGTAAAAATACCAAGGGTATTTCCGTTAAAGATGCCGCCGATTTGATTCGGGGCGAAAAAGGCACCAAGGTGCGCCTGCTGATTAAGCGGGAAGAAAAAGTGGCCAAGTACTACGATATTATGCGCGATGAAATCAAGCTGAAATCCGTTTCGCTGAACAATCCGTTTGATATGGCGGTGCCTAAAAATATCGGCTACGTTAAACTATCTACTTTTTTAAGCAGCAATGCCGCTCAGGAAGTGCAAAATGCCCTGAAGGAACAAGGCGAAAAAAGTGGCTACATTCTGGATTTGCGCTCTAATCCCGGTGGTTTGTTGTCCAATGCCATTCGAATTGCGGATTTCTTTTTAGAGCAGGGTTCCATTGTTAGCACCGTGGACCGGGATGGATACAAGGAAGTGCGTTACTCCAGCCCTTCTGCGTTAACCACCAAGCCCTTGGTGGTGTTAATTAACGGTGGTAGTGCCAGTGCCAGCGAAATTCTCAGTGGCGCTCTAAAAGATAACCAGCGGGCGGTGCTGATTGGGGAACGCAGCTTTGGTAAAGGGCTGGTTCAGGAAATCAATCAATTACCCGGCGGCTCTGGGGTGAATGTGACCACCCAGCGCTACCTCACGCCCAATGATACGGATATCAATAAAAAGGGCATTGAGCCGGATATTATGATTGAGCTGACCGAGGAAGACGCTAAGGCCAAGAAGGATACCCAGTTGCTTCGGGCTATTTCCGTGGTCAGTGAGATGATTCAGGGCAAAACGGTTAAAGATATCATCAATCAGCAAATTCTGGCTAAAGCTCAAATTCAGTCCCTGACTACCAACCCGGTGGGCAAGCTGAATGAAAGCGTGACGTTGCCGAATCAACAGGCGGAGAAATCCACCGCTCAGTAAGCGGGTGGTCGCTCAGGAACTAGCGTTCTCCCCACAATAATAACTGTTTGATAAAACCGGGTATCAGCCCGGTTTTATCGTTTTTGGGAGAGGGCGTTACGACGGCAGGCTTTGTTATTGGGGGACGCGACGGTTTACTACTATAGCCCGCTTTTTTGATAGGGGTAGCGGGCAAGGCGGGCTCTAAGCCCTGCCCGGCGGAAGGCGCTTGTTTTTTTTCTTCGTGAATAACCGCCTGGTGGTGAAACGCCTTCATAATTTTGGATTGCAACCGGTAATCTGGCACATGTTGGCCCACCAGCGCCCAAAACCGAGGCCCATGTCCCGATTCAAAATAATGGGCCAGCTCATGAATAATCAGGTAGCGTAAAGCCTCTTGAGGCGCTTGATTCAGGCAGTATCGGGATACGGTCATGGTTTTGGTGCGTAAGTTAACCTGGGCCAAATGGTTGTATTTGGCGTATCCAATTTGTACTTTTCCCAGCTTTACCCGAAAGGTTTCCTGGTTGATTTGTTGTACCCATGTTTCTAGTTCCGCGTTGGTGCTGATGGTGACGGTGGGTTGTTGGGCGGCTTGCTCCAGCAAATAGCGCTCTTTGGCGTCTTTTTTTTGCAGGCGTTCTACCAGTTCGGCGGTAACGCTGTGTTTTAAATCTTTGGACCAGTGGCGGGGCAGTTTAATATGAATGGTCTTTCCATCCCGAATGCAGGCAGAAGCCCGCCGAAGTTTTCTGGATTCCTCAATAAGAACGTGAAGCGCTTGCATGGTGGGGGGGCATCGTTTCTGGTTTGGGGATTTTAACGGGTGGGGGGCGATTGGGAGATAGTCTGATTTTCGGCTTGCCAGTATTGTTGGGCTTGTTGGCAATCGGTTTCAATTTGGGCGATTAATGCGGGTATATTTTCAAATTTTTGCTCATCCCGAAGTTTATGGGCAAAGCGCATGGTTAAGTGTTCGCCATAGAAGTCTGTACCCGTGTAGTTCAGCAAATGCACCTCTACCCGTTTTTGGGCTTGATCGCCAAAGGTAGGGCTGAGGCCCACGTTACACACCGCCGCATACGCTACGCCTTTTAGCCATGCGGAACCACAGTAAGTGCCATTGCCCGGAATGAGCTGATGGGGATTAATTTTGAGGTTGGCCGTGGGGAAACCCAGTTGTCGCCCCCGTTGCAGTCCACCTTCGACCACGCCACCCACCGGGTAAACATGGCCCAGCAAGGTGTTGGCAAATTCCACTTCGCCGTAGGCCAACAGTTTTCTAATCAGGGTACTGCTTACAATTTGTCCGCCACCTTCTGGCAGGTTGGCATCGGTGCGCACCGGATCAATAATTTGGACGTCAAAGTCATGCTGCTGGCCAAAGCGCTTCAGCATTTCTCCATCGCCAGCCCGGTTTTTACCAAAACGGTGATCGTATCCCACGGTTACGCTTTTTACGTTTAAGTGCTTGAGTAGAATTAATTCAATAAACTCTTCAGCGGCCAGATTTTTCAGCCATTCATCAAAATCCAGAATCAGGGCGTGATCAAAGCCCATGTTTTCAAAGGTTTTCAGCCGTTCATCTAGGGTAGACAAAAGGTGGGTGGGTGTTTTGCTGATTAAAAACTGAGGATGATTGGTAAAGCTAACCACCACGCTGGGTACTTGCAGTAAGCGGGCTTCCCGCAGCGCATTTTCAAGCACCATCACATGCCCCACGTGAACGCCATCAAACATACCCAGGGCGCAAGCCGATTGGGGCAATGTAATGGCTTGAGCGGAGCGGTGGATTTGCATGGGGAAAGGCCAATTGTTTTACGCTAATTTCATTGTAGATCGGCCCGGAAAGAACGGAAAGCCTGTTTACGCTCATGTTTGAAAAGTGGCGGTTATTTTTTTGAGAAATAACCTCTGTTTAAAGGACGTGATTGTGGGAGGGGTGCCTTTAGGATGAGATTATGAGTGATGCACGTCCCCCTAAAAAACAGGCTGGCCGCAAAAAGGCGGTTTCTAAAGCTGCCGCGGTCCAGTCCATATCCATAGAACCCCCTGGCGTGGAGCCGCCCGCTAAGGTATTGCCTTACAGCGATATTGATGTCAATCGCTGGCGGGATTATGAAGCCATTGAAACCGGCAGTTTGTGGATGATCAATGGTCGGGAACGGCAAAATGGGCATCAACTCGATTATCATGGCAATTGTGTGCCCCAAATCCTCACCCAGCTTTTAACCCGATACACCAAACATGGCGATGTCCTTCTGGATTTGTTTCTGGGATCGGGAACATCCGCCATAGAAGCGGTGAATCTGGGCCGAAAGGCCATTGGGGTTGAGTTAAAGGCCGATATGGCCGAATATGTTCGCCAAAAGCTGGAAGAACAGGGCAAAAGTAGCGATGTTGAAATTATCAACGGGGATAGCGCCAACGCTGGCTGGACTGGTAAGGCCATTCAACGCAGCTTAAAGCACTTTGAGCGGGAAAAAGCCCAGTTTTTATTCCTGCATCCGCCCTATGCCGATATTATTCGCTTTTCTGATTCTGACAATGATTTATCCAACGCCGATAGCACCGAAGCGTTTCTCGATATGTTTCAGCAGGTTTGCCAGTTGGGGTACGACATGCTGGAGCCGGGTCGCTTTGCGGGCTTGGTGATTGGCGATAAATACGCCGCCGGGGAGCTGATTCCGCTGGGATTTCTATGCATGGAGCGCATGAACCGGGTGGGTTTCAGCACCAAGAGCATTATTGTTAAAAATATCAGTGGTAACGAAAAAGCCAAGGGCCGCATGACCAATTTATGGCGTTACCGGGCGCTGGTGGGTGGTTTTTACATTTTTAAGCACGAATATGTTTTTTTAATGCAAAAGCCAAAAGCGCCCAAAAAACCGGCATCAAAAAAACCGGAAAAGAAAAAGCCTTCAGCCTGAAAAAGCTGTTTATGGCGTGTTCTTGTCTTTTTTAACGTATGAATAATCAAAGAAAGAGATGGGTTTGCTCACTTCAATGGGCCGGAACCCTTCCCGGTTGGCTTCGGTATTCATGGTGCTTATCACCGCAATGGCGCAAACACTGACAAACACCACAATAATACCCACATAGGTCAGCCGGGCGTAAAGCTGAGAACGGCGGTGTTTTTCAGCGGCGGAAATGGATTTAACGGAACTCATGGGGTGAGCCACTCCTTAATTGTTAGCGTTGTTATCTTGCTTATCTTAAGAAAGACATCTGCTATCAGGCAAGCAGATATTGAAGCCGGGGTGGGCGTGATTTTTTTAGAGTGATTTATATAAGCCCGGCCACCGGGGTTTTTGTGTTATTGGCTAGCGGGTGTGCCTCTACCACTTGGCTTAGGGCGTGGGTGGTGTTCTCTGAAAAAGCCCGGTAGGGGTAAAGCACCAGTCCACTCAGGATTTTTGGGTAGAAGTAAGTAGACTTTTGGGGCATGCGGTTCCCGCCTTCACAGATTTCATGTACCAGCTTGACGGAGGGCGCGGCCAGAAAAAAGCCTCCCACCGTTTTATGATCCCGCCACAGGGCTTCAATTTCATCCTCGTTGCGGTAAAAACCAAGCAGGTGTTCGTGCTTTAAGGCTTCTCCGGTGGTGTTTAAAATGCCTTTAAACACGGTTTCCTCCAGCAAGGCCGCATCAAAGGTATCCAGCAGCGGCGGCAGTTTGGTGGGCTTGGCTTCCGGCTTTAATCGCAACTTAATTAAGGCATCGGTACCGGGTTTGCGGTAACTGAAAGTTTCATCGGCACTGACCACTTCATATTTTTTGAATAGTTCTGTCTCAAAGCGTTCCTGATTCCAGCCCTGGGGCCATTGATACAAAATACGGTGGGTGGGATACACTTTTAAGCCCGGATCGTCCATATTGGTCAGGAAAATCATGCCGTAATCCGAGAGCAAGCTGCCTTCTGGCGGCGCTTGCCCGGTTTGTTGTTGAATTTGTTCTCGAACTTCCCGTTGATAGGCCAAACCGGTTTCGTAGCGGTGGTGGCCATCGGCTATTAACAGGGTTTTGTCTTTAAACAGGGTTTGCAGCTGCTTTAAGATGTCAGCATCCGTGACCGGCTTAAACTGGTGAACCACCCCATCGGCATCGGTGGCCCTGGCCCAGCCATCGGCATTGGGTGGGGAATAGAGCAGGGTCTCTAAGGTGCGCTGGGGATCGCTGTAAATCATAAAAACCTGACTCAAATTGCACAAAGTGCTTCGCATGAGTTGGATGCGATCCTGTTTGGGGCCTTTCAGGGTGTGCTCGTGCGGCAGCACTTTGCCGGTTTCAAATTCTTCCAGCTTCAGCAGGGCAATCATGCCTTTGCGTTCTATGGTTGCCCCGTTTTCTTGCCAGCTTTGAGAATAGGCGTAAATAGCGGGCTGCGTTTCGGGAATCAGAGTTTGCTCGGCTTCCCATTGCTCAACCAATTGGGCGGCACGGGTGTAGGGGGTATCGGTGTCGTTGTCTTGTGCTGATTTTTTGTTGAGGTCCACCCGCACAAAGTTGGCTGGGTGCTTGGCGTAAAATGCGTCTTGCTGAGCGTCGTTGATCACGTCGTAAGGCGGGGTGGCCACCTCATTCAAACCGGCGCCTTCTGCGGCCAGTTTTTCCAGGTTGTAACGCAAACCACGAAAGGGGAGAATATCCACCATGATCAATTTGGCTCCTGTATCTGACTTTTGAATAAAGTAGCTACAGCATAGCCGGGTTAATCGCCAGTTTCAAATGGAAAGCGTGTGTGGAACCTCTTAAAAAATGCAGATTCAAATCATTGTGGTGGGCCGCATGAAAGGCGGATTTTCTTACCTTCAGCCAGGGCTTGACGATTATTTAAAACGTCTGAAAGCTTATGCGGCGGTTTCCATTGTGGAAGTTCCCGATGAGGCTATTTTGCCCTCCCGAACCGATGATCAGGTCATGGAGGGGGAGGCCCGCCGCATTCGGCCTTACTTAAGCAAGGCCGCCTATTCCATTGCCCTCTCGGAGCGGGTAGATACTCTCACTTCCGAGAAATTTTCCACGGCCTTTTTTGAGCGGCTGGGCGCAAATCCTTCAAACGGAGGTATTCCCGGCCACGACTCCCGGCCTATCATATTCATTGTGGGAGGGCCGTTGGGCTTACATCCAACTATTTTGAGCGAGTGCGACTGGACGGTTTCACTTTCCAAAATGACCTTTCCTCACCCCATGGTTAGACTAATCCTGCTGGAACAACTCTACAGAGCCTTTAAAATCCGGCGGGGCGAACCTTATCACAAATAAGCGGACTTCTGTAAAGATTTCCCAATGACCGCTCAAGTCTTTCGGCATGCAGGCCGATAGCTTTGGTGCGGGTAACCGTTGACGTGCGAAAAGACCAGGTGAGTGTGCGATGAGTGATGTAAAAAAAATCAAGAAAATGGTGATGGTAGACATTTGCCATACCCAGTCCGTAAACGGTTATGATCCGCTGGAGATTGAGGAAGAAGCGCTGGGATCGCTCTATCAGGTAGACAAAGACACCTATATTCTTGCCTTTGATACCATGTTGCGGGAAAAAAAGGTGACTACCACCATCAAGGTTTCTAAAAACACGGTATCCGTGGTTAAAATTGGCGAAGTGCATAGCCGCCAGACTTTTTCTGCCAACGAATGGTATGCCAGTCAGTATTTTTACGGTGGTGCTTCTTTGGTTTGCCGTAATTTCACCAAAAAACTGGATTATGCCTTAACCCCCGAAGGCGGCATTATCGAGGTTTTATACGAACTGTGGAGCGGAGACACCCATTTGGGTTACTTTAATCTGGAATTGTTTATCCGTTAGTTTTTAACAAACGCATTAAAAAAGCCGTTGATGATTTTATTCAACGGCTTTTTGCCTTTAAAACAGGTTTTTTAATCTGGGAATTAGCCGATTCACCTATGGGATTGGCGGGCGTTTGCCTGTAAAATAACCATATTCAAGCGGATTGACTGACAAAGGAGGGGACCCCCATGACCCAGACCCAACAAGCCAAAACCTGGCAGGATTTTGTGGCCGATGCCAAAACCCGTATACGGGAAGTGACCCAGGATGAGTTGCGCCAGTGGATTGAGCAAGGCAAAGACATGATTTTGATTGATGTGCGAGAAGCCAACGATCACACCCATTCCCGTATTGAGAATTCCACCAATATTCCCCGTGGGGTTTTGGAGCTGGAAGTGGATGATACCGCCCCGGACAGAAACCGCACCGTGGTCACCTATTGCGGCGGCGGTGGACGCTCTGCCCTGGCCGCCGATGTACTGCAACAAATGGGATACCGGGATGTCTATTCGTTGCAAGGCGGCTACAAACAATGGAAAGAAAAGCCTTACCCCACCGTGGAATACGATAACAACCTCTAAACTGAACTGGTTTCAATGACAGAACCGATGAACCCCGCCGCTATTTTATTTGATAGCTGGGCAGCCCTTGGCAAGGGAGAATCCATGGCCAAAGGGCATTGGCCCATGACCCGACAGATTCTGGAACGCATGAATCTGCGTTCGGGGCTGCGATGTTTGGATATTGGCTGCGGCAACGGGTATGCGGTGCGGGAAACGGCCCGTCGGGTGATGCCAGATGGAGCGGCCTGCGGCATTGATGTGGCCCCCCTGATGATTCGGGAAGCGCTGGCCCATCCTGAAAATCCTCCCAATGTGGATTTTTTGGTATCGGCGGCGGAATGCTTACCCTTTGAGCCGGATTCCCTGGATCGGTTGCTATCGGTAGAAGCCATTTATTATATGGCAGACCCTTTAACTGCCTTGCAGGAATGGCATCGGGTGGCTAGTGCCGGGGCCAGCGTTTGGCTGATGGTCGATTTTTATCAGGAAAACCCCTATAGCCACTGTTGGGCTGATTGGATGGAAATTTCCATGCACCTGTACGCCCAGCAGGAATATATAGCGTTGTTGCAAAAGGCTGGATTTCAGGAGGTGCAGGCGGATCGCCTGTTTAATCCCAATCCGCTTACGGCGGCGGAGCAGGCCAGTTTTAAGCCGGGTTGGGGATATGAAACGCTGGCGGATGTGGTGGACTTCAGAACGAATGTGGGTTCTTTGCTGGTTTGGGGCCGCAAGGCTTAAAGAAGCTGATGCCCATTATGCGTAAAGGCGCTGATTCCTCCCTTATAATGGGTATATTCCAGTTTTGATGAGAATAACAGGCCCATGACCCTTCGCTTTTACGGTAAAAAAAACTGTGTAACCTGTCAAAAGGCTAAGGCTTTTTTAGAAAGTCAAAACGTGGCCTTTGAGGAGTTGCCCATTGAAACCCAGCCTCCCACTGCTGAAATTTTGGCCAGGCTGGTGGATGAGGCCAACGTCAAGGCCAGTTTAAATAGCAGAAGCGCCATTTATAAAGCGAAAAATCTGGGCCAAAATTTGCCGGATAAATCAACGGCCCTGCAGCTCATGTTGACGGATCCGAATTTGATAAAGCGCCCTGTGATCATGAATGACCAGGGCGCGCTGTATCAAGGCTTTGATGAAGCCAGTTTGAAAGCGTTTTTAAGGCAATCCTAGTTGGAAGCGGGCGCTTGCTTATTGGCGGACAAGGCTTTCAGGTAAACCAGACTGCTGACAATCAAGGCAAAACCGATACCCAGGTTAATGGGGCCACGCACGATGTGATCCACGTTGAAAATGTTTAACGCCAAGCTGATGCCAACCATTAAAGTAATAATGATCCAGCTTCGTACGCTATACACTTCAATGGGCTTTTTGGGTTCGCTAAACTGATCAATGCGCTCAATGTTTTTGGCGGAGGTTTTAGCGAGTACAAACTTGCCTTTGCCAAAGCCAATGATTAAAGCGGCTACAATCAATCCGGCCATTAAAGGCATATTGGTGATGGCGGGAGAATCCATTAAAAAATTGACGCCCCGTGTGGAGAGCACCAGACCACCGATAAGCCACAGGGTGAAAGCCAGTCCTTTGAGTGCCTGATTGCCAAGGCGAATGGGTAGTAATAACAAAACAGCCAGAATAATAGGCATGATGGGAATAGTGGTAGGCATAATGATGGACCTTTACTCGCTTGCATCGGGGGAATTTTTCCTATCTTGGCGCAGATCCGAATTTGTCGCAAGGCTTTACTGTTAAAGTGGGCCTTCTCAAATAAAAAGCCGGGCTTTGAGAGGCCCGGCTTTTTGTTGAATGGTTAAAGTCAAATTATGTTAGGAAAATTTACTGACCAGCCCCGCGCTAGGCTCGCCAATGCTTTCAATCAGTTGCTCCACTGCCAGATTCATTTTGCAGCCATAAGGCCTGCTGGAGAAGAAATTTTGATAATAGCAGCCGTCGCAATTGGCTTTACGGCTGTAACATTCCACCGCGGATGCGCTCCAGCGTTTGAATGTACCGACAACGATACTATCACTCTCAAATGGATCAATCGTACTCACGCTAACTCCTCTACCCTGTCCCATGAAACGTTTATGTTTTCCACGTTTTGCCATTATAAGCATTCGGACAAGATTCTGTTTACAAAAATTAATCTGAAACGGTCATAGAAGGGGTTTTGATCGTAGGTTAGCCCAACGTTTTAAGGTTGTTTACATAACTTTAAAAAAATCATAATGGTATGCAAATCACATTACTCTTTTGAAAATAAGATCTTGAAAATAAAGTATTTTTTTGCATATAAAAGCCAAGAATGAGAGAAATCGAATTATTTAAACAAAAAAACAATAGTAGGGTTTCATGAAGGGTTTTGTTTTTGTTAGAATTAGCACGTTTCAGCAAGGTGCAATGAGAATAAAATGCTGTCAAATTGGCAACGTCCCCATCAACACCTCAAAAATAAGCGTGAGGACCGTGCGCTTGTCAGTTGAAAAAATGGTAAATTGGTCCAATGAACCACGCTTAGTACGGAGCCAAATGGACGCTGTTCCCCAAAAAATCTATGAGCTGATGGGGGTGATTGAGGCCAGAGACAGCCATGTCATCGATCACCGGTTGCGGGCTATGTCCGCTTTGGGCGACTTGTTGCTGAAAGAGCCCATGGAGGCGGGTGTTTTATGTCTGCTGGAATGTGTCAGGCAGGAGCGAAATACCCGCCTGATTATGCAGGCCATGAGCGTACTGAGCCGAATTAAGGCTGAAGACGCGGTTCCGGTTTTAATTGATGTGCTACTGGCCACCCATATTGAATTGTATGAGCATCCTGAGCCTGCTGATTTTGATAAATCGGATGAAAGCGCTCGCCTGCGTTGTGGCGCTGCTCAGGCTTTGGGCAAAATTGGCGATAACCGGGCCATTATTCCGCTGATGAGTATTTTGAATAACCGGCAAGAGAATTACCGTTTGCGATTGGCCGTGGCTGAAAGCCTGGGCCGCATGGGCGATGAATACGCGGTGAAACCTTTGATTGATATTTTGGCCGATGAGCGGGAAAAATCGGTTTATCTGAAAGAATCCGCCGTGAAGGCTTTGGGCATGCTGGGGGATATTCGGGCCATTGAGCCTTTGATTGATATTCTGGAGTCCAAGCAGGGGATTCGTGATAAGTTTAATTTTTTGAAAGAACAAATTATTGAAGCGGTTGGGCGCATTGGTCAGCCCAGCCGGAAAGCTTCGGATAGTTTACGCAAAGCGCTAAACGATGAAGCGCCTTCCATTCGTTTGGCGGCAGTGGAAGCCTTGGGGCAAATTGGGGATGAAGACTGTGTAGAGGCTTTAAAAAACTGTGTGCTGGATGAAAACGATGAAGTGGCCAAAGCCGCCGTTTACGCCGTTTATACCCTGCAAGGGGAAGCCGCCATTCGGGAACTGCTGAGCCGGGAAAACCTGCCCCGGTTTTTAAGGGAAGAGATTGAAGGCTATATTCCTTAAATCAGCCCATCAGGCTAAACGGAATGATAGGGCGTTGGTTGGTTTCGGTGGTGGATTCCACACTTGCTTTCATGGGTGATGGGGTTTCGATTGTGTTATTTTGGGTTGCGTTGCCCACTAATTGCTTCCATTTGAGGTTTTTGCATGCCTGATTCTATTTCATCACCCTCTTCTTTATCTTTCTCTTCATCGCATTCCTCCGAGTTTGTTGCCAATTGCGCTGTGGTTCTTTTATCGGGCGGGCTGGATTCCACGGTGGCTTTGGCAGAAGTGTTATCTCAAAAGCCGGTGGCCTGTGCCTTAACGTTTGATTATGGGCAACGGGCGGTTAAAAACGAATTGAAGGCCGCTCAAGCCATTGCTGCTCATTATCAAATTGCGCACCGGGTGATTGCCTTGCCCTGGATTTCGGAATTATTGCCTACCGCTTTAACCCCGGCCGCTGTTTTAAAAGCCCAGGGCATTCAGGAGCAAAAAGCGGAAACGGACGCGGCATTGTATGACGTAAACCGGGTTTGGGTGCCGAACCGAAACGGATTATTTTTAAACATTGGGGCGTGCTTTGCGGAAGCCTTGAAAGCCAACACTTTGGTGTTTGGGGCTAATGCCGAGGAAGGCGTCGATTTTCCTGATAATACGCCCGCCTTTAGAGACAAGTTAAGCGAGGTATTCGCCTTTTCCACCTTAACCGGCGTTCAGGTGGAAACCCCGGTGGGTGAGTTGAACAAAATTCAAATTATTGAACGGGGACTGTCCCTGAAGGTGCCGTTTCATTTAATCTGGAGTTGTTACGAGGAAACCGAAACCCAATGTGGGGCATGCCCGTCGTGTATTCGGGTTAAAAACGCCCAGCGGCAAGTGGAAGCCCAAACCGCTACCAGCGTTGGTATTGCCTTTTAGCGGTTATACAGGCACCCTGTTTTTTTGGTAAATCACTTCCCCGTTAATAAAGGTGGTTTCCACGGCCAGCGTTTCCTTGTTCCAAAGCACTAGATCCGCCAGACATCCGGGTTCCAGTCGCCCAATGGCTTCTTCATTCAAAAACAGGGCCGGGTTGTAGGAGGCGTATTGAACGGCTTCCGCAAAGTCGCAAAGCTGCCATTGCACCATGTTTTTTACGCAATCGCTCACCAGTTTGCCGCTGCCCGCCAATCCGCCTTCCTGATTGATGACCTGATGGCCTCGTACCGTTACGGTTTGTAGCGAAAAACTGCCTTTGCTGCCATCGTCGAGTCCTGCCAACGGGCTGGCATCGCTGGTCAGTAAAACCCGGTTTCGGGGCTTCATTCTTAAGAGCATTCGAATGGCTTCGGGGTGGACATGAGCGCCATCCCCGATGAATTGCACGAAAATATCCTCTTCGCACAAGGCGGCGCCAATAATGCCGGGTTCCCGGTGGTGCAGCGGACGCATTGCGTTATAAAGATGGGTAACGCTATTGGCCCCTTGCTGAAACGATTGCAGTGTTTGTTGATGGGTGGCGTTGGAATGGCCAATGGAAACCCGAATGCCTTGTTGCCGAAGCCAGGGAATAAGTTGCCCACTGGCATCCATCTCCGGGGCCAGGGTAATCATTTTGGTTTGCGGAGAAATTAGAATGCTTAACTCTTCCGGGTTGGCGGTGCGAATTTCGTGGGCAGGATGCGTTCCCCGGTAGGCAGGATTAATAAAAGGTCCTTCTAAATGGATGCCCAAGGGCCTGCAATGGTAAGGGTTTTTATGATGAATGGCTTCTTCCAGCGTGTGAATGGCCGACAGCATATCGGTCATGGCGCCGGTAATTACTGTAAACAGAACGCTGGTAATGCCAAAGGCGGGGAGTTTTTGGAGCAATGCCTGTGCTTCAGTAATGCTGGTTTGATTCAGATTGCATCCCAAAGCCCCGTTAAAGTGCAGCTCGATTAACCCTGGCGTTAAATAGCAGCCAGCCCCCGAAAACACTTCCACATTTTCCTGATTTAACAGCAATGATCCCGGCGCTTCCGGGCTAATGGCCCGAATCCGGTTTCCTTCTATCAGCAAGGAGCTTTCCGAAAGCTGCCCGTCAGGGAGAATCAGAGTAGCCCCTGTAATTATTTTCATTGTGTCGCCGCTCATCATATTGAAGGTATTTTAACAGCTTTATGCCAATCAGGGCTGTTTTTAAGGGAATGAGGGTGTAAAAAGAAAAAAGAAAAGTAAAAAAGGAAAGGTAAGGGAAATTCCATCGGATGGAGGTTTTATGGATCGGGTTGAAAGCCTGTACTTGTCACACTGCTCAATCGGACCCATAATAGGTTGTATGAGTGACTATGAAAATACAACAGGTTCTACTTCTTTGCTCAAGCAAAAGCTGTTTGAAGCTTTGAGAACCTCAGTGGCCTCTTCCGGGGGAAATGAATTACAGATTGACGCTTATCAGGAAATCGAGATTTCCCGGAACGATCAATCCGGTTTTCAGTTTTTGGAAGCGGATGACTCTGACGCCTCTTTACCGCCTGAGTTGCATGAAAGTAGCCAGCGGTTGAGTCGTGAACTTCAAGCTGTTCACTTACCGCCCGAAACGGCGCAAAGGCTGGAAACCCCAAAAAAGGAATTTGATGATACACTATCGATGAGAGGTATGGTGCCGGATGCACAAACGGAGGCTCGCCATCCGGCCGGAGTTCCTTCCTCTACATCTCAGGTGAACTATGTGAAGTCGGATAGCTCAATATCGGGAGGAAGTATGGCTGACCTTTCAGGTTACAAGGATTTATCGAAGGCCCCCATTTCGTTTGGTGAGGAAGAAACCTCCATTTCTTCATTATCAGCAGACATTGGGTACGAACGCCCTCAGTTTCAACAACCCCAACAGCAGCAACAACAGCAGCAGCATCAACAGTTTTCTGCCGCGCAGCACTTTGCTCAGGAAGCGATTCCTCAGGAAGTGGATACTGAATTCAGTGGCAATGTAAAAACCCTGATTCGTTTGGTGAATGAATTGCCTGATGGCGTCACCAAGCAAACCGGCGCCCAGATCATTCGTTTGACGATGGAAGCCATGGGCCTTTCCATGGAAGATGTTCTGTCTGAAGCGCAATCCGCTCAATCTGAAATGCTGGACGCTGTTCGGGCCAACATTAAAAAAATTGAAGAGTATAAAACCGTTATCCGCAAGCTGGAAACTGATATCAAGTATTACCAGGGCAAAGCCAACGAATTGTCGGAGATTATCGACTTGTTTATTCTCTCCAACACTTCGGGCGGTAAAATGGGTTCCCCTGAAGACTTGAACCATTAATTTCAGCCAAATTTTTAGAAGCCGATGAACAATCCGGGTTCTCTATCTACTGCTTTGAAGATCCCTGCCTTTTTAAAACGGGCGGGGATCTTCACCTTCATAGCGCTATTTTCGACATCGATTAGCGTATTCTCAGGCTGTAATCTTCAAAAGCCAGCCACGCCCTCTTCTGCTGTAAACGTGAATACTGCCGCTGATAAAGCGCGTGTTGCCGAACAGCTTTACGATGAAGCCTGGACTATGGTGCGCACAGAATACGTGGACGGTTCTTTTAATGGGCAGGACTGGTCCAAGTGGCGGTATAAGTATCAAGGTAAGCTAAAGGATACCGATGATGCTTATGTGGCCATTGGAACCATGGTCGCTAGCTTAAACGATGAATACACCCGTTTTTTGCAACCTCGTGACATGAACGAGCAAAGCATGAGCATTGATTCCCGCTTATACGGGGTGGGGATTCAAATCTCCAAGCGAGACAATAAGCTTTTGGTGTTGGCCACCATTGATGATACGCCTGCCCAACGGGCGGGTTTAATGCCCAAGGATCAAATCACCCACATTAACGGCATTGAAACCGCTGGAATGAGTGTAGAAGATGCCGCCGATCAGATTCGGGGAGAAAAAGGCACTTTTGTTACCCTCAGTATCAAGCGGGGCAACGATGAGTTGCTGAAGCAGATTGAGCGGGATGAGATCAAGATTAAATCTGTATTTACCAAGCCCATGGACGATCCGCAGGTTGGTTATATCCGACTGAGCAGTTTTATCAGTGAAAACATGCTGGATGAAATGAAAGACAGCATGAAGGATTTAACCGCTAAACAAGCCTTGATCATTGACTTGCGGGGCAATTACGGCGGATTGTTTTCTAACGCCGTTGAAATTGCGGATATGTTTCTGGAAAGTGGCGATATTGTTTCCATTGTGAACCGGGAACGGGACCGTCGGGTGTACAGTGCTCATCCTGGCACCATTACTGAAAAGCCAGTGGTGGTGTTGATTGATGGTGGCAGTGCCAGTGCCAGTGAAATTTTGGCGGGCGCTCTCAAAGACAATCATCGAGCCACCCTAATCGGCTCTCAATCCTTTGGCAAGGGCTTGGTACAGAAGATCAACACCTTGTCCAACAATAGCGGTATGAATATCACTATTTCCAAATACCTGACGCCCAATGGCACGGATATCAACAAAAAAGGCATCGAACCCAACGTTAAAGCGGCCTATACCGAAGCGGACTATCTGGCCCAACGGGACCCTCAACTGGATCGGGCTATGCAGTTTCTGAAAAATGAAATTGGGAAATAGAGAGAGCATGCCCTTGACCCCTCATCAGGCTGAGGCGTTGTTGGCTCAGGCGCGTTTAGCCGCTGAAAACGCCTATACGCCTTACAGTGATTTTCCGGTTGGGGCCGCTTTGCTGGCCGAAAACGGGCAAGTTATTTGTGGGGTGAATGTAGAAAACGCCAGTTTTGGGCTGACCCTTTGCGCGGAAAGAACTGCTTTGGTGAAGGCCATTAGTGATGGTCAGCAACGTTTTCAGGCCATTGCGGTTTGGGCCAGTCGCCGTCCTCATGGCTCGGTGACCCCTTGTGGTGCTTGTCGCCAAGTGATGGCCGAATTTTTAAAACCAGATACCCCGGTGATTATGAGCGATAGCCAAACCGGAGAAGTTCGCATTTTAACCATGGCCGCTTTACTACCAGAGGCATTTGGCCCTACCACACCTTTGACTTAATAAACCCCAATCCTTAAAGATTTCAGGGGGCTTGTTGTTCAGGCCAATAACTGCCGGGGTACAGGTAGCAGCTTACCTGATGGGTTTCTTCCATCATCGCTGCTTGTGGAAATCGGGTTTTGCAAACCTCAAGGCGTTTGTCGCAGCGGGGTTCAAAGGCGCAACCGGGCGGCATTTCTGTAATAGAAGGCGGTTGCCCTTCGATGGGTTGCAGGCGGCTGCGGGTCATGGTGGGCAAGGAATTCAGTAAGCCCAAGGTGTAAGGGTGTTTGGGTTTTTTAAATAAATCCAGGGCGCTGGCTTGTTCAACCACCCGGCCTGCGTACATTACCGCTACTTCATCGCACATTTCGGCCACCACCCCCAAATCGTGGGTAATCAGCATAATTGCCGTGTCATGCTCCTTGCGAATATCCCGCAACAGGGCCAGAATTTGGGCCTGCACCGTAACATCCAGTGCGGTGGTGGGTTCATCGGCAATTAACAAGGATGGCGTACAGCTCAGGGCCATGGCAATCATCACACGCTGACGCATGCCCCCCGAAAATTGATGCGGATATTCGTGAATGCGATCTTTGCCGTTAGGGATGCGAACCAGATCCAGCAGTTCAATGGCCCGCCGGTGCGCGTCTCGCTTGCTCAAACCCTGATGCAGGGTCAGCACTTCCGCAATCTGATCGCCAATGGTGTAAACCGGATTGAGGGAGGTAAGCGGATCTTGGGGAATCAGGGCGATTTGAGCGCCTCGCACTTTGCGGATTTCTTCGGGGCTGAGGGTCAACAGATTTTGTCCATTAAAATATACCGCCCCTTCCGAGATATAGCCCGGTTGTGGCACCAGCCGTAAAACAGCCATGCTGGTCATGCTTTTGCCGCAGCCCGATTCTCCAACCACTCCCAGCACTTTGCCTCGCTCAATTTGCAAGGACAAATGGTTCACAGCGCAAGCCGGTCCATCTTCTGTGGGAAAGGCAACCGATAGGTTCTCAATGGAAAGTAAGGGTGAAGCAGCCATAAGGCCATTATAGCCTATTTGGGGTTTGAAGGTGTTGAAACCGGGTCACACTTACTTTTTGGCAATTCAAACAGTGTTTTCACGCCCCCTAAAATTTCAGGAAGCGCTTGCTTAAATGCTTCGGATTGATGGGTTTTGAGGGCTTCGGCTTTTAGCTGCCTGGCTTGGGCCTCTGTTTTTATTTTTTGATCCAGGCTCAATTTTTGTTGACGCAAAGCATTCAACCCTTTTTTTACCTCTGCCGGATTCTGTGCCACGGAAGCGGCCTGAGCGCCCAGATCAAATGGCAGTTCCGGGGCTGGTTTGAGGGCAACATCCGGGTATTTGACAATGACTTTTTGAAAATTTTCAAAGGCCTCCGGGTTAGGACGAGGTTCCGGTTCTAAAGGCTCTGAAGGTGTGTTTGCCAAAGGCAGAGCCTCTTCTAACCTATCTTTTTCCTCAATTTTAAGAGCTTTCGCCTCTGGCGCATCCTGATTTTCAGGGCAGGCTTCCTTGAAGCGGGCCACCGCTAAATGCCATAGGGATGAAAGCTGATCAAAAATATTTTCACGGCTACCCTGAATCACTTTGGATTCTGTAAATTGATGGCGCCATGCGCTGTTTTGAACCAATACATCAATGCCTTGGCTTAAACCGGTCAGCAGGTTATTGATTTGTGATTGCTGCGCTTTGGCCAACCGCTCTGATTGTCGGGGGCCAATGATTGCGTCTACCCTGTCCATCGGGAAGGTGGGGTTGAGCGATTCAACGGGTATCCACTCATCGGGGCGATCGTCGGCAATACCCGTTCTCAGTGTGGGCCTTAAACCTGTTTCCGGGCCTTTAAATTTAGGCAAATCAGGCGTTTGTATTAAAAAATAACCGGGCATCGTTTCCATGGTATAAATTCCCCTCCCCTAAAAAGCGTAGATTGGCATTTGGAAAATTTTCATGAATTATTTATCTCATAAAAGCCCCTAAATCTACTTTTTTTGGTAACCTGTACTACATCTAGTAGGCTCAAAGCCGATCGCCGTATGTGATTCCGCATATTTTCCGTCATTTCCCCGTGTTTATATTAATGATGGAAAGTTAAAGGTACTCAGCTTGAGTTCCCCCGTAAGCCTTATCTCTGGAGAATGACCAAACCTATGCAAGCCCTTACCACCCTATGGCGCGCCGTATTTAGTGATGAACCCTTTAGCGCCAGTCGCAACTTCTTGATTTGCGCCATTTTTTACCTGGTTTTCGGCATGCTGTTTGGCATGATCGCCTCAATTTTACTTTCTTATCCTGATTTGATTCATGGCATTCCGCAGTTGGCTTTTGGCCGCATTCGTCCAGCGCATATCAATACCATCCTGATTGGCTGGCTTTCTATGGGCTATGTTTCCTGCATGTTCTACATTGTGCCGGTTTTGTCGGGTCGAAAAAATCTTTGGTCTGAGCGGCTGGGTAATATCACTCTCTTTTTCTGGAATTTAACCGTTATTTTGGGCGTTTGGTCCATTATGAACGGGTACACGGAAGGCCGGGAGTATGCGGAGCTGAATGGTCCGTTTGACTGGCTGGTTCTCAGTGCGCTGCTGCTGGTGGGTGTTAACGTGTACATGAGCGTTTTCACCGGTACCGAAAAGAAATGGTACGTTAGTCTCTGGTATTTTATGGGCGCTCTGTTCTGGTTTCCAATCGTTTATGTGGTCGGCAACCGGGCGTTCGTACAATTTACTGGCTTGAACGATGCCATTGCGGGCTGGTTCTATGGGCACAACATTCTAGGCATGTGGTTTACCGTAGGCGGTGTTGGTATTTTGTACTACCTGCTGCCTCGTTTCTCTGGCAATCCGCTTTACAGTCACACTCTATCCATGATCGGCTTCTGGACCATTGGCATGTTCTACGCGCCTACTGGCACCCACCACATTCTGCAATCTCCGGTTCCTGAGTGGTTGAAAGCCATTGCCGTTATCTCCAGTGTTTTCTTGTTGATTCCCGTTTTGACCGTTCAGGTGAATTTCTTTATGACCCTGAAAGGCAAGTGGCACCTTATGGCCGATCACATTCCCATGCGGTTTGCCATGGCGGCGGGCTTGGCGTATTTGCTCACTTGTATCCAGGGACCCTTTCAGGCGACCCGCTCCATTAACTGGTACTTGCATTTCTCTAACTGGGTGGTGGGTCACGCTCACTTGGCGCTGTTGGCCACCTTTACCTTTATTGTTTTCGCAGCCTCCTACTTTATTATTCCTAAAATTACCGGGCGTAAAATCTACAGCCGCTCTCTGGCTATCTGGCACTTCTGGCTCAGCTTTATTGGCTGGATTCTGATGGTGTTTTCGCTGACCATTGCAGGCTTAATTCAGGCCGCTGGCTGGCATTTCACCTTGCCTTACGATCAGTGGGTGATGGAAATGGTGCCTTATTTCCTGGCCCGTACTGTTTCTGGCTTCCTGTTACTTTCTGGGCAAATCCTCTACATGTTGAACATTTATAAAACGGTTTTCTCCAAATCGGCTGAGCCGCTGCCGGAGTCTCCCACTGGAATCGCTTACGTATAGGGCGAACACAAGGACTATTTAAGGAAAAAGACGACTATGCAACCTAGAATTCTCAACTACCTGATTGCCGCTGTCTTTGTGGCCCTGATTTTCTTAACGATTATTTTTGTAACCGCCATTTTGCCAGCGACTACATTTCAACCGGAAGCCACTGCCGCTTCTCATGACTACACGGCCAGTGAATGGCGGGGTCGGGAGATTTACAAGCGGGAAGGCTGTGTTTACTGCCATACCCAGTTTGTCCGGTATCAAGATCGCGAAATGGGTGAGATGGTTCAGGCAGGCGACTTCGTTCATGAAACGCCTCACTTGCTGGGTACCGAGCGTACTGGCCCTGATTTGTCTAACATTGGTGGCAAATACCCCGATGCTTGGCACTGGGCGCACCACGTGCAGCCTCGTGCGGTTAAGCCCGGTTCTTTAATGCCTTCTTTCAGTTATCTGGAAGATCATGAAATGAAAGATCTGGTCGCTTATTTGCAAACGTTGGGCAAAGAGCGTGAGCTTGCCGCTCGTCGCCGCAAAAAGTCCAGTCATGAACCCGCTGCTGGTGGACACGCAGGCGCTCCGTCTCAAGAGCCTTTAACCTGGCTAGAGGCGCCTCAGGAAATGCGGGATGAGTGGAAGCGAATTTCTAAAAACGTGGATACGGATAACTCTTCCATCGCCAACTCCGGTCGGGGCATTTATATGCAAAACTGCGCTACTTGCCACGGTGTCACCGGTCGGGGCAATGGGCCTGTTAGCTCTTCCATGATTAAAAAACCGGCAAACCTGACCCGTCCTTTTTACAAGCAATACACCGATGCTTTGTTTTACTGGCGTCTTAAAGAAGGGGTCACTGGCACCCGGATGCCTCGTTGGGGTCGCAGTTTGAGTGAGCAACAACTGGCTTATCTGGTTGCTTTCATTAAAACCTTGCCAGTGGATGGCGCTACCCCTTCTAATCAAATAGAAGTTGTAAACTATTCTCAGTTGGATCAGCCGGATGTGATGTCTAAAAACTACGAAGAGATTACCCATCTGACTGAACTGAAACACGAATTTCCTCAAAACCATGGAGGCGGACGACACTAATATGTGCCCATCTTGTCTTTCTGGAGGTATTGGACCAGGTTATATTGCGGCATTTGCCATTTGTGGCTTGTTTTTCCTGATTGCTTTTGCAGCAATGTTTTGGGCCTCTCGCAATGGAAAGCTGGACGATTTGGAAGATTCCAAGTTTCGCATGCTTCATGATGATTAATCAGAACGGAGTTTTCCCTCATGTCTGAAGAGAACAATACAACTGAAAAACTGGCCTCGCACAACGAAGCCAGTCTGCCCAAGCCTTACGATGAATTTGAGGTTGGTGAGCATAAAGTGCCATGGTTTTTGTGGCTCTTTTTCATCCTGATTGTTGGCTGGGCCTCTATTTCCTGGATTCAGTTTTTTGGATATTAAGCAAAAAGGCTATATATACATGGACTTCTCGTTAAACAAGCAGATTGATAAAAAAATGCTTCCGGTACAAACGTTAGCTCTGACCGCTGTGGTTTCATTGACGGTTTTTTTGACTGGCTGTACAGGCGCGGTTAAGAATGCTGAGCAGAGTGATATTAACCTGGTTTCCCAGCCCGTTTTTAATCAGCAGTTGAGTGATGAAGATTTTGCTTTCCCCTCCAAGCCGCCGTCATTAATGAAAGGCCGGGAAATTTTTCAGCAGCAATGCGTCAAATGCCACGCCACTTCTTACTGGCAAACTCAAAAGGTAAAGACCGATCTGGCCTACACTACGCCCATTGACCTTTATCGCTTTCTGACCCGAGGCGAAGTGAAACAACTCATTGATGAGCATGGCAAACCTGTTCCGGCTTTGCTGACCTCTGAACGTAAAGCTGTGCTGCCCAAAGGGCACCCTGCTTTTAGAGATTCGCTCAACCCTGATGAGCGCTGGGCTGTTATTTTTTACGCTCGTTATTTGGCGGGTGCTGGCGATATAAAATCTCCTGATCCAAAAACCACCATGGCGAGTATTTTCAGCGGTAACTGTGCGGTTTGCCACGGTTCTAAGGGCCAAGGCGATGGCTTCTTGCATACTGGTAAAACCGGAAATCACGAGCTGCATGACGCGCCTCAGGTGAAGAACCTGATGCCTGCTCCGGCCAATTTCCAGCAGTATAGTCGTGTCTATAACCGAACGGATGCCCAATTGCTGAAGTACTTGTGTGAAGGTATTTACCCTTCTGCTATGCCCGCTTGGTACGGCAACGTCAATTTGGACAAAGACACGGGCAAGCCGACCTATATTTTTGACAATCAGTTATTGATGAACACGGTTCGCTATGTTCGTACTTGGGCGTATGACAATGATCTGAACCCAGACACAATGGCAGAAGCCAAGAACCCCCCACCGGGCTTGCTTCAGCTTGAAAGCTGTCGTCCCATGCCCACCAATCGCCCCTGGTCTCAGGCTATGCAAAATAATGGACCCAATAAGGGCCACCATTACACCATTTTGCCGGCGGATCCCATTACAGGCGGTATGACCCATGTGGGACCTGTTCCTAAAAATACTGTAGTGCCTGGCAATGCTGCAGGACACGCCCAAACACAAGGAGGGGCTCAATAAATGAACCGAAGAGATTTTTTGAAGCTGATTGTCAGCATTCCCGTATTGGGCGCGTTGGCTCTGTTTGTTTCTCCTCTTTTCCGTTATTTACGTCCCTCTTCCGGTCCTTTAAAGAGTACTGGCTGGGATTTATCGGGCAATCCTACCGAGTGGCATGGCACCAAGGGTTTGGTTAAAGAACCCGATATGCCCACCGCTGAACGAAACGTGGAATTTGATTTGGCCAGCTTTCCTACCCCTTGGTCATTTCAGCCTTTTACGTTTAGCCAGCAAAGCAAAGAATATACGTTTAAGCACTTTCAAGCCAGTAAAATTCCGGGTTTTGTCGTTCGATTGCCTGAAGACAAAGACGGAAAACCGGATTTTCTGGTAGTCAGCCGGATTTGCCCTCACATGGGCTGTGTGTTTAACTTTTTGCCGGATCCTGCGGAGGCAGCGGCTTATAACTATCCTTCCGCCAACAATCCTTTATTCGCTTGTCCTTGCCACTTGAGCGTTTACGATCCGCTTCAGTCTCAGGATGTGAGCGGTAAGTTATTGGCCGGAAAAGTGGTGAGTGGGCCTGCTCCTCGTCCGCCCAGACAGTTTCAGTTCGATATGGTAGGCTCCAAGCTGGTTATTACCACGCTTGAGGCAGGAGGTATCGCCTAAATGGTAGCCACAAATTCTTTTGACCCCAAAGCACTCCCTGCTCAAGCCGTTAATTGGCTGAAAGAGCGGGTTCAGAAAATCGATCTTTTTGATGAAACCAAAGTCGATTTACAAGCACAGTCTCCCTGGTACCAGTTGGGCGCCTTGTATTACTTGTGCTGGGTTTTGGTTCTCATTACGGGCGTTATTCTGGTTGCTATCTATCTACCGACCACCGCTCAGGCTTTTAACTCGGTGGATATTATCTCTCACAACGCCTGGGGTTCTATTTTAAGGGGAATGCATAAGTATAGTGGCGACGCCATGATTATCGCCGCTACCCTTCGGGTCTACCGCATGTGGTTTACGGCTGAATACAAAAATAAGGGTGAGTTAACTTTTATTTTGGGTATTTTGTTGTTGGTTATAGCCATGTATTCAGGCTTGAGTGGGTATTTGCTGATTTGGAACCAGCGGGCTTTTTGGGCCACTAAGGTTTTCGCTACATTCCCCACCTACCTGGACATTACACCCGCTAACTGGACCTGGCCTTGGGATTTTGCCAATTACAAGGGTTCCTGGTTTATTCCCAACGCGGTTGGGGCGGTTACCCAGTTAATTGGTAATTTAACCCATCAAGGGTTCAGCACCTCTCAAATTTTAATGGGAGGAAGTTCTATTGGTCAGGCTACCATGACCCGTTTTTACTCTCTGCACTTCGCATTATCTTTAATTTTGCTGGTGATTTCTGAAATTTATTTCTACAAAAATCGTTTGAAGCGCATCAACCTCAAAAAACCTTTGGTGCTTCTGGTGATTGCCATGTTGGTTGTAACCGCCATTATTTTCCCCGCGGAATCTGGTACGCGCGCCAACCCTGAAGTAACCCCTCTGCCTATTTTGTCAGACTGGTACTTCCTGGCCTTATACCAATTGCTGAAATACATGGATCCTTACTGGGCCACACTTTGGACTTTGGGTATTCCTTTTGTAACCATTGGTTTGACTTTTTTAGATTTTGGTCCTGAGCGCAACTGGTTGAAGCGCCCATTGTTTACAACCATTGGCATTATGGCGGCCATTGAGTTTATGGTGTTCTCCATGTTGATTATCGCCAACATGGCTAACATTGAAACGGATCCGCCTTACTGGTTTGGCCATTTGATTTTGATGATCACTATTGGACAGTTCTGGCATTGGAGCATGTATAAACAACGTCTTCCAATGACTGTGTGGATGTTATTTAACCTGGCTGCCAGTACGTTTTATCTCTTTTTCTGGCACTTGGTGGTGGAAAACTCCAAGCTGGCTGGCGCTTTTGGTGGTCACAGCATGATTGCCTGGTTTGAAATGATGTTCCATGGTGCTGCTGTGGGTATTGATTTCACCAACCTGTACTGGAATCTGCTGTGGTTTGGCTATTCCATCGCACAGATTCTGTTGGCTGCCTTCTTGTTTTGGGTAGACCGGGCTCGTCGTGATGAACGCGCAGGCACCTTGCAACCTGAAGGAGTGACTGCTTAATGCCAACCACTTTTTCTAAAAGTGATAGGGAGAAGCCTTTAAATCGGCCAATGTGGTGGTTTTTCTTTCTAATCGCTACGGTTGCTGCATCGTTTGGCTTCAGGACATTTGGGGCTTTTACCTTGCGTCCGAATCTTTTGAACGCTTTTGTCTGGGCATTGGTAATGGTGCTATTGTTTGTTTCCATTGCGGTATTGGCTTACGACAGCTACGTTCATGAAAAAGGAAAAGGCAATGTGCAGAAGCCAGTCAGACTTTTTGAATGGATGATTCGGCGTGGTTTTTTGCTGAGCGTTCGTGCTGAAGATAAAGGAATTACACAATGAATGTGTTGAAACGTTATTGGAGAGACCTGGCCGCTCTGCTGATTGCGGTTGTTTCTTTGGCTGGCCTATGGGTCATGTTTAGTGCCGAAGGTAGCATTTGGCTGGTTAAATTTGTTAATGGCAAACCCCAAGAGCTTTTGGAGCCGGTTGCCATATTGACTCAGTACAATAAAGTCATTCTTCCCAACCTGCAAAAGTATAGTTGGGCCATTGGCCTGACTTTATTTGCGGTCAGCGTTTCCTATATTTTGCTCGGCTCGCAAGATGAAATCTATACTGCACTGGATGAGCCGAATTCCAAGAAATAGACGAGCTAAAAAGGAGCCAAGCCCGTGTATACCGAACCGTTACAAAAAGCGACTTTGTGGTTAGAAAAGGGTTTAAATGACCTTTTTTCCCAAAAATATAACCCTTTCTATTATCACGGAGCGTTACCCAACTTTTTTATCTGGGCTTTGTTTATATCCGGATTGCTTTTGTTTGCTTATTACCAGCCAACACTTGCCACCGCTTACGCCTCTGTCCGATACATTACTTTTGAGCTTCCTTTTGGGAACCTCTTTCGTTCTATTCACCGGTACGCCAGTGACGGGATGATGATTTTCGTCATGCTACACATGTTCAGGGTTTGGTTCACCGATCGCTACCGGGAATACCGCATTGTGCCTTGGGTGACTGGTGTGGTTTTGTTAATCATTACCTTTACCATTGGTTTAACTGGCTATCTGCTAATTTGGGACCAAGAAGCTGTTACCCTTGCCAATATGACCTTTAACCTGGTGAGCAAGACCCCTTTAATTGGCAGCGCGGTGGCCGAGTTTTTAATTGCCGGTAAAATGATTACCGATTACACGCTGACCCGGATGATGTTTTTGCACTTGGGCATTCCCTTGTTCATGATGTTTATGTTGTGGTTACACTACCTGCGTATTACACGGCCGGTTTCAGAGCCTCCTTTGGCTTTGGTGGTTATGCTGTCGGGTGTTTTGTTTCTTTTTTCAGCGGCCTTTCCGGTTAGTTTGCAAATACTGAACGCCAATGACCCTTTGGCGACCCCTTCCTTAACCTCTGTCAGCTCTGTGATGAATTTTGATTTGTTGTACGCTTGGCCCCAGTATCTGGCCGCTCAACAAGTGGATCCTTTGCTGGTTGTGCTTTTGGTGTTGGCTGTTCCGGTCGGGTTGCTTATTTTGCCTTATTTGCAAAAGAAAGCCTTGCGTGATCAGTTTGCAACCGTTGTTCGTGAGAATTGCACGGGTTGCTCGCTTTGCTATAACGATTGCCCTTATGAGGCCATTGAAATGGTTGATCGTGGCAACGATGGCACACGTTTCAAGCGGCTGGCCGTTGTGGATCCGGGTCGTTGCGCAAACTGTGGCCTGTGTGTTGGTGCTTGCGCCTTTAAGGCTATTGAAATCCCCCGGCGCGAAACCAACAACGTGTTAGCTGAAATCGAAGCCGCTTTGACCACTTCTTAAGAAGGAAAAAGAGTGATGACTACTGACAATACAAAACTAATCGGCCTGGTCTGCGAGCGAAGCGTGGATTTTGAAGGCAAGCTTGATGAACAAGGCAACATGACCGATCATCCTTCTGTCAAAATTATCCGGGTACCTTGTAGCGGTCAAATCCAGCCCATCATGCTGGAAACCGCGTTAAAAAACGGGGCCAGTGGTACGTTTGCATTGGGCTGCCGGATGGGTGATTGCCACTACCGTGAAGGCAATAAGTTTTGCCGCGATCGGCTGGTGGGCAAGCGCATGCCTAAGCTTAAGCCCAGCGTAGACAAGCGCAGAGTTCAAGGCTATTGGCTTTCTGCGGTTGAGTACGACAAATTAAGCGAAATGGTTGGTCAATTTGTAGAGGATTGCAAAGCATTGCCAGCTCCTGAAGTTAAATCGACCGCTAAGGCAGCGAAGTAAGGCATAGGAAGAGATGGATATGGAAGAACGCAAGGATATTACGCTTTTCATCAAATATGTCTGGTTTTTTCTCTTTTACTTCGCTTTGATCTTATTGATCGCCAGCTTTGGTATCATTGCAGAGAGCTAGATAGGAGAAGAAGCGTATGTCTAATCATCCAGACCCGCATGAAGGCCATCATTTTGATGTGACTAACGCTGAAGGGCGTTTTCATTGGTTTTTTAAAGAGTTTTGGCCCATTATTTTGCCGGGCTCGTGCTTTTTGCTTTTGTGCGCCATTCCATTAACCCTGTCCGGGATGCTGCACAATTATTTTAGTGCCTCCGATGTTGTGTGGGGCGGCTATGGACTTTTATTGATTGCAGAATTCCTGGTGGCGATTGTCATTGTTTGTTTGTTGCCCCATTTACTCGGTGTTTATATGTTGCTGTTGGCCATTTACGGGCTGGTGCTTGCTGAAAACGGCAATGCCTGGAAGGTGGGCTTTATTAGCGACGGGCATAACACCTGGATGATTAGCAGCATTGCGATTTTGTTTTTAACTTATCTGGCAATCGGAAATCTGGTTTTCCTGAATTCTTTGCGTAATCAAAGAAAAAGTCGCTTGTAAGCGCAATTATTTTTGTGCTACAAAGGTACCTTAATCTGTGTGTCCATGTGAAAAACTAGGAGATTCCCCTTTCTATGGTTAAGATTCGTTTGAAGCGTCAAGGCCGCAAACACCGTCCGTTTTACCGGATCGTGGTTACCGATATTCGCAATCGTCGCGATGGTGCGCCTTTGTCTGAGTTGGGGTACTACAATCCAATCTCCAAAGAATTAAAACTGGACAAGCAAGCTGCTTTGGACTGGATTAGCAAAGGCGCTCAGCCTAGTGATACCGCTAAAAAGCTGATTGAAAAAGCTGATGAAGGTGGAAACCTGATTAAGCTTGAGTCAGTTAAGCGGGACAAGCTTTCTAAGAAAGCGGCTGAAAAAGCGAAAGCTACCGCCGAGTAGTTTTTGCTGCCATCAATCTCGATCATTAAAAGAGGCCTAACAACAGGCCTCTTTTTTAATGGGAGTTACAACTTTTGCTTAACTAGCAAACTAAATTAGTTGCCCAGGCTGACGTTTTTTGGGCTTGACTGGTCCAAAGCGGCAATGGCGGTAGGGCCTACCACTCCACTTAAGGCGGATCGGTTGCTGCTCAGGGCCTGCTCGGCATTCTGAACCTCCTGACGGGCTGATTCCATCAGGGATTGCATTAAGGGCTTCAGGGCCTCGGTATCTTTGGTGCTTTTTAATTCGGCCTGCTCGCCGTACTTCAGCATGGTGCTTTGTGCTTCTTGAGCCAGGCTAAGTCTTTCTTTAGAGTGTTTGTAATTGTAGTACAGGGTGATCAGCTGATTCTGCAGCTCTTCTACTTCTTTGGCCAAAATCACCATATCGGCGTCAGTCACTCTGGCCAGCGCAGAATCGGTGGGGTTGCCACTCATCAAATCCTGAATCATGCCTGAACCAATCAATCCGGCAGGCGTTCCGGTCCACATACTGCCCGCTACACCGCCCAGATGGACCAGACTGCCCAGCATTCGTTTGGAAAAGTTATCGCCTTCCACAGGCTTACCGGTTGCGTCCCTGCGGGACAGTTTTTCAATGGCGTAGCGAATGGTTCCGCTGCGCTCTACCGCCGCTTCCCAAAGCATGCCGATGTCAGTTAGCGCAAGTTCTTCCTCGTCCCGGACTTCGTTGTAGATGGTTTTGTCTTCTTGCTCCATATTCTCCGCAAGCTGGTTCATGTTTTTACGGGTTTCGGGGTCCAGCTTTTTGGCGACTTCGTTAATTTCTTTTTTGGCCGCTTCATCTAAAATGGGCTTGGGTTCAACGGCATGCGTTTTTGAAGATTTGGCGGAAGCTGCCGCTGGCTTGGCTTTGCCTTGTGCCAAAGCACTAAACGGCAGGCTGATGGCGGTTACCAGTATCAAACTCAGGGCCAAAACCTGTTGGTTGGTTTTTTTCATTGAAACGGGTTCTCCGGGTTTTCTGGCCCTGCGTTGTGGGTAGCCTGTGAAATATTGAGCGGCTCAATGTGTCTGCTTTCTTGCAGGTGAGGGCCGATTTCCATGGGCTGTGGCAGTTCGTATTTTTTGAAATTTTTGTTGTTCTGCACGGTCTTTTTCGGCGTCTTAATCTTGGCGGGCGGAAGTTCCGGGCCAACCATTTCCGTGATTCTGGCGGTGTTGTGGGGTGCGGCGGTTTCAATGGGCAAGGGGCCTACCAAATCCTCGGATCCAGAGCGGTTGTTGGTCGGCGCGGCGCTTGCTGTGCTGGTGTTTTCAGAGACATGGACGGCTAACTCCAGTCGGTTAACAGCTTCGGGTCCAGCCAGCCGCTCCAGTTGCACACGGTTTAATTTTGCTTTTTGCCGCAAGGCCGTTTCACTGAGAACCGACTGATAGTAGGCGGCTCCTGAGGCCATAATGGCCAAATCGTTTTTGGAGGATAGGGCTTTGGCGTAAATGGCGTTGTTTTTAACGGTCACTTGATGGCTTTGGGCCAGATTTTGCAAGGTATTTTTGTAATCCTGATAGCTGTGTATCAGTCGCAGTTTCAGTTCATCAATGAGGCTGGCCAGCTGAATTTGCTCTGTAGCGGACAGGCTGCCTACATTGACCTGGGTTTTACCATTCACCATATTTTGCAAGGCGTTCCCCATGGCCATACTGCCCATGTTTTGGTATACGCTGGCGCCGGGTAACATGGCGGGAACCATGGTGGCTCCTGAAATCAGCATATTCAGGGTTTTGGTCATAAACCGGCTGGATTGCTTGGTTTGTAGATCGCTGGGGGTGGCCAGTTTTTCCAAAGAGAAGCGAATGACCGGATTTTTCTGGATAGTGGCTTCCCACAGAGATTCCAAATCGGCTTCATCTACCCTTCTCTGGATTTCCAGCAAGTTTTCCAGTTGATCGGTTTTAATGTGTACGCTTAAGTCTGTATTGAGCTTTTCTATTTTGGGTGAGGCTTGTAAAACCGGGCTTTGAACGGCGGACAAGGCCACAGGCTCCAGTAAGTCCTCACTGCCTGACTCCACGCTTTCAACCAGCTTGGCGTTAATACTGGCCACGGGGGGTAAAAAATCTCGCTCTACCAAGCCTTTTTGGGCAGGATTTGCCGCAAAGCTACTATTAACTTGAGTAAACAGAATGCTGGCCGCCAAAACGACTCCCATCCATGATTTAACAGGCGAGGTGGCTGGTGCAGTCGTTTTACTCATCGCGCGATTGGCCTTGTATTTCAGGGGTGCTGGATCCGAATCTGAATAAAGATATTATCCCAATAAAACCGGCCAACGGCGACCGATTTCTGAGAGGCTCTATATTCTTCGTAAAAATTAACAAGCCCCTGCTTGTTGAACGTGCGTTTTGTGAGTTAGGACGGGGATTTGGTCAATGGGTTCCCACTTACCACTGAGTGACCTCACCGGGGGTTTGAATCACTTGCATGCTGTTTAAATCGCTGGCGTAGTAGTTGCCTGGTTGAATCATGGCGTCGGAATCATGCCCTTTGCAAGCATAGTGGCCGGGATGCTCCTCTTCCACGAGTTCCAGCTTTGCCAGTTGGCCCATGCCTTTGTGGGCATAGCGATCAAAAATCATCAGGCGCAAGGGGCCGCCGTGTATGGCGGGCAGGGTTTTACCACTGGCTCTTACGCAAAACAAGGCCCGTTGTGTATATAGGTCTTTCAACGGCAAATATTCCACATGCCCGCATAAATTGGTTTGCTTGAGGTATTTGGCTTCTGGCTGGGGGCAAACCCGGTGCAACAGTTCTTGCACCACAAAGCCTTCCCAGGTGTCGCGGTAGGTGTAGCCATCCGCGAATACCAGCCGTCTGTTTTGCTGGATACGGGTAAATTGGGCAAAATCTTTCAAAGAAAAGCTTTGGGGCTTGTCAACCAGCCCACTCACTTCCATGGCCCATTGGTTTAAATCAACGCTTTTATAACCATCCATATAGCTGGCAGGCCAGTTGGGGAATGGGTTATTGGACTTAACGCCCAGCTGGTCCGGCTTATCGGTAACGGAACCCAAGGTTTGATTGTGAAGACTGTAAAACATGAGGCTCATTTTAGCATAAGCGGCTTAGAGCCCCCACAGTTTTTCGCCGAAGGAAATTTTTGATTGGGCCGATCCGTGCTTTCCTGTGCTTGAGCTTTGCCTGAAATGAATTTGAACAAAGCGGCTGATTTTGCATCTCTTCAAAATACAGCGTTTGTTCTATCATAGGATGATACAAAAGTCGTGATGAGTGATCCCCCAATCCTCAGGAAACCTCCGCAGGTGTTTATGAGCCGTTCCGTTTTTAAACGATTAGCCCTTATGGCGTTGTTGGCCATGTTCTCTCAGGTGGTGTTGGCTTCGGCCGCAACGTCGGCCATTACCCCTGATCCCAGTAATATTCGCATGACCGCGGATAAACAGTCTTATAACTTGCCAGAAAAGAAATATATACTCAGCGGGCATGTCACCGTTGCGTTTCAGGATATGCGGATTACCGGCAACAAGGCCGAGGTGGATATGGATGCCGCTGGGAAGCCGCAAGTGGCTAACTTTTACAATCGGCCCACCTTCAAGCGCATTAAGCCCAATGTGGGTGAAGATAACATTGTGGGCGATGTTATCAAGGTTTATCTGGCCGAAGATCGTTACGGGGCTTTGGGAAACGTGGTGTCTCATATTGCCACCGTGGCCGCTGCCCCGTTTTTAATTCGCTCCGATGCTCAGGAATTTGACAATAAAAACAAGGTGGTTTCAGCCAGCGGTAACGTAAAGGTGGATTATAAAGGCTCTCGTGCTTTTAGCTCTATCGCCAACGTTCGCATGAAGCCCGATGGCAAGGCAGACCGGGTTATTTTTTCCGGTGGGGCTAAAATAGAGCAGGAAAACAGTGTCATTAACGGCGATCGCATTACGGTGATGGTTGATTCCGGGAATTTGATCGCTGAAAATCATGTAACCACCAATGTGAATTTGAAAGAAAGCCCTTCGCCCATTGCCAAGCCCACCACAACCCCGGCTTCGGCTAAACCCACCAAGGTAATTATTACCTCAGATTATCAGCAGTATGACAAATCATCCGATGTGATGATGGCCAGCGGTAATGTCAAAATTCTCTACGATGATTATGTGGCCGTGGGTCCCAAGGCCACTTTTAAGCTGAAGGGCAATGATCTGGATCGCATTTTCCTGACCGGACGCCCCACCATTACCGAGCCGGGCCGGGTAATTACCGCCGATAAAATTACCATTACCACCAATCCCAAAAATTTTGACGCGGTAGGCAATGTAAAAGTGAACTTCAAAACCGAAAACAAAGGCGCTCAGCAACCGGCCGCCACGCCTGCCAAAGGGCCTGCTACGGGTGCTAAAGCCTTGCCCTCCGATGAGGCCTCGGACTATTAGTTAGAACGCCCTTCGGTCTTTCTCCGTCTTAATCTGGTTGAGTTTGGAATTCTTGCCCTATGCCCCTCATCGTTGAACATCTTCGTAAAAGTTATGCCGGTCGTCCTGTGGTCAACGACATTTCTTTCGATATCAATCCGGGCGAGATTGTAGGCTTACTGGGACCCAACGGGGCCGGAAAAACCACCACCTTTTATTCCGTGGTGGGCATTGTCAAGCCCAATGGGGGCACTGTCTCGCTGGATGATCGGGTCCTGTCCGGGTTGCCCATTCATGAGCGGGCCAAGGCGGGTATTGGGTATTTGCCGCAGGAAACGTCGGTCTTTCGCAGCTTAACGGTAGAAGAAAACCTGGCGCTGGTACTGGAATTTCAGCCAATGAGCGCCAAAGAACGCCAGCAGCGTATTGATACATTGCTGGAGGAGTTCGGAATCACCAAGCTGAGAGCCGCTTCTGTCATCAGCCTGTCTGGGGGGGAGCGACGTCGGGTTGAAATTGCCCGGGCCATTGCCACCAATCCCAAGTATTTACTGTTGGATGAGCCTTTTACCGGTATTGATCCCATTGCCATTCAGGATATTCAAAAGTTAATTGTATTGCTGAAAGAGCGGGGACTGGGCATTTTGCTCACCGATCACAACCCTCGGGCCACCTTGTCGGTGGTTGATCGCGCCAATATTATTCACGATGGCAAGTTGATTTTCTCCGGTACCAACGTGGCCGTCGCCCAGAATGAAATGGTTCGCCGAACCTATCTGGGCGAAGACTTCAGCTTGTAGGAGTACGGAACGTTGAGATCGACCAAACTTTTCTCCCTGCTGGACTGGTACTTAGGTAGCCAGCTTTTTTTGATTGTGCTGTTTGCGGTGGTGCTGTTCAGTATTATCTGGCTGGCCCCGGAAACCTTGTTTAAACTGACCCAGTACGTTTTTGGCGGACAAATCAGCCCTTGGCAGGGCCTGGTGATGTTTTTGCTGCATTTGCCGCAAGTGTTGCCGCAAACCATTCCCATTGCCGTATTGCTGGGAACCATTATTCTGTTTCAGCGGCTTAGCCAGAACTATGAGCTGGTGGCGTTATTGGCCAGTGGCATTAGCCCTGCCCGTATTTTAGCGGCAGTACTATGGATTGGCCTGCTGTTTGGCGGGTTTCACGCGGCGGTAAACGAGTGGGTGATTCCTAATACCGCCAATTGGCTGGAAAAATATTATACGGATGCCGAATTAAAGGACGTGCCTGATCGCAACTTTTTGTTTGTGGAAAAAAATCACGATAAAAAGCTCAGCAAGTTCTTTTTAATTGGGCAAATCCAGAAGCCGGAATTATCGGATTTTATTATTTTGTACTATACCGATACCCCTCAGGCGGGGGTACAAATTTCTCGAATCATTCGGGCCAATACGGGCCGCTGGATGCCCAAAAGCCATCAGTGGGAACTGAAGGATGGTATTGAGTATGTTTTGGATGAGGATGGCGTTTACCACGATATCCGTCAATTCAGTCAGCAACAAATCAGAACGGATAAATACGCCGCCATTTTGCTGGATTACACCCAGCAAAACCCCATGATTATGCCTTGGGGCCAGCTACGGCAATACATTCGCTTGATGAAAGAAGGCGGCCAGTTGCAGGATGTGCCGTTTTTTGAAGTACGGGTCTGGCAGAAGTGGTCTGCGCCTGTGGCCACCATTATTTTTGCCTTGCTGGGCGCTTTGCTGGGCATGGAACGGGTCAGAACCAACCGGGTCTATGGGTTGTTGTTCGGTGTGATTGTGGTCTTTTTCTACAGTATTCTGGTGCCGTTTTCCGGTAGTTTTGGTTCGCTGGATTTGATTGCCCCCTGGCTGGTGGCCTGGATTCCTTTAATGGCCGCTATTTTAACTACGCTTGTATTGCACTCGTTGCGCCCTACACAGGGATAGCGTTTTTTTCACCGCTTTCCCGTTTTAAATCGGTTTCAGGTTGATCTCGTCCGGGTGGATATGGTGAGAGTGTTTCAAGATGCTCTAAAATGGAAAAAGCGAGTAAGGGTGAAAGTACCAAGTCGATTGCATGGCTATGTTCAAAAACTATTATCAAGTTTTGGGGGTGGAAACCTTTGCGGACGCAGAGGTGGTCAGGCAGGCTTTTCGAAAACTGGCCCGGCAACATCACCCGGATTTGAACGCTGGCAATACCCAGGCAGAAGAACGCTTCAAACAACTTAATGAAGCGTATGAAATTTTAAGCAACCCGGATAAGCGGGCCATGCATGATGCCAGTTTGCAGGCCATGCAGCAAGGCAGCGCCACTGAAGGCAAAAACGCTTATAAAAAACAGGCGGCTCAGCAGGCTAAAGGAAAAGCTACGCCTCCCCCACCCAGCGAGAAAAAAACCACTGCCCCTCCTTCCGACAAAACGCCGGAGGACAAAGCGCAAACCAAGGGAAGCACTACCTCTATTAACGATTTGTTTGAATCTTTTTTGAAAAAAGGGTTTCAGGACAAGTCTAATCAAGCCTCATCCACCGAAGGCGTGTTTAAAACCGGCAAGGAAAGCGGCGGTAAGCCCTCCGAAAAATCCGCTCGGGGCGAGGATGTGCATGTAAAAACGGTGATTGCCCTTCAGGAAGCCTCAGAAGGGGTGGTTAAAACGGTCAATGTTCAGCATAACGAGCTTTGTCGCCGTTGTTCCGGCACCGGAAAAGTGAATGGGGCGGTTTGCCCGGTGTGCCATGGGGAAAAGATTTTAATTCGTCTGAAAAAAATTGATGTGCGCATTCCGGCGGGGGTTAAAAACGGTTCCAAAGTTCGGGTGGCCAAGGAAGGCGGGAGGGGGCAGGGGGGTGCGGAAAGCGGAGACTTGTTTCTGCAAATTGAAATCAGCTTTGATCCGGCCTTACGCATAGAGGGCATGGATGTTTACGGGGAAGTGCCGATTGCGTTAACCGATGCCGTATTGGGTTGTGAAATTGAGGTCAACACCCTGAATGGGGGCGTTAAAATGACCGTGCCAGCCGGTACTCAGCCCGGTAAGGTGTTTCGGCTGAAGGAACGAGGGGTGCAAAGTGGCCTGACGCAGGGGGATCATTTTGTGACCGTGGTGGTGGTGCTTCCCGATCATTTGTCGGCCCGAGAAAAAGAGTTGTATCAGGAACTGGCCCGGTTGCGTCCTGAAAAGCCCAGCCCCAAAAAGCCTCGCTAAAAAAGTGAATAGCGGGCCTACATCGTTCGGATGATGTTCGCCGCCTGAAAAATCTCCATACTATGGAGGAACGTGGTGAAAGTGTGGAGTATTGCCGGATGAGCGGGACTGGCCTCAGGGTTGATCGTGGATTGAGAATAATGGGCCTGCTGATGCTGGGGTTGGCGCTAGCGTGCCTACTGACCCCTCCGGCTATGGCCCAGTTGGGGATTCCTACCGTGGATATTCAGGTAGGCTCTGCCACCAATCCCCAGGAAGTGAGCAAGGGGCTGCAAATTCTGGTTTTGCTCACCGTGCTTACTTTAGCGCCCGCTATTTTGGTTATGGGCACCGCTTTTACCCGCATTGTGATTGTGTTGTCTCTGGTGCGCCAAGCCATCGGTACCCCTCAGTTGCCACCCAGTCAGGTGATTATTGGCTTGTCTTTGATTTTAACCTTTTTTGTGATGTCCCCCACCTTCACCCAAATTAACAAGGAGGCGTTTCAGCCTTATTTAAAGGGGCAAATGCCGCAAGAGCAAGCGTTAACCAAGGCCATGGTGCCGGTTCGAACCTTTATGTTCAAGCAAACCGCGCCCAAGGATCTGGAATTGTTTATGAGTCTGGCCAAATTAAAAAAGCCCAAAAACCGGGGCGAGGTGCCTACCCACGTTCTGCTGCCCGCTTTTACCATTAGTGAGCTTAAAACGGCTTTTCAGCTTGGGTTTATCATTTTTCTGCCGTTTTTGATTATTGATATGGTGGTGTCCAGCGTGCTGGTTTCCATGGGTATGATGTTTTTGCCGCCCGCCACAGTGGCCCTGCCCTTCAAGCTGGTGTTATTCGTGCTGGTGGATGGTTGGCACTTGATTTCCCAGTCGCTTGTCACCGGATTTGGTTAGGAGACAGCGCATGACAGAATCTGCCTTTATTGATTTATTGCAAAACGCGTTGTGGCTGATTATTTTGCTATCGGCCCCCATGTTGCTGGTAAACCTGATGGTGGGGGTGTCTATCTCTATCTTTCAGGCGGTTACCCAGATTCAGGAAGCCTCTTTGTCCTTTGTGCCAAAGCTGCTGGCTTCCTTTTTGGTACTCATTCTGGCAGGGCCGTGGATGACCCAGATGGTGCTGGATTACTCCAACCAGATTTTTGAAACCCTGATTGAAGTGGCCCAAGCGCCCAAAAAGTAACCTCAAAAATTACCCCCAAAAATTACCCAAGGAGCCTCGTTCATTTGGATTTGAGTCTGCTGACCCTGAATACCGTGATTGGCTTCCTACTGGTGCTGTTTCGCATTGCCGGAATGATGGCCAGCGCCCCGTTATTCAACATGCACAACATTCCCAATCAGGTTAAGGTGGGTTTTGCGGTTACCATTGCGCTCATTCTGTTTCCCTTGCACGCGGGCAATCTGGTCATTCCCAAAGATTTAATTCAGTTTGCTCTATTGGCGATTCAGGAAAGTATTTTAGGCATTCTCATCGGCTTTACGGCCAATCTGGTGTTTATTGCCCTGCAAATTGCCGGGGAATTTTTTAGTATGCAAATGGGTCTGTCCATCGCCAACTTGCTGGATCCGGTTACCAATACCCAGTCGGCGGTGGTTGGGCAGTTCTTTTTCTACTTTGCGGCGCTGTTGTTTTTGAATCTGAATATTCACCATGCGTTGATTGTGGGCGTGGATCGAAGTTTCAATGCCATTCCTTTGGGGCATTTTATTGGGGAAGGGAACTTAACCGGAGGCTTGATGGCGGAACGGTTTATCCGGCTTAGCGGCGATATGTTTATTATGGCCATGATGGTGAGTGTGCCGCTGATGTCTATATTGATCTTGCTGGAAATCGCGTTGAGCTTTGTGGCTAAAGTAATGCCGCAAATGAATATTTTTATCGTGGGCTTGCCGGTTAAAGTGGGCGGCGGCCTTTTTGCCATGATGGTTAGCCTTCCTTATCTCAGCACCTTGCTGGGAGAACATTACGCCACCCTCGTCAAGGTCCTGCTGGGCCTTTACAAGACGTGAGGGGAGGCTAGCAGAAGATGTCTGGAGAAAAGACAGAAAAGCCAACTGGCAAGCGTGTCTCTGACGCGCGGAACAAGGGGCAGGTTGCCAAAAGTCAGGATTTTAACGGGGCGCTGGTTTTAATCGCGGTCACCTGGATGATGGGGTCTATGGGACCTTACACCATTAATACCGTTTACGCCCAAATGCAATATTCCTTTGGCAAGCTGTTAACCAGCCCCATGGCGCTCAAGCCTTTTAGCAAGGAAACCTTTCAGGGGTTGTTTGCCGGTACTCTGGAGTCCATGATTTGGCTGATGTTGCCCTTTTTGCTATCGGTGTGCGTAATGGCCATTATCTCCAACCTCACCCAGGTAGGCCCCTTGTTTACCATGCAAGCGCTTGCTCCCAAGCTGGACAAGCTGAATCCACTGAACGGGTTTAAACGCCTTTTTTCAATGCGTTCTGTCATTGAAGTGGTGAAGGCCATTATTAAAATGAGTATTATCGGGGCTTGCGGCTATTCGGTCATTCGTGGCCACTTGCAGGAGTTGATGGGGTTGGGCGCCCTGGAAGTACCCACCGCGTGGGGCGTGATTGTGGGCGTGGCAGGCGAAATTGCCAAGTGGGGCTGTATCTCGTTTCTCATTATTGGTATGGCCGACTGGCGCTATCAGGCTTGGGAGATGGAAAAGCAACTCCGCATGTCCAAACAGGATATTAAAGATGAGCGCAAGAACATTGACGGCGATCCCATGATGAAAAGCCGCATGCGGCAAATGGGAATGAAGATGATGCGCACCCGTCAGCTGGCGGCAGTGCCCACCGCCGACGTGGTGATTACCAACCCCACCCACTACGCCATTGCCCTGAAATACGATCCAGACATTGCCCCTGCCCCGGTGGTGGTGGCCATGGGAAAAGATATATTCGCCCAAAAAATTAAGGAAGTGGCCAAAGAGGCAGGGGTTCCCATGGTGGAAAACAAGCCTTTGGCCCGTGCGCTTTATCCGGTGATTGAGGTGGAATGCATGGTTCCGCCAGATTTGTTTGTGGCCGTGGCCGAAGTGCTGGCGTTTGTGTTCGCCAAAAACAAGGGACGCAGGATGGCCGCCCAAAAACGCTCTAAAGAAGCGGCCCAAAAAGAGGCGGCCCGGAAAGCGGCGGTTCAGAGAAAGCGGGAGGATGCTAGCGAATGAGTTCCCCTTTCAAAAACCTGCCTAAACTGGGCTGGAAAGACCTGCTGAAGCACAACGATGTGCTGCTGGCCGTCGGCATTGTGTTTGTGGTCACCATGATGGTGATTCCCCTTTCGCCCTTTTTGCTAGATGTGTTTTTGACCCTGAACATTGCCTTATCCGTTACCATTTTGCTGGTCACCTTATACACTCAGGAGCCGCTTCAGTACTCCACCTTTCCCACCGTGCTGCTGTTTGCCACCCTGTTTCGTTTGGGCCTTAACGTGAGTACCACCCGCCTGATTTTGCTGTATGGCGAGGCCGGAGAGGTGGTGCATGCCTTCGGGAACTTTGTCATTGGTGGCAACTACGTGGTGGGTATGCTGATTTTCATCATCCTCATCATTATCAACTTTATTGTTATCACCAACGGTGCGGGCCGGGTATCGGAAGTAGCGGCCCGATTTACTTTGGATGCCATGCCCGGTAAGCAGTTGAGTATTGATGCCGATTTGAACGCGGGCATGATTGATGAGAAGCAGGCCAAGCAGCGCCGCCAGAATATTCAGCGAGAAGCCGATTTTTACGGAACCATGGATGGTGCCAGCAAATTTGTAAAAGGCGATGCCATTGCCGCCATTATCATTACGGTGATTAACATTGTGGGCGGCTTGATTATTGGTGTTTTGCAAATGGGAATGCCTTTGGAACAGGCCGCCGCCACCTTTACCACCTTATCGGTGGGGGATGGTCTGGTGTCTCAGTTACCGGCCTTAATTATTTCGGCGGCCACTGGTATTTTAGTAACTCGGGTCAATGATTCTGAAATGTCTCTGGGGGATGAAATCGGGGGACAAATGTTCCAGAACCCCAAAGTCTTAGCCATTATGGGCGGCCTGATGCTGTTGATGGGTATGGTTCCCGGTTTGCCCAACCTGCCGTTTTTAGTGGTGGGCGCTTTGGCCATAGGCGGTAGTTTTTTACTGGTTAAAAATACGCGGGAACAGGCCGAAATGAAGGTTTTGGAAGACAGCAAGGCCAAAACCGTTCAAAAAAAGAAAACCACCACCGAAAATGTACTGGATATGCTGCAAGTGGAAACCCTGGAGCTGGAGATTGGTTACCGGCTGGTGCCTTTAATAGAGGCTGAGGCAGGGGGCGATTTGCTGGATCGCATTGCCCAGATTCGTAAGCAAATCGCGCTGGAATTTGGCTTTGTGCTGCCTTCCATTCGGGTGCGAGATAATTTGCAGTTGCCGCCCAACCAGTACAACATCAAGCTACGGGGGGTGACCATTGAGCAAGGGGAGGTGATGGCCGATTTGTGGCTGGCTATGAGTACCGATCCTGATATTACTGAACCCATTGAAGGCATTGAAACCAAAGAACCCGCTTTTGGGTTGCCTGCCTTGTGGATTGAATCGGATGAGAAAGAGCAGGCCGAAATGGTCGGCTATACCGTGGTAAGCGCTTCTTCGGTGGTATCTACCCATTTAACCGAAATGATCAAGAAAAACGCCGCCGAAATTCTGGGCCGAGGCGATGTGCAGAACTTGCTGGGCAATACCAGAAAGGTGAACGAAAGCCTGGTGGGCGATTTGGTGCCGGATACCCTGACTGAGGCTGAAATCCAGATTGTTTTACAAAACCTGTTGCGGGAAAAAGTCAGCATTCGGGATATGGTTACCATTCTGGAAGCCCTCAGCTATCATTGCCGGGTGAGCAAAGAGCCTGACTACCTGACCGAGCAGGTACGCATGGCGTTGTCTCGCAGTATTTGCAAGCAGCATCAAAACCCGGATACCGGAGAGTTGCCTGTGGTCACTCTGGACCCCATGGTGGAAGAGCAAATGGCTCAAGGCTTAACGCAGGATGGGCAAACCCTGGCCATGGGGCCTGCCTTTACCCAAAAACTGTTTGCGGCCCTCAATCAGGAAATTGAACGGGTAATCGGTGCCCACGGGGTGCAGCCGGTATTGCTGTGTAACGCCCGTTTGCGGCTGCCGTTTCGTCGCATGATTGATCGGATGCTGCCGCAAATTGCGGTGTTGTCCTATAACGAAATTGGCCCTAGCGTGAAAGCCACCGCCGTTGGCTCGGTGCGGGTGGATTTGGCCCAGCTCGCCTAGGTGGAGGATTAAAGGTGTGAGTAACCGGATTAATTGTTCCAGAAATTATAGGATGGAGATGAACACCCTTTTTCTGAAACCGGAGTGTGGTTTGGTATGAAGTTACCCATGAAAGTTGCTGGCCTGTGCTGGAGCATTACGTTTTTAGTGACCTCAGTGCCGGGTTTTTACCAACAAACCCGGCCTATGGATTTTGCGGCCATCACCACCGAAAGTTTTTCGGGAATGGCGATTGTGGAAACGCTGGCGGTTAGCCTGCTTGGTTCTTTTGCGGCGGCCATTATCGGTTTTATGATTGGGGATATTCTGTCTAATCCCCACGGAACCCCGAATGACAACAAAAAAGAAGGGGCTTCTTCGGGCTTGCCTGCGACGGATGGAAATGGAAATATGGGTTCTCCCGCTGAGTTGGCTTTGGGCAAAAAGCTTGACGATTTATACCCGGAAGACCCACCGGAGCCGGAATTGGAGGGGGAGCCACCTACTCCTGACACCAGTTCCTGATTTCGGTTTGAACCGGCCAATTTCCCCTTTTTGGCCAACTGTTGTTATAATGGGGTATTGAGTCAAGGCGATGCTGGAAAAGTATTAAAGCTTTCAGGGTTTCGTCCGATTTAATAATTACCGTTTTCCCCAAAGGAAAAAGGTGTGTTGGAACTCAATTCGCAAGGTTACATGGGTACAGTCGAACCTCCAGGCACTCCAAGGCCAACCGATTATCCCGCAACACCGACTTTCATCGGCCCTCGAGATAATGCCTTTCAGCATGCCGAATCCTCCCTATGGGTGGCGTTTCTGGTTAACCTTGCCGTGGGCGGCATTAAGTTTTTGGCCTGGTGGTTTTCCCGCAGTCCGTCCATGTTTAGTGAAAGTTTGCACTCCTTTGGTGATGCGGTAAACAGTATTGCCCTGATTTTGGGTAACAAGTTCAGCCAGAAGCCGCCGGATCGAACCCATCCCTTTGGCTATGGGCTGGAAGCCAACGTTTGGGCCTTAGCGGCCTGTGTGTTCTTAATTGCCACCTCCGCCTGGGCCATTTCCGAAGGTTTTCATCACCTCACCTCTCCCGATGCCATTACCTTGCAAGGGTATGTGTTATCGGCCACCATTCTAATCATCAGTATTGGGTTGGAAATTGTGGCGGTTCGCCGTGCCTCTCAGGCCGTTTTGGAAGAGATGCAGATTAAAACGCAAAATGAATTTCAAACCTTTGCGCTGGCCTATCGCAACATTAAAAATGTGCTTAGCCCCACCACCCGGTTTGTGTTTTATGAAGACAATATCGCGCTGTTAGGTGCTTTTTTGGCCCTAATCGCCATCTCCATCTCCTTCTTCTCGGTGGAGTCCGGGTGGATTTCAGCGGAAGCCCTGGAGTCTAATTTGTTTGCGGCTGTATTAACCCGATTTGACGCTATTGTGTCCATTGTTATCGGTTTTCTGCTAGCGGGTATGGCCATTTACCTGTTTCGTCATAACCGGGGCATTCTTACCCAAACCTCGGCTTCTCCCAAAGTGGAGAAAAAAATTACCGATTTGGTCACCAGTATGCACGGTGTCTCCGAAATTCTGGATTTAAAAACCCTGGATCACGGCATTGCCGGCTTGACTATTCACTTGCAAGTGCAGGTGGATCCTTATATTCAGGTAAAAGACGTGGATGATCTTACGGACCGCATCAAGGACAAGATTCAGGCCCGCATTGCACAGGCTTCTCAAGTGTTTGTGGAAGTTTTGGCCGATGAATCTGAAATTGAATGGGGCGAAAAGTTTAATTCACTGGTAGAGCAAGGCCGCAAAGAAGGCGTACTGGATGCCCGCTCCGAAATTTTGCTGAAAAACGTCTACGATTTCAGCGAAGCCACGGTAAAAGACATTATGATTCCCCGGATTGATGTGGAATATGTGGAAGTGGAAACCCCGTTGTCTGAAGTGGCCGATTTGATGATAGAAAGTGGCCATTCCCGGTTGCCCGTGTTTAAGGAAAACGTGGATGATCTGGTGGGGCTGGTTCACTCTCGGGATGTGTTTGACCTGATTCGCAAAAACCAGATGGACACCCCGCTGGCCAATGTGGTTCGGGAAATTGATATTTTTCCTGAAAACAAGGGCATTAGCGACTTACTGGAAGACTTTAAGCGCAACAAAATCCGCATTGCGGCGGTGGCCGATGAACATGGCGGTTTTGCCGGTTTGGTAACCGTTGAGGATGTGATTGAAGAGATTATTGGTGAAATTTGGGATGAGCATGAAGAGGAAGAACCCATGTTCACCTTTATGGGAACCAACCGGGTTAAGGTGAACGGCAAGTTTGAAATTGAGGATTTAAACGATAAGTTAAACCTCAATATTCCGTTTGATGATTTCAAAACCATTGGCGGCTATGTGTTTGGTGAACTGGGCCGGGAGCCTGAACAGGGCGATGAAGTGGACTTTGAGGATTTGAAGTTTACAGTAGATGAGGCCGATGGCCCCCGTATCGTGAGCGTGATTATTGATTCCCCGGTGCCCTTCGAGGTGAAAACGGAAGAATCTGAAACCCGCAACGGCAGAAGCAATGGGGAAATGAAGTCGGCCAGCTAATCGCCTAGTTTTAAGCCTTTGCCCGTATGGGTGGGTATGCAGGTGGCGGCCAGTTTCAGGTCTTGCCATTCCTCAGGGCTCATCAGCGGTCGTTCATTGAGGCTGGGTGGGGTGTTTAGGATGGCTTGCTCTACAGAGCGCTGGCGGGTGGGCAGGGCCGGGTGGTCTTCGCCAAATACTTTCCATTGAATTTCCGTCCATAAAGACGCTTTGCCCATATCTTGCTTCATGTTGGAAAAGGCGGTGGTGTAGCCCATCGGGGTGTATCCGGCTCGTTTTAGCAGGTGAATGGCGTTTACGTCCGCTCGGGCTTCGTCTTTGCGCTCCTGAAAGGCAAACCATTGAAATGCCGCTGCTGGGGCCGCAATGGAAATAAAGATTCCTTTTAAAAGGCTGCGAGCTTGTAGAAGCCAGGTGCTAGCCTCTTCCAGTACCAGTGCTGCCGTAGTAGCAAGCCCATAACGCTTTTTGCGGGCTTTGGCGTCTTCAAACTGAACGTGAGAAAGTTCATGGGCCAGCACAAAGGCCAATTCTTCCGGGGATTTGGCCCGCTTTAAGGTATCCAGATTGAAGATAACCGTACCGTTGCTAAAGGCCGCCGCGTTGTAACTGGGCTTGTTCACAATCTGAATGTTAAAAGCCTGCTGAATGCCCCCTGCTTTGGCCAATCGGTTGGCAATGCGGGTTAGGGGAATGGTGGCCTCTGGCAGCTCAATGGGTTTGGAGTGCTTTAAAACCAGTTCATCAATTTTGCTGGAAGATTTTTTGGGAAGCGGTGTTGGGTAGTCTACATCGCTTTCAGTGGCGGCGTACATGCCAAGGGTGGTTACTGGAGGCTGTGTTACCCAGACAGGCGGCTGTGGCCGATAAGGTTGGGGTTGGGCTGCGTAAAAATTGCCAAGGCTTGAAATAGACATAACACCCCACTGAATTAAATTGGCTGGTCAATTGATTAAAATGTACTGCGCGGGTGCTGTAAAATCCAGCCTGTTTGAAAAGTTATAGGGTTTTTAATGGCTGCCGCTGTGCTGCTAATACTTGCATCACTTGTTGGTGCAGGGCTTGCTGACTGTCCAGCGCGTTAAAAATATGGATTCGCTCGGGCTCTTGTTGGGCCAGTGCTAAAAAACCTTCCCGTACCTTGCGGTGGAATTCCGCTTTTTCGCCTTCCAGTCGATCGGCTTGCCCACGTTGGGTGACCCGTTGGGCCAGAACATGGGGGTCGGCGTCAAATAACAGGGTCAAGTCCGGCTTTTTGCCCTGAATGGCAATCTGGTTCAGTTCCTGAATGGTTTCAATGGAGAGCCCTCGCCCATAGCCCTGATAGGCCAGTGTGGAGTCCATATGCCGATCGCAAAGCACCATTTTGCCTTGCGCCAGCGCCGGGAATACCACTTCATCCATGTGCTGTGCCCGATCGGCGATAAACAACAGCAGTTCGCTCATGGGGAATACGGTTTGCTTAGAGTGCAGCAGTATTTCCCGCAGCTCCATCCCAAAGGGGGTGCCGCCCGGATTTCGGGTAATCACCACGCTTTGGCCGCTGGCTTGCAATGCCTGGGCGCACAAGGCCAGCTGGGTAGATTTGCCGGAGCCGTCAATTCCCTCAAACGTGATTAATAAACCCTGTTTTTGTGTTAAGCCCATGCGCGTATCATCCACCCTGCCAATTGATTGCAAGCGTTTATTATAAACAAAGCAGGCGGCTGGCGGGGATGTTAATCCCGGTTTTTGAGCGGCAGCACTTTTAGGCGGCGATTGGGCTCATCCCCAATGCTCACACTGGTTAAATGGTGCCTTTCCACCAGCTCATGCTGAATGCGGCGGATATAGGAGCGTCTGGGGGCCAATTCAATGGCGATTTTTTCAGCCAGCGCCATGTCTACCGCTTCTTGCGCTTCCCGTAAGGCCAGTTCCATTTCATCTTCAAACGGGGTTTGAATCATTTGTCCGGCAAAAGCGCCTACTTCCGCATCCAGCGCTTCTCTCAGCGCCCGCTGGATTTGGGGCATGGTGTTGGTTTTGGCGTAATACACCGGTACTTCGTAATCCTGAGCCAGTTTTAAAATTTTAGAGCCCGGTCGGGCGTTGGCCTTTATGGCAATGACCGCATTGGCGTCGTACACGTTTTTGGTAATGCGGATGTGGTGCATATTCAGCCGCTCTAAAATACGATCCAGATAGGACTTGCTGACCCCGTAAACAAAAACACGATACTCTTCCTGCCCCACCGGCAGCGCCGAATCATCCCGGGGATGCTCGGAGAAATCGCCGGGGTTGAAGCTGCCTGCCGGGGGGTCCATCATTTGGGTGGGCATGACTTCAAAGTTGGTTTTCAGTACTTTGGTGGCCCCGGTTTCAGCGTCCACCCGTCGAATTTCTGGAAACAAGGTCCAGCCCCTCAGCAGGTGATCCACCGCTTCGGCCACATCCGGGTAAACCGCCAGTGTGTTGCGATCCCGGATTTCAATACAGATGTCAAAAGTCGGCTTTTTGGCTCGCTCCTGAATGGTTTTTTGAGAGGCCCGCCGCTTGGCTTCCTCATCGCCCAGGGTCACGGTTTGAATGCCCCCGGCCAAATCCGACAACATGGGGTTTTTGACCAGATTTTCCAGGGTGTGCCCGTGGGCGGTGGCCACCAGAATAACGCCCCGTTCGGCGATGGTGCGGGCGGCCATGGCTTCATCCTCGGTGCCGATTTCATCCACGATGATCACTTCCGGGGTGTGGTTTTGTACCGCTTCAATCATGGTTTCTTTCTGGCGCTCTCGGTGAGGCACCTGAATACGGCGGGCTCGGCCCACCGCCGGGTGTGGAATATCGCCATCCCCCGCAATTTCGTTGGAGGTATCCACGATTACCACCCGTTTTTGAGACTCTCCGGCCAGCAGCATGGCGATTTCCCGGAGCCGGGAGGTTTTGCCCACCCCCGGACGGCCCAGCAGCAGAACGCTTTTGCCGCTTTCAATAATATCTTTAATGGGATCAACCGTTCCGGTAACCAGTTTCCCCACTCGGCAGGTCAGGCCTACAATATCGCCTTGCCGGTTTCGCATGGCGCTGATACGGTGCAGGGTTCGGGGGATGCCAGCCCGGTTATCGCTGGTAAAGTAACCCATGTGTTTAACCACATGGTGGATTTCGTCCAACGTGACCTGTTGTTCGCCCAGTTCCAAAATGTTGCCTTCTGAAAACCGGGCCTCGGCCATGCGGCCCAGATCCATAACAATTTCTATCAAGTCATCCAGATCCACCGCTTGAATGGCTCGGCGGAGCCGCTCGGGCAGAATGTCGATGAGTAGTTGGAGATCAGTAGCGATGGCGCTTTCCTCAAATAAAACAGGATTGACGGATGGCGGATTCGATACATGGGGTGAGTTTAACGGCTGCAGAAAATTTCTGCTCGCATGTGCAGGCTTTTTCAGAGTCACTTTCCCTTTCGAACTTTTTCCCTCTTACTTTCATTATATCGTATGGTTGGATGATTGTCTTAAAATTGGAAAAGCCCTGTTTGAAACTTTACTTTCGATTGGATAGTTTCTATTTTCGTTGGTATTGAGGTGGATGATTTGGGTGGATTGCAGGGGAAAGCATTTTAGAGGCGCCGGTCTGCGGATCGGCTTTGAAATGCCTGTGTGATTTGGGTGGCCACCGCTAGCGCCTCTGGTTCGTTCAGATTCCAGACCGCTTGCCGAGCCACGGTTCCCATGCCCGCCCCGGCGATCCATTGATAAGGCGCTTGTTGCAGCAGGCAAGCTGTTTGTTGGTTAATCCCCCCGGAAATGGTTATGGGAGGCGCTTGTAAGTTGTTTTTCTCAAAAATATGTCTGGCTCTCACTGCTGCTTCCAAGGCGGGCAAGGAAGCTTCCAAGTGCGTGGTTCCCGACATGGGGAGTCCGTCTATCTGGAGCAGTATGGGCATAGCATGGCGCCGCTGGGCGGTTTGCACAAAGCTCAGTACTTGCGGGTCATCGGGCTGGTCCAGCCGAAAGCAAAGCGCTACGAGCTTATTGTGTAATAAATGTCCCCAGCGATTTAAAAAAGCCTCCAGCATATAGGCATCCACAAAGTGGCTATGGATTTCCACGGCTTCGGTGGCCGGATGCTTCAGCGCTGCTTCAATCTGACTTTCCACCTGAAAGGGCAGCAATCGTAAGGCATCGGTGGGGCAGGTGGGAACGCATCGCCCGCAGCCATAACATAGATTTTGAGACACTTCCAGCGCACTGGACAGGGTAAAGGCTTCTGTGGGACAAACCGGCAGGCAAAGTCCGCAGCCAATGCAGTCGGCTTCGGTCAGTTCGATTTTTCGGAAATGCGGGTCGGCATCCAGTGGAATGCTGACCATGATCACCGGTTTTGGGCCTTGTACCGATTGCACCGCCCGCCATACGGTTTCAATCAGGGCTGCATCGGGGGCAATGTCAATGCAATCGACCCCGGCTCGACTGTAGATGTTGCTGAGCTGGGCGATTTTATCCCCTTCCGTAAAGCTACCGCCCCCAATCAGTTTAAAAAAGCGGCGCTCATCCAGCGCACGAACCATGCGGGCTTGGCTTTCGCTGAGCGAGGGGGGGGATTGGGGTTGGGGTAATGGGAATGCGGAAAATGTCATCATTCCACCTTAGCCAAAGGAGAGGCTCGGTTCAACATGAGCCCGCCGGGTCATGCTGTTTTTATGGGGGTGTCTTGTTCGCTGAGTGTGGTTTGAGGTATAAAAGGAATTCATCTTCTAGTCATTTTTCATGCCGATGTAGCTCAGTTGGTAGAGCAACGGTTTCGTAAACCGTAGGTCACCGGTTCAATTCCGGTCATCGGCTCCAATATCTAGCGGCTTTTGTGCTGCTTTTTGTTTTTATAGGGTTCTTTTTGTCGCCGTTTTGTCGCAGTTCATCAAAATATAAAGCAAGCAGCGACTGCAAATTTTATTTACGTACTCATTTATATTAATGAGGCGATTAAAAATGTGCAATATTGCCCAGTTGTCATAATATATAGTATGTAATGTGTTCTATTTTTTTGTTCATTGATTTAGGCTTATTTTACGAAGTATGAGTCTGGTTTTATTTGGGAAAGTGCTATGAAAAAAGAATTGATCGAGCTCTTGAGAAAAAATTTCGAAGAATATGCCCAAATGGAGGGAGATGTAGAGTTTTGGTATGCTCGAGATCTGCAACACCTTTTAGACTACGACGAGTGGCGTAATTTTTTAAATGTTATAAACAAAGCCAAAATTGCTTGTGAGGTTGTGGGTCAACAAATTGTAGACCATTTTGTTGATACCAACAAAATGGTTGAAATTGGCTCAGGGACAGAAAGAAGTGTGCTTGATATCAAGCTGACTCGATATGCTTGCTATTTGATCGCTCAAAATGGCGATCCGGGTAAGGGACAGATTGCTTTTGCGCAGACGTACTTTGCCATTCAGACCAGAAAACAGGAGGTTTTGGAAGCTCGACTATTACTTCAAGAACGACTTCAGGCGAGAGAACAACTTACCGCTAGTGAAACAGAGCTCTCTAAGAATATTTATGAGCGTGGTGTTGATAGTCAGGGCTTCGGCAACATTCGGAGCAAAGGCGATCAAGCGCTTTTTGGTGGCTACAACACCTCCCAAATGAAAGACAAGTTAAATATCCCCCCACGTCGAGCGCTGGCAGACTTTCTTCCAACCGTGACTATTACGGCAAAAAATCTTGCAACTGAAATTACAAATCATAATGTTAGACGAGATGATTTATACGGAGAAGTTCAAATTACGGATGAGCACGTGCAGAATAATCAAAACATCCGAGAACTGTTAGAAAAGAGTGGTATTAAACCATAAGAGCTGCCGCCAGAAGAAGATATCAAAAAGTTGGAAAGGCGCGTGAAATCCGAGGAGAAAAAGTTTTTAAAAGAGGTCAGACCTTTGCTGCCTGTCGTTGACAATTAGAAAGCGAATATGATTTTGGTAGAGGGCTATTTTTTTAGGCGTTCAAAAAACTTGAATGCGTTCTGTGTTACGGATTTCACTTAAAAATGCGTCTTAGGCGCCATAGAATGAAGCGTTCGGAGGGCAGGGTTTTATCGGTGTTTCTTAAGGTGTCAATCAGGGTGTTGGCTTCCAGTCGCAAGGGGGTGTTTTCTGTGGCTAACAGCACTTCGGGATAGTGGGCATTCAGCAGTAAAAGCACAATATGGCGGTCTTGTGAGAATTTTAAACGGCCAATAAACCCCAATTGATCCACCCCTTTGGGTTGAGCAATTTTTAAATTGGCCAACTGATTTTCAGCAGCGTTTGAGCGAAGGGGCTGGATTTTTAGCGAGATGGGGACCGAAAGGGGGCTAGCAATTGGCATGGTTGGGCCCGCCTGGGTGAGCAGGGTTTTGGCAAGCCGCCCCAAATCCTCGGTTAAATAAAAAGAACGCTGATCAGCTTGGCGAATGTCAATGAGGATGACCTGAGACTGGGTTTTCGGGTTCTCTAAAAAAGCGTAAAACCCAACCGCCTCATTGGATGTCGTATTCAATGCTTGAGACGAGGTGGCCTCATAAGGGGCGGGTAGGCCATTTGAAAAAATAGCATCCAGTGCGCTTTGATTCACCGGGCTGGATAAATCTGCCCAGCTGCTGGCAATAAGCGCTGCATGCATCAGCAGGCCGGTAAAGCCGAGGGTGAGGCATAATTTTTTCATAGTGCCTAATGTATCACATCTTTTTTGAACGATGCCACCCAGGGCAAGCACGGCTGGGGGCGTTCTGGAAACGGGGCCATAGGCCCGTTGTTTCTGTTTGTTTGGAGAAAGCGGGGCATTCCGTTAGAATCAAACGCAAGCCCACTCGATTATTCTCAACGAATGGATACTTTTACACGCGCTATTTTAATAAGGATGTAAGCATGACCGATTATACGTTTGATATGCCCAAAGTGGTAGACACCCTGAACCGCATTGTGGAAATGGAACTGGCGGGTGTGGTTCGCTACACGCACTATTCCTTTATGGTGTTTGGCCCTAACCGTATTCCCATTACCTCCTGGCTGCGCGATCAGGCCAGTGAGTCTCTGGTTCACGCTCAGGAAAGCGGTGAGTTGATTACTTACCTGGGAGAACACCCATCGCTGGGCATTGGACAGCTCCTGGAAACCCACAAGCACGATATTTTCAGCATTCTGGAAGAGTCTCTCATTCATGAGTCCCGCCAAATGCAGCTGTATCAGGATTTGCTGGATTTGGTAAAAGACAAATCGGTGATGTTTGAGGAGTTTGCCCGCCGCATGGTTGCCGAAGAGGAAACCCACATTGGCGAAGTTCGTAAAATGATGCGCAAGTAGAGCCTCCTCACTAAAAAATGCCACCCGCACCCGTCTCACTGGCGGGTGCTTTGGTTTAAAAGCGGCAGTGGCCATGGCATGCCAAACAACCCCTTGACAGCAAAGTGGCAGTCTCGGCTACTATATAGTAGAATTAAAATCAGTTTAAAAAATAAGTATGGATGATGATGCGTTTCCTGCAATCCCAACCGGCCAATTTAACACAGTGGTGGTGGCTTCGCCTAACTACTGGCCTGCCGTGCTGGGTTGATTGTCGTTAATCATCGTCATTCCTTCCCCACATTCCCAAGAGAGCAGGCCGCCGAGCCTGTTTTTGTGTTTTATTCCCATTTTTTAGTTTTCAAGTTTAAATTTTAAGCCATCGGAGTCCATTATGCCCCTGACCATAGAAAGTTATCTCTCGGATACGGAAACCCCGGTGTCACTCTTTCATCGGCTCAACCTGTCTTTTCCCCTCATGTTTTTATTTGAAAGCACCGATGGCGATAACCGGGTGGGCCGCTTTTCCATTTTGGGGCTGGATCCGGTGTTGAGCTTTCGGCTGAAAAACGGAACCGCCATGATCCAAAACCATCGGGATGGTACCGAGCGGCTGGAATCTTGTACCGATCCCATGGCCCGCTTAAAAGCCTTGCAGGCCGAAACGCTGCCTGATATCACCCCGCTGCCCGCCTCGTTTGCCGATCTGCCGTTAAGTTCCGGCTGGGTGGGTTATATGGGTTATGGCACCACTCAGTACTTTGAGCAGATTCCTCAGCCGGAACAGGATGTGCTGAACGTTCCTGATATTTACATGGCCCTGTATGATTCGGTGATTGTGTTTGATCATTTGTACCGTCGCATTCATGTCATTTCTCACCGGGCCGAATTGGGCGCTCAGGCCCTTTTAAGCACCATTCAAACCGCCTTGCATCGGGAAAAACATGAGTTGCGCTTGCTGGCCTTGCCCGATATATCGGATGAGCGGGTGTTTGATTCGGTGCAATACGCTACCCCCAAGCCTCGCTTTCTGGAAGCCATTCGACAAGCCAAACAATGGATTGTGGAAGGGCAGATTTTTCAAATTGTGCTGGCCCAGCGGTTCTCTCTACCGGTTCAATGCTCCACGCTGGATATTTATCGCACGGTCACTGCCATCAATCCCTCCCCCTATGCATATTACCTCAAGTTCCCAGAGTTTACCTATCTGGGTTCTTCCCCAGAAACGTTTATACGCAGCCGAAACGGTCAGGTGACCTTGAAAGCCTTAGCCGGCACCCGGCCCCGAGGCACTTGCGAGCAAAGCGATCGGGCCTTGACCGATGAACTAAAAGCCAGCCGTAAAGAAATGGCGGAACACCGGATGCTGGTGGATCTGGGTCGAAACGATATGGGCCGCATCTGTCAGCCGGGAAGTATTGCGGTGGGGGAAATCGCCCAAATTTTACGCTATACCCATGTCATGCATCTGGCCACTGAAATTCAGGGAACCTTAAAAGCGGGGTTAAATGGGTATGATGCCCTGAAATGTTGCTTTCCCCGTGGCACCGTGAGTGGGGCGCCTAAAATTCGGGCCCTGCAATTGCTGGCCAAACTGGAGCCAGAGCAGCGGGGTGTTTATTCCGGGATGGTGGGTTACATTGATGCCAATGGCAACGCGGATGGGGCCATCGCCATTCGTTCCGCCCTGATTCAGGATGGCATGGCCCATATTCACGCAGGCGCAGGCATTGTGCATCACTCGGAGCCTGAGGCGGAGTATGAAGAAACCCGAAATAAGGCAAAAAGCATGGTAAAAGCCATTCTGATGGCGGAAAGGATGAACGCCGATGTTAGCGCAACGCCCCGTGGTGATTATTGATAATTACGATTCGTTCAGTTACAACCTGTATCAGATGACACAGGTGGAAACTGAAGCCCCGGTAAAGATTTACCGGAATGATCAAATTGATTTTGCCACCTTGCTGGCCAAAAAGCCGCAACGGGTCATTTTATCTCCCGGCCCCGGAAACCCGGCCATTGCAGCCGATTTTGGGGTTTGCGCTGATATTATTCAAAATCAGGCGGCGCTGGATTGTCCGGTTTTGGGGGTGTGTCTGGGGCATCAGGGCATTGCGCATTATTTGGGTGGCCGGGTTATTGCGGCCCCGGAAATCGTGCATGGCGAGAGCCGTTCCATGCAATGCGTAAGCGATAGTGGGTTGTTTAAAGATGTCCCTACAGTGTTTGAGGCCATGCGCTATCATTCCCTGCTAGTGGATGAAAGCACCCTGCCGGAGGGGTTGGAAATTACGGTTCGAGATCTGGAAACTGCCATTCCTATGGCCATGCAGCATCGCACCCGGCCCATTTTTGGCATTCAGTTTCACCCCGAATCCATTGGCACCCCTTATGGCAAACAGATTCTAAGGAATTTCCTGAACCTATGCTAAACCGTCAGGAGCTTCGCCAGCTCATTCATCTGGAATATTCGGAAGCGGATACCTTGCATTGGCTGGGGCAATTAACGCCCGAGGCAATCACCCCCGCTTTATTTTCCGATGCGCTGGCTTGTCTGGAGGAAACCGTCTTGCCGGTTGCGCTTCCGGCGATGCCTGTGATGGATTGTTGTGGAACCGGTGGCAGTGGGCTGCCGCATTTTAATACCTCCACCACGGTGGCCTTTATTTTGGCGGCGGCGGGCGTGCCCGTCGTTAAATTTGGCAACCGGGGCTTGAGTAGCCTGAGCGGTAGTTTCGATTTGCTGGCCCAATTGGGCTTTTCAGCGCCACTGGATTTACGGCGAATTCCTGAAGGGCTGGCGCATTGTGGACTGGTTTTTCTATTTGCGCCGCAGTGCTATCCTCAGTTGGCCCCCTTTAATCAATTGCGCCGTCAGCTTAAAACCAGAACCCTGTTTAACTTTTTGGGGCCATTGTTAAATCCGGTGAAACCAGCTTATCGGTTGCTGGGCGTTTCTCATCCGCTTATGCAAACCCAAATGGCCCATTATTTGGCCAGCACCGGCGTTTGTCAGCGAGGCTGGATCGCTTGCGGGGAATCCGGGCTGGATGAGCTGGAAATTGCTGCTCCCACCCGTGTTTTTGAGATTCAAAAAACGCACTATCAGGAAATGACCATTCCGCCTTTTGTAATAGAAACTGAAACAGAAAATAATCCAGCTCTTCACCCTATCGGCCCACATAACCCGGTGGAGAATGAGGCCATTTTGATGCGCTTGTTTCAAAATCAGGATCAGCAATCTCCTTACTATCAAATGGTGTGTTTCAATGCGGGAGCGGGCCTGTTGATTGCCGGAAAGGCAAGTTCTCTGGCGGCGGGGGTGCAAGAGGCCAAAGCCTTGCTGCGGGGTGGAAAAGCGTTGGAAAAATTGAATGAATGCCGGAGGTTTTATGAATCGTTTTCCACCCGGTAAGGTACTGGATACCATTGTGGCCCACAAAATTCAGGAGGTGGCCGCACGCAAGGCCCAGCTTCCCTTGGCAGACTTTCTACCGCAGCTGCAGAAAATTACCTCTCAACCTTTGGAAACCGCCATTCGGCAATCGGCGGGTAAAAGCGCTTTTATTTTAGAAATCAAACCGGCCTCGCCCTCTGCGGGCCAATTGAAAGCTACTCTGGATTTAGATCCGTTACTGGCCCTGTACACGCAGTATGGGGCCGCCATTTCGGTACTAACCGATCAAACTTATTTTGGAGGGAGTTTGGGGTTACTGCAACAGGTGGCGAAGCAGGTTTCTTTGCCGACCTTGTGCAAGGATTTTGTGATGGATCCCTATCAGGTTTATGAAGCCCGAAAAGCAGGGGCCCAAGCGGTTTTACTGATTGTGAAAGCCCTCAGTGATTCGCAGTTGAGCCTGCTGAATCAGTTGATTTTGGACTGGGGCATGACCCCCTTGATTGAAGTGCAGGATGAAGCGGAAGTGGATCGGGCTTTGGCGGTGAACCCGTCGATTTTGCTCATTAATAACCGGGATCTGCAAACGCTGACCATGGATCTCTCCACCACCCATCGGTTGGCGCCCCGTATTCCAGATTCTGTTTTAAAAATTTCGGCCAGCGGCATGCAAACGCGGGAAGATATTTTGCGGCTTCAGGATTATTGCGATGGCTTTTTAATTGGCTCTACCCTCATGCGGGAGCCGACCCCCCTGGCGTTGGAAAAAAAGTTACAGGGCCTACTGACATGACCCCACCTGTGGTTAAAATTTGCGGAATTACCAATGTGTCCGATGCCATGGCCGCCATTCAAGCGGGTGCGGATTGGCTGGGCTTTATTTTTGTACCAGACACGCCCCGGTTTATTACCGTGGAAACTGCCCAGGCGATTCTGCAAGCGGTGCGATCCCAAAGTCCCCCAACACAATGTGTAGGGGTGTTTCAAAATGCCAGTGCGGAAACCATTCAAGCGCATTGGGCTGCCTTGGGGCTGGATCAAATTCAGTTGCACGGCGATGAAACGCCTGCCTTCTGCGAGCAATTACCCGCTCCGGTGATCAAAACCCTGTTGCTGCAACCACATTTATCTTTCTCAAATTTGAGCACCACCGCAATGGCTTACTTGCAAGCGAACAATGTGAAAACCCTACTGCTGGATTTACCCAAAAACAGTGCGGTGAAAGCGGTGGGAAGCTTGCCTGATGCTGTGGGCTTAAGGTCGTTTTTATCCACCTTTCCCAGTTTGTTGGCGGGGGGGGTAACGGCGGATAATCTCCAGAGCGTATTGGAGCAATTTCAGCCGGTGGGGGTGGATGTGGCCTCTGGGGTTGAACAAGCGCCCGGACAAAAAGATGTAGAAAAGATGAATCGTTTTTGCCAAATCATTCAAAATTTTAAATCGCAACCCAACCATGGAGATCCTTTGTCATGCAATCCCTAGGTTTTTTTGGCCCCTATGGGGGCATTTATGTACCAGAGCTGTTAATGCCAGCCCTGGAAGAACTGGAAGCCGCCTTTTTGAATATTCAAGATGATGCGGATTTTCTGGCGGAATATCAATCGTTGCTGAAGCATTATGCAGGTCGTCCTACACCGCTGTATGAGGCCAAAAATTTATCTAAATTGTATGGCGCGCGTGTTTTTTTAAAGCGGGAAGACTTGCTGCACGGGGGCGCTCATAAAACCAACAATGCCATTGGGCAAGCCTTGCTGGCAAAAGCCATGGGGAAAACCCGGCTGATTGCCGAAACCGGGGCTGGTCAACACGGTGTCGCCACGGCCATGGCCGGTGCCTTGCTGGGCATGAAAACCGAAGTGTACATGGGCGCCGTAGATATGGAGCGCCAGCAACCCAATGTATTTCGGATGCGGTTGTTGGGGGCCACGGTTCATGCGGTGGAAACCGGTTCCAAAACCTTGAAGGATGCCATTAATGAGGCCCTTCGAGATTGGGTCAGCAATTTGGGAGATACCTATTACCTCATTGGCACGGCTGCCGGGCCTCATCCTTACCCCACGCTGGTGCGCTTTTTTCAGCAGGTAATTGGAGAAGAAGCCCATCAGCAAATGCTGGCCCAGGCGGGTCGATTGCCGGATAAAGTAGTGGCCTGTGTGGGTGGGGGCTCCAATGCCATTGGTATTTTTCAGGGGTTTAGAAATACCTCGGCCCAATTGATTGGGGTGGAACCCGCTGGTTTGGGCTTGGAGACGCCTCATCACGGGGCGGTTTTGGCCAAGGGAACGCTTGGTTGTTTGCATGGCATGAAAAGTTTGGCGTTGCAGGATAGGGATGGTCAGGTTCATGAAACCTATAGTATGGCTGCCGGACTGGATTACCCGCTGGTTGGGCCGGAGCATGCCTATATGCAATCCACGGGGGAAGCCACTTATGTTTCCGCTACCGATGCCGAGGCACTGGCTGCTTTTCATACGCTGGCCAAAGCGGAAGGGATTTTGCCCGCTCTGGAAACCTGCCACGCATTGGCGTACGCTGAGGTGCTGGCCAAAACCATGTCTCCCGATCAAATTATTTTAATTAACTTGTCGGGTCGTGGGGATAAAGATCTGCATCAGGTAATGGCCCAACAGGAGAACGCTCATGTCCACGCTTAAACTGCAAAATCAGCAGCGTTATGAAAAACGATTCGCGCAATTAAAACAGGAAAACCGGCATGCCATGATTCCGTTTATTTTGTTAGGCTGGCCCAACCCGGAAGTTTGTTTGAGCATGATTGATGCCTTTATCGCAGGCGGGGCCAGCGCTTTGGAATTGGGGATTTCTTTCAGCGATCCGGTGGCGGATGGTCCACTCATTCAGCAAGCGGCCCGTGAAACCATGGATGCTGGCTTTGATGTGGATCAGGCGATTGTATTGATTCGAAAAATTCGGGAGAAACACCCGGAAACGCCCATCAGTTTACTGGTTTATTACAATTTGGTGTTGGCCCGTGGGGTGGAAAAATTTTGTAGCGATATCGCCGCCGCAGGCGTGGATGCGCTTTTAATTGCCGACTTGCCGGTGGAGTGCATCGCTGAAATCAAGCCTGCCATAGATGCTTGTGGCCTACAGCTCACTTCTTTAATTTCCACCCTCACTGATCAGAGCCGCTTGCCAAGCATTGTTGAACACTCAGGCGGGTTTTTATATGCCGTTTCCCGCTTGGGCGTAACGGGTGTGGAGGAACGCTATGATTCAGGTCTGGGCGAGTTGTTGAGCCGGGTTCGCGCTTACTCGGATTTACCGGTTTGTGTGGGCTTTGGTATTTCCCAGCGGACGCATGTGGAGGCCATGGTGAAGCTGGGAGCGGACGGCGTAATTGTAGGCTCTTCCGTGATGTCAAAAATTAAGGCCTTGGCCCCGGCGTATGCCACGGCGTCCATCGTGTCTTATATTCGGGATCTATCAGCGCCCGTTGTTTAGTGTCATAAAACAATTTACGCTAGGAAGCGGGCCAGTGTGTAACCAGCCCGCTTCCCAGTGGTTTGTGAGTGTTTTTTATTTACTGGCGGTTGACTGTTGGGGCCCAAAGGCGGAACCATTGACCTGATTGTTGTTATAAACCACATTGGTGCTGCCAGAGGTATAGCCAATGTATTTTTTATTGGCAATGTTGCTTAGCTTGTTACGGGTAATGGTTAACCCTGCAATATTGCCATTAACTTGGGCAATGGCTGGGTTGCCCGATGTGTTTGTGATGCCGTTGAAGGTATTGTTATCGAATTTTACGTTTCTTGCGTTTACCTTCACGCCGTTGGCATAAGGTTCTGTACTGAAACGTAATCCTTTTCCAGCGTTTGTTATCACGTTATCGGCAACGGTGTAGTTTTCACCCCAGTTGAAGGAACCGGTGGCATTGGTATTGTTATAAATATTCATGGCAAATTCTTGAATGTTCTGGAGCTGGTTGCCACGAATTTCGACGTTGTTATAGTTGTTGAGTTCAAGCCCATAATGACTGCCACCATTGATTCGGTTGTTCAGAATTTTAATGTCTTTGGCCCCAGCCGTTCTGCTTGCGAATTTAATGGAGCCTCTCAGGTTGTAGAACACGTTACTTTGCAGCAAGAAATTTTGAGTGCCGCCATGCAGGGTATCAGTGGTGGTGGTAGAGAGCTGGTAGATATTGTTAAACAAATTATTCAGCACTTGTGTATTGCGGCTGTTCACGCCCCGAATGGGATCCCGCTCATGGGTGGCTACCCGCAGGGCGCTGTTGCCGAAATTGAAAAATCCGTTATTTTTAATGACCACGGTATCGCAAGAACCGAAATAAATGCCCTGATCAGACCATACCGGGTCGCTGTTCTTGGTGTAATTCGTGGTGCCGTAAAACTGCATACCTGCCACGGATACATTTTTACTGTAGGTGATGTGCATTAAATATTCGCCGCCAGTGGCCGAATTCCAGCCGGGGTTTTTAATGAGCTGGGCTGGGCTGTTCAGGTTGGAGAGAAAATTAACGTTTTGCAGGTTGCGAACGGTTAACTGGTTGGTTACAAAGTACTTGCCCGGTGCCATGTTTACGGTCCATACCCGGCTTTTGTCTTTTAGGGTGGCCAAATAATTGAGGGCGTTTCTCAAGTCCGTGGTGGTGGCGCTAGGGGTGCTGCCGGGGGAAATGCCGATGCTTCTGGCGCCCGCGTCGAGCTGGTAAGCAAACGCGCTTTGCTGTACCAACACCAAACCGACCAGGCAGGCTAATGAAAGGCTGAGAGATTTTTTCATTGTTGACTCCATCATTGATAATTCGTTGCAAGGCCGGAAGAAGCTGACCCGCAAGCGAGAGGGGAGGGATCGTTAAGCTACAGATTACTGACAAACCCAGGTGAAAGTTAGATAAAGCCGAGCTTCCATCGACAGTAGGTCACTCATTCCAGTGCGAAAGTAAATGGGTTCTTTTGTTTTTATAATTGCTGGGGCAATGTGCTGTCAAACTCAGGCATGGAAATTATTTGGCGGGCAATGTGGTCAGATGGGGCTTCATTTCTGGGCTTAAGGCTATTTTATTTTTTTTGGGCTAAATACTTCAAATCAAGTAGAAAGTCTCTGCCCTATACGCAAACAGCGGAGGTTCCCAACTGGAAAAAATAATGGAATTTTTGCTGTATTTTAAAAATCCAATAGATTTCATGGCGATAACCTCGTTAAAATTTTAGGGATGTTATTTACCGTAGAAGTCTCTCAGGATAACTCCAAACGGTGTAGACCCCATGCGTTGAATTTTTTGGGCGGCCAGTGCCATATGGGAAGCTTCCGTTTCACCATTGGTCAGCAGTAGCAATCCATCCACATAACTGGCCAATATGGCGCAATCGGGTGCTTTTAAAATGGGGGGCGCGCTGATTAAAACCCAGTCATAATCCGTTTTCAGTACATTTAAAAGCACATCAAAACTTTTGGCGTTTAAAAATTCAAAGGTGCTATCCATAACCAGTCCCGCATTCAGGTATTCTAGCTGGGCATGGAGGCCTGAGGGGGTAACTGCTTCGTTGACCAGTTTCAAGACGTCTTGCACTTGTACATCGCTTTTACGATAAAGCAATTCGGAGACGCCATTAATCAGTTCGGGCAAACCCCGTTCGTAATCCAGGCTGTGATTGAAGGCTTCGTGCAGGCCCGGATGTCGGAAATCGGCATCAATCAACAATACTCGATCGCCCCCTTGAGCCAGACAAATGCCTAAATTCGCTAAAATAACGGCATGCCCTTTTTCGCCTAAAATTTGGGAAAAAACCAACGCGTTTTTTTGCAACGTATTTTTTCGCATTTTAAGATTGAAGGCTACATCCTGATAGGCTTGAATTGTCTTCGAATCGAGATCTGGATCGGTGATCTCCAGGCGGGCCCGGCTTCGATAGTAACGCCATTGCTCATGCGTTAGCCAGGGAATGGAACCGACAATTGGCAAGCCCAAATCCTGTTCGATGGATTCAGGACAAAGCCGCCGGTGCTTGGCCACTGCCTGACCCACCACGGCCACAGAACTTATAACCAGACCGGAAAGTGCCGCCAGTAAAATAACTTGCCAGCGTACCAGCCCCGTCGGCTTCTGAGGCAAATTGGGCGGGGCAACGACTATCAGATTTTGATGGGCCATGGCGCTGGGCGCCACGGGAGGGAGGATGACCTTTTGGGTATGAGTTGTTGGGTGCAGTTTTGGTTGTTGAGGGTGGGTTGTTAAAGCAAGGGTGGCATGGGATGTAGCGGGTTGATGGCTCGCCGGTTTTTGAATTTGATGATATTGCGCCCGCAGTGTTCCCAAACGAGAGCGTAAAGCGGTGGCCTCGGCATCGGCTAATACCAGTCGGCTTACCAGTTCTGTACGAACTCGATCTTTAATAACACCTGTGGCAGCAGAAGAAGATTGAGGCACATGCCCAATGGTTATAATTTGCTGGTCGGTAACTTGTGATTTCAGCGCCTCAATTTTACTTTGCAGCCGAATCATGTCCGGGTTGGTTGGGGCGTACACCAAGGCTTTGGCGCTGTAGTCCTTTTGTGAGTCATGGAGTTGATCTTGTAGCGTGTTCAGCCTGTGATCCTGGCCTTTGGCAACGGCCTGCATCATACTTTCTAAACTCGATTTCCCGATTTTTAACTGCTGGCGAATGCGTGTTGATTCCGCCTGTTTTTGCGCCAAATCCGCTTGCGTAATTTTAATTTGTGAATCCAGACTGCTCAGCTGTTGTGCTTGCCCATCCCGCTCAGCCGGGATTCCTAAATGATTGGACATGCTTTGAGCGGCTGTTATTTTTTGCTGAAGAGCCGCCAAAGCCATATCGGCCTCATGAGTTTGCTCGGCCAGCATGTTTGAGGGCTGCCCGCCTTCCTTTTTAAAAAGTGGGCCAGCTACCGTTACATAGGATTCCAGATACAAGCGGGCCAGCTTTTGAGCGCGCAACGGGGTATTGGCTTTGGCTGTCAGCGTGATAAAACCGGTTTCTGGCGTGCGCTTGGCACTCAAGACATTTCCAGAAAAATGGCTGATTTTAAGGCCCTTAAGTTCTGTTTTTTCTGTTTGAAGGCGTTGCGCCACCTGATTTAAAACCAGCTCGCTGTTGAGTAATTCTTCCTGATTTTTATAAGGGTTTAATACGGATCCAGTGGGCTGATCGCTTAAATCTAACATTATCTTGGCGGTTGACTGATAAGAGGCCTGAAAGCAAGCCCAGTGTAACAGGCCCGCTGCTATCGCTAATAGTAGGCTGGTTCCTGTAATCCAAAGCCAGTGCCGAGACAGGGCCTTTTGGGCAAAGGCCGCGTCAATTTTTGATTCGCTGTAATAGGCTTTGTGATCCGATAGCACAGCTTATCTCTTCCTTAACCTGAGTGTTGTAAAGTCAGCCAAGCGCTCCATCAATCCGCTACGACATACCCCTTTCATTTAAACGGTTTCCGGTGGATTCGGTATCGTATGGATGAAGGAATGTCTTAATAGTGGTGGATCACGCTTGCGCCTAACAGTCCAAAAAAGTAGGGTTGGGTCATGCTGCCCAGCAGGCGAAAGCCCCGCTCCAGCCAAGCGGCTTTGGAATCGGGAATATAAACCACGTCTCCCGGCATCAGCGCCATGTTGAATTGGTTGCGATTCACCACCCAGCGTTTAAACCCGTCTTTGGCATCTGGCCTTTGAATGATGATGGCATCCCGTTTGGACAAGCCCGGTACAAAGCCGCCCGCTTTGGCAATGGCGGCGTTTAAGGAGTTATGGGTGGGATCCATTTGAATTTCACCTTGCGCTTTGACGGCACCCAGCACAATCACTGGAAAGGTGTCTCTAAAATAGGTGGAATGGCTGAGTTGCCGGAACGTGATGGCATCCATGGGTGCTGTGGCTTCTGGAACCATCACCGTATCTTCTGGCAACAACCAGATATCTTTTCCGGTGCCGGTTAAAAAATCCTGCAGGTTAAATGTTTGTTGTTCACCGGTGGAGGTATGACGGATCTGAATATGGGCAATGTCGGCATTGGCCTTAACGCCGCCTGCTTTACCCAGAACGTTGCTGATGGTGGTTTCTATGCCTTGTTGCACCGTGCTGTTTTCCGGGGTGGGAATGGAGGTTGCCACCCGGTTAAACTGATAGGTGCCAGGATGTTGCACCGCCCCATTCACATAAATCATGGCGGGCCGCATCGATTCTACGTCAATGCCAATGCGGGGCTCCAGAAGATAAAGCTTGAACTCTTCGGTCAATAAGGTTTGTAATGCCTGAATGTCTGTGCCGGAAAGCTGATGCTCGCCAAAGGGGTGAATGGTGGCAAACCCATCGGGGCGAATCGTCACGCTTTGGTTGAACTGATCCAGATCCTGAATTTTGATGCCAATGCGATCGCCCGGCCCCAAGGTATAGCGTGAAGACTGATTGGCCACCCGGCCACGCACCAGACTGACGGGCAGCGTTACGCCGCCCAAATCCTGAATGCTCAGGTTGGCTGGTTGATCATTGGCTGCCATTGTAAATGGCATGGTTAACAGGCTGATGGTTAAGGACATGCCAGCCCAGAACCAGAAGCCATTCAGCTTTTTGGTCACAGTTTCTTTCTCCAATAGAAATGCCCTTCTAATGGGTATTATGAAACCCTGATTCCCGTCACCGATTCCCCCAGATTGAGGATTCCATTTTTGCGAATTGGCGGATTGAAAGCGTTATTTTGGAGAGGCAGCCCATTCATCGGTGCATCTCTCCAGTCATCCATGAAAAAACCCGCTACTGGTTTAGTCGTAGCGGGTTTTTTTAGAGGTTAAACAAGGGGTTGATGGGGTCTTAACTCAAAAAGTAACACTTGCGAATCCGGCTCCAGCCCGGTCACTCGTAGAGGGTCGCCGTGGTTGGAAAAGCCCAGCGCGTCTCCCGATTCCAGAATTTGATCCGCAATTTCGACAGCGCCCGTGGCCACATGCAACCAGTAACTCCGCTTGGCATCGAGGTCAAATCCGGCTTCTTGATCTCGATCCAGTTTGGCGAGATAGATGGCCGCATCTTGATGGATCAACACCGATTCCGGCGAAGGGTGGCGAGAGGCAATGGGTTGAAACTGCCCCGACTGGCTGAGGGAAAAGGCTTTTTGTTCGTAACCGGGTTGCAAGCCTTTGCTTTCTGGGGTAATCCAGATTTGAAGCAGGTGTACTTCTTCGGTGGCCGATGGGTTGAATTCACTGTGCAGCACGCCGGTGCCTGCGGTCATGCGCTGAATTTCCCCGGGTCGAATCATGGAGCCATTACCCAGATTATCCTTATGCTCCAGCTCGCCTTTGAGTACCACGGTGACGATTTCCATATCCCGGTGTCCGTGGGTGGAAAATCCCCCACCGGGCTTGACCCGATCGTCATTAATGACCCGCAAGTCACTAAAATTCATGAACCGAGGCTCATAATAATCCCCGAAGGAAAAGGTGTGGAAGCTTTCCAACCAGTCAATCCGGGTATGGCCCCGTTCATGGCGGTTGCGATAAAGGGTGGTGGTGGTTGCGTTCATGGGAGGCGTCTCCAGTCTTTTTTTGAGTTTAGAGGGTGGCCTATCTTACGTTAGGCCGCCTGTTTGGCGGTTTGCGACTGGCGAGAGAATGTTCTTAGCAGCCAGTAATCCACTGAAAATTTACCGGGACTGTTCAGCAGAAACAGCAATGAACCTGCCAGATACACGCTTGCCAATTCGCTGGAACCGGTCTGAGCGCCAGTGGCCACAAAAGGATCGCCGCCGGGAATATGAACCAGACCCAGCGCACCAATCATGGTGCCAAACAGCAGCAGGCTGGCTAGCGGGGTTAGCAGACCTAAAATCAGGGCGATGCCGCCCAACAGCTCGGAATAAGCGGCGACTGCCTGCAAAATGCCGGGGAGGGCATCACCCATCCAGCCAAAGGCGTTTTGGGCTTTGGGCAAGCCGTGAAAAATGAAAGCCGCCCCCATCACCACCCGAAAGCCTAACAGGCCCAGCGATGGTAGGGTTTTGGTTTGAAAATAAGGGCTAATATTCATGGGTATCTCCTTTATGAGGTTTTAATGGGTTTATAAAAGACCATTGGCTTGCTTGCCCAATTTTTTAAGCAGGTTAATCAGTAAAGTTTTTTCATCTTGATCCAGCCCACGGGTGGCTTGCTCTAGCGCTTCCACGTGTTTTTTAAAAAAGCGCTCAATTAAATCCTGCCCAGCTTCGGTCAGGTTCACCAGCCGAATGCGGCGATCGGTTGCGGATGCTTGGCGCTGAACCAGTCCACGTTTTTCTAGCCGATCAATGGCGGTGGTGATGGAGCCGCTGGTGAGCTGAACTTTTTCGCCAATTAAATGAATGGGCATTGCGCCTTTGTGCAATAGGGCTTCTAGCGTGGCAAAGTCTGAAAAACAAAGCCCTGAGGATTCAATGCTTTTTAAGTCATGCGCAGTAATGGCCTGCGTGGCTTTTCGCATCACCGTCCACAGGTGAGCGCTTAGGTAAGGCTCAATTTCAGGGTTGTAGGGCGTTGACATGGTGACTGCGCTATTCGTATTTAACTTGATATCAAGATACTTTATTTCAAGCCAAATAACAACCCCCAAGCGGGCCTATTTTTGAAGCGGATTCTCTACTTTAATTTCCCCGCAAAGCAGATAATATTCTCTCGGATTACCTGTTTATCGGGGATGTCCGGGTAGGCTTTCAGCGCCGCCTCAATGGCGTTGGCGGGTTGGCCCAAGCCCTCATAGCACAGGCTTAAATAGTGGTAAGGTTTCCAGCTGTAATCTTCTTCCACAATCAGGCCCGCATCAGGTTTTTGGCAGGTGGTGGCGGCGTTTAGCAGTGGAATGGCTATGTTAAAATCCTGATGGCGGTAATGAATGATCCCGAGGTTTAATAATGCTTCCGCCCTGCTGCCATTGATTTGGATGGCTTGATAGCCCAGACTCAATGCCTCTGGATAACGATGCAGCTCCATACAGCACAGCATGGCCAAATGCAGGGCCTGATATTGGCTGATTGGCTCGGTTTGGTTCAGGCGCAGGTGTTGTTGAAAGGCTTCAATGGCTTCCTCGGGGCGGTTGTGTTGCCGGAGTTCCTTGCCATAGTAATACCAGTTTCTTGGAGATTGATCGCCTTGTTCAATCAATCGCATCAACATTTTCAGGTTGCGATCACTGGAACGTTCCACGTACTGGGCGGGTTTGTGGTGCTCTACGGCAATATCCAGCCGGTTCAGTACTCTGGCCTCATCCGGCAATACAAACGCTTCATGAATGGGAAACTGCCAGCTGCCTCCCGCCGCGCGTCTCAGCAGGCGTTCTCTTGGCATGGAAATCAGGCATTCCCCCTGCCCGTCAAACGCAATTTGATAGCTGCAAATCACGGCGTCAATCTCTGCGTTCAGGCCACTGTGTTTTAAATCCAGCAGTTTTTGCTGATGGCTCTCGTTAATCAGGTCATCGGCATCCAGCCAAAGAATCCAGTCGCTAGAGCAGTGCGAAAAGGCATGGTTTCTGGCGGCGGCAAAGTCGTCAATCCATTCAAAACAAAACACCCTGGCCCCGAAAGATTCGGCCAGTGCTTGGGTGCCATCGGTAGAGCCGGTGTCTACAATCACCAGTTCATCGCATAAGTGCTTCACCTGAGACAGAATGCGCCCCAGCACTTGCGCTTCATTTTTAACAATCATCGCCAGAGACAGGGAAACCGGCATAAAGAAACCTTTCCATGAGTGGTGTCTCTTAGCTTAAAAAATTGTACACCCTTCGGTAACCCTTGAATGGTGTAAATAAAAACGCTAGCGGGCGTTCCGAAAGTTAGAGCTGCGGAGTCCCGCTACTGGACTGTGGGTTATTTCTGTTGCCACTTTGGCGCGATCAGAGCGGCTTTTTTCCAAGGCTATATTTAAGTCCAAATGCTTTTGCACCATGGCTTGAAATGCCTCAGGCACCTGAGCGAAATCTTCGTAGGGAATTTTAAGCAAAAAGGCGGCCTTTTGTAGCGCTCCGCTCTCGGATCCCGCCAGGTAGTAAAACCCTTGCCAAATCTGCTGCAACACAAATTCGTTTTCTTGCAGACATTGATGACAGTGATCAAAAATAGTGGCCTTGAAAATTTTGCCGCATTGGCCGCAGTTTTTGATTTTTTCCGAGGTGGTATGCTGCATGCGAGACTGCTGCAAACAGAAGTTGAACATTTGCTTGATGAAATTCCAGGCCTCTTGTTCGGTATTGAACAGGTAAGGGGCTTTGTTTTCGCCTTGCCAGCCCGGTTTGAGCAGCTGTTTGTTTTCCCCGTTTTCCATTAACAGGGCAACGCTCCAGCCTTCCCCCAGTCTCACAACATTGAGGGGAAACGGTTTTTTGGATTCTGCTTTATCGTCTGACGGTTGCACTTCGCTCATAAATCGCTTTCAAGCTTATTACCCTACCAATGCCCGCATCATGCTTTTATGAAACAGGCTTTGGCCTTTCGATGCAAAACGTTTACAAAGTATTTTGGAAGCCGCTTTAGGAACTGGGTTTTTGAAAGGGATGCCGCGCTTGTGTCTATGTGCGTCCTGTTATAGCCTTAAAAGGTGTTAACGCTATCATTAGGAAGTAATTGTGATGCATATTATTGTAGATTTATGCGTAGTGCCATTGGGGGTAGGGGTTTCGGTTTCGCCGTATATTGTGGCTTGCGAAAAGATTTTGAAAGCGGCTGGCCTGAAAACAAACCTGCATGCTTACGGCACCAATATTGAAGGCGAATGGGACACTGTTTTTGCAGCCATTAAACAATGCCATGAAACCATTCACGCCATGGGCGCCCCCCGAATCACTACCACCATTAAACTGGGGTCCCGAACCGATCGGCTGCAAACCATGGAAGATAAAATTCGCAGCGTACAAGAAAAGCAGTAAAATTGGCGGCCTGATTTTCTGTGGCGTGATTTTCTTTTTGGGCTTGCTTTCAGGATTTGAAAACAGGGTCTTTAAAAGCCTGTCGGCCACTACTACACTGGTGTAAGATAGAGCTATGAAAAAAAGCTGGCTAATTATAGGGTGTTTGGCACTGGCCTTATTGGCTGCCGTGTGGTGGCTGCGTGGGCAAGAAGCGCTGGTGCCTGCCATCCAGCTGCATCGAGAGGATGTAACTGCCACCCTGACGGTGACCGGTGAAGTGCGTGGGGATACCACCGTTAGTTTTAGCCCGCCCGTCACCGCTAAAATTACCCGAATTTTAGTGGATGAGGGTGATCGGGTGCAAAAAGGGCAGTTGCTGGCCCAGTTGGAAAATCGGGAAACCAGAGCCAAAGCGCAACAGGCTCAGGCCCAGGTGAAACAGGCTAGGCAAGCGTATGCCAATGTGGCGCAAGGAACCCGTCCCGAACAGGTGTTATATCAGGAGCAACGATACGCCGAATCTACCCAAAGGGTTGAGCAGGCAGCCGCTGCGTTGGCAGTGGCAAAGGCGCAAGCCGTGGATGCGGGCAAGAATGCCCAGCGCTTTCAGCAGCTGTTCAAGCAGGAGTTGGTGAGTACTCAGGAGTATGAGGCGGCTCAACTGCAGCGGACCGTCAGTCAAAAAACGGTGGAGCAGCGTCAGGCGGATGTGGTTGCTGTTAAGCGGCAACAATCACAAGTAGCCGCCCAATTGCAGGAAGCACGCAATGGCCCCACCCGTCCCCAGTTGGGCGAAGCCCGAGAAGGGGTAACTGTGGCTCAAGACAACGCCAATGCCGTTTTGGCCCAGTTAAACGATTATAAAATGGTCAGCTCGATTTCAGGGGTGGTTTTGGAGCGTTTTAAAGATCCCGGCGATTTGGGGCGGCCAGGGGACGCCATTTTAAAAATCGTCAATCCAGAAACCCTGGAAGTGGTTTGCTCCGTTGAGGAAAAAGATTTGGCCAAGGTGCGGGTTGGGGATTTAGCCTATGTGGTTCTGGATGCTTTGCCGGATGTCGGTCTACAGGGCAAAGTCCGCAGGGTGGGCAGTCAGGTAAACCCGGATAATGGTACGGTGGAAGCTCGGGTGATTTTGTTGCCCTCGGCGTGGAGCAAGCTTAAAACGGTCGGGTTTTTACCGGGCATGACCGCTGATGTGAACGTGATTACGGGTCACTTGAAGCAAGCACTGGTTATTCCTGCTGCTGCCGTTAAAAATGAGAATGGGCGCTGGTTTGTTTATTTGTTACGGGAAAAGCGCTTTGTGAAACAGTTTGTGCAGGGGGAGCGCATTTCCATTGAGAATTTTCGGGTGGCGCAGGGCTTGAAGGAAGGGGATTGGATCGCTGCTTTGGCCAATGAAAAATTGCTGGAAAAGCGGAACGTCAAGCCCGTCAAAGCCACCGAGCAATCCGCTGCCCCTCCGGTGAGTCGATAGAACGAAAGGTTGTTCATGGCTGGTCTGTTTACCCATCAATTGCCGGTGGAGTTGTATCTGGCCAAGCGGTATGTGTCCGCTAACCCGAAACAATCCCTGATTATTATGTTGGCCGTGGGTATTGGGGTGGCGTTAATTGTATTTATTCCTTCCATTAACCTCAGTTTTTTTCAATATTTTCTGGATAAAACTGTGCAAAATTCGGCGCACATCAACCTGACCCGAGAGCTGGACACCATGCCTCGCAATCAGGTTTTGCTCAAGCAGGCGTTAAGCGCTCAGGGCGAAACGGGGCGCATTCTTTTTTCGGATCAAACCAGTACCCGCCGTCGCAATATCAACGCTTATAAACGGTTGTTATCCGAGTTGGAAAAATTTCCGGGCATCCTTGCGGTGGCCCCCAGCGTACGGGATCAGGTTATTGTGGTAAAAGGCAGTCAAAATCAGGCGGCCACCCTGCAAGGCATTATGCCTGCCCTGGAAAATCAGGTCAATCAACTGGAAACCGATGTGGTAGAAGGCAATTTGATGGCCATGGGCCCTAACGATGTTTTTTTAGGCAGCGCTTTGGCCGAGGAATTGAATGCCGGGGTTGGCGATCGGGTGCAACTGATTACCCCTTACGGCAGCCGGAGTTACAAGGTGGCTGGCCTCATTAAATCCGGGGTTTACCAGCAGGATTTAACCAAGGTTTTGCAACCGTTGGAATCGGCGCAAAATTTACTGGATTTGGATAATGAAATTACCAATGTCAGCATTAAAATCACCGACATTTATCAGGCAGAAAACATGGCCCGTCAGCTGGCTGATTTGTATCAGTTAAAAGCCCGCAGCTGGATGGAAGACAACAAGATTTTTCTGGATCAGATTAATAATTTTCGCATTATTATTGCGGTCATTAACTTTTTAATTGTGTTTGCCGCTGCCACCAGTATTACCAGTATTTTAATTATGGTGGTCGCTTCCAAATCCAGAGAAATCGGAATTTTAAAGGCAATGGGGGCCTCTCCGCAAGTGATTATGCGCTTATTTATCGCTCAAGGCATCGGGTTAAGCATTATGGGCACCATGGCCGGTTTTGTGGGGGCTTATGGGTTGATTACTTTATATAACGTAAGTCCCTTGGCCAAAGGGGAAACCATTTTGGGCATTGAACGACCACCCACCGTCATGAATTTGGAGTACGCCTTGCTGGCTCTGGTTTACGCTTTAATTAGCAGTGTGCTGGCCAGCTTGTTTCCGGCCTGGAGGGCTAGCCGTCTGGATCCTGTAGAAGCAATTAATCAATAGGGCTTTATGGCAGAACCTGTTTTATTGCGAATTGAAAAATTGAGTCGTGTTTACGGCGATGTTCAACCTGTTTATGCTTTAAAAGAGGTCAGTTTAACCATTCAGCAAGGCGAGTTTTTAAGCGTGGTGGGGCCCAGTGGATCTGGAAAAAGTACGTTTATGAACGTGATTGGGTTACTGGATAAACCATCCAGCGGTTCTCTGAAATATCTGGATGAAGAGACGGCGGATTGGTCCGAGCAGCGCCGTTCCCGCTTTCGAAATCAGGAGATGGGCTTTATTTTTCAGGCCCATATGTTATTACCTGAGTTTACGGCTTTGGAAAACGTGATGATGCCTTTGCGGATTGGAAAAAATTTAAATGCGAAAAGCAAAGCCAAGGCTCAGGAATTGCTGATACGCATTGGCTTGGGGGACCGCATCCACCATCGTCCGGGGCAATTGTCGGGTGGGCAAAATCAGCGGGTGGCCATTGCCAGAGCCTTGGTAAACCGTCCTAAAATTGTGTTTGCCGATGAGCCAACCGGGGCGCTGGATTCACAAACCAGCTTGGCGGTGTATGAGTTGATGCGTGAAATCCATCAGGATGAGCAAGTGACCTTTGTGATTGTGACCCATGAACAGGCCCTTTCCGGTAAAACCGATCGCGTGGTTCACTTGCTGGACGGCACCATTCAGTCCGATGCGCTTCAGGTTTGATTATTCTAGAGTTTTTTTCGTAAAAATAAAAAATTTCATAACAGCAAAAAACCTCCGGCTTAAACGGAGGCCTTCAAAAAAAGTGGTCGGGATGACAGGATTTGAACCTGCGACCCCTTCGTCCCGAAGGATGATCTTGAAAACCGACTTCCCGAAAGGGTTTCCAGGATCCTTGTGGACTTTTCAGAAATTTTACGTCGCAAAAAATCACTTTTACGCCCCAGATTTCTAAAAGTTGATCCTGATTCTTTATACCACATCAGCGTTTAGAGAATACTCTACATATACCTGTCGACACAAGCGCGACATAAAATTTCAGGTTTGAGCACTTTGGTAAAGCAGTTGTCTGTTCTTTTTTTCAATCGAGGGGTTAGAGTGTTAGCTGCACTTTTATGATTTGCTCAACTGTCGCAAGGTCTTTTCTGGAGAGCGTTCCAAGTTGGGTCTTTAGACGTTCTTTGGCTGCCGTAGTGAGTTGACTGGCGATGGCTTTGCTTTGAATGCCGTCAATGGTAACCAGGCACTCTGCCGGGTAGAGTTTAGTGATTTTGCTGCTTAAGGGGATTACTTGGACTCGGTTTAGATATCGATTGGATTCGTCATTGCTGATGATGACCGCTGGTCGAGTTTTTTGAATCTCTCCGCCCAGTGAAGGGTCAAAGGCTATCCACCATACTTCGCCCCGTTTAGGATGGTTCACGGACGTCCCCAATCAAGCTGTTAGACCATTCTAGGGCTTCTTTTTCTTGAGCTTCATCTTCCGAGGCCATCCGGTAACCTTCGGCAAGACCGCTGCGCACAACATGTGGCCGCGCTAAATCTTCCAGGAATTGACTGATATTGCCAGGCCCTACAACCGCCTGCAGACCTTCATAGACATCTTCGGTAACCGTGATGGTCAACTTACGTTTCATGAGGGCTACTCCTTTACACGTATGATAACACGTGTGATTGAAATTTCAAGCCATGAGCACAAGCCATCTGCAACATGACCAAGGGACAACCCTTGTGGCCGTTAAGGTAACAACCGAGCGCCGCAATTCGTGGCAGGGGTTATGGCCACCGATGCCAGCGACCCTGGTTTTTTCAAACGCCATCCGAAAGTCAAAGCAATTCAGGGCTTCTCCAAAAAACAAGTCTTTTTTAAAGAGCCCAATAGTTTGTTTATTAAAGTTTAAATAGTGGGCCATCGCCGACTTGAACACCGGGCCTCATCCTTACCAGGCCTGAGATGCACATTTTTAGACGGTTTTCAGCTATTTTTACTTATTTTAGGTCCTTTTTGAGGGGCGATCAAGGACTTAGACGAACTGGCCAAGTCTCAAAAGTATATCAATCCCTGGGTTTTAGCCCCTATCCTGCATTTGGATGAGGGCAAAAGCGGACGTATACGGGTCTATCTGGATCTGGGCTGTTTGAAAGCGTTCTAATCAGTTCTTATCGGGGTTAAACGGTTCTATCCTGCCTGAATTTGGACACAGGAACTTCCCCTTATAGCCTTATTCCACACTATCAGGCTCTTTAAGCCTGATTCTTGAAGCAGGCTTTGTGAAAGACTGTCGCAGAGCGGGTTTTAAAAATCGCTAGATTGCTTGCTATTGAAGTGTTTTGGCGAATGTTACAAAACTTCATCGCTCTAGCCCATGTGCCCCAAGGGATAACAAGATCATAAATATCATTATCTATGGTTTTAAAAACAGGTATTTAATACTGGCACTAGGTCATCCATATCCATTGCTTCGAGCTCGCCGGAAGGCTCAATACGGATGATGACTTTGCCTAGGTTTAGGCGCTTGTTCGCACGCCTGCCAAGGCGTCACTTCACGCTGAAAAGTTTTTGAAAGGAATCCCTTCATCATGACTCTCGTCCCATCCCATCACAAGGTTCGCTGCAAGACCGACCAGCATGGTTGGCCCTCTGGTTGTGAGGTTATTGAAGAACCTCCACTATTGCCCACACTGGTGGAAACTATCGGCAAAATACTTGATCCGGACTTTGAATTGCCGCCAGATACTCGGAAGCGGCTTGAAGAAGGGCCGGTCATGTACGCAGGAGCATCCCAGCTCAATGCGAACCCACAGCCCACCGTTATCCATGGCCGGGTCTATGAACAAGGAAGCCCTTCCCCACCCGTAATCCGTGGCCGCGTTGAAAAAGGCGGCGGGCGCGATGGTGGTGGTGGCGGGGTTGGCGATGTCCTAGGTGGCATTGCGGATATTATTCTGACTGGGATTCAGGTTGCCGCCCCTATCTTTCTAGCGTATCTCCAAGCCAAGAACTCTGGAGGCGGTGGAACAACGGTTGTCTATGAGAATAACGATCTTTCCTCATACCAGAGTCAGCCTCGGCAAATCATAGAAGCACCTCAAGTCCAGCCAAGCCGGGTTCAGTACATGCCCAGCCAAAGCAATCCCAACTTGAGCCGTGATGCCCTAAACCGGATAAAGCGACCTGAATTTCAGGCCGGAACTCCGCTTGGACAGCTCATGGATCAGGGACACCGTGTTGTACAAGGCATTGTTAATGCGGGTGAGCAGTTCAAAAGGCAGTTTGACAACTCTATAAGCCGTCCTGAAAAGCCCTATGATACCTATGAGCCGCCAGCACCCGGCATTTCAATGGCGGAAATCCTGAATCCCACCAACCAGGCTGGCAGGCCCTTTATCCAAGAGGATCAGGCTTGGATACAGCACAATCTCTCAAAAGCCCAAAAACCTCTGACCTGGCAGGACCGATTGATGGCTGAGCAGGCTCAGCGTCAAGCCATCCAGCAGCAGACCCTTGATGCCCAGCGTCAGTTAGCGCAAGCGCAACAAGAATTGGCCCAAGCTCAGCTTAATAAGCTGAGAAGGGAAATCTTCGAGAGGGGCGAAAAAGCTACCGGTCGCAAGTCCCACCTGTCTCCCAAACGTGTCAGTTTCAATGATGAGGGGGATCTGACCGACAAGCTCTGGGATCACTTCTATCAGGGCCAAGGTCAGCCAGTGGAGGTTGACCTTCGGAAGGTAAATCTTACTGAAGATCTTAATATGCCCCGCCTGCTCCGTGGCTTCAATTCGAGTGCAGTCACTCTCATGCGCTTCCCCAACCCAAGCAAAAAAGCCCTCCAAGACCATTTTAAAGCCAAAAACCCGACTATTGGTGCCAATCCAAAGGTTACGCATGTCATTCTCGGCGAGCCCTTTATTGATGTGGCTTTAGACATTACACGGGAAGATGATCCCGAACAGTGGGCTGCATTTGGACGGTTAGCCGTTGATGTAAACGATGTGCACATCCTCGTTGATCACACGAAGAAAATCGTCACGGTTGAAGCGGATTTAGGGCCTTCCAGTGCTACCCGCAAGATCCAGCCGGACCTGATTGAAGATTTTGACTTTAACCCGGATCCCGGTCGAGACATTGTGGGAGAACTTGGCACCCGTGCAGTTCACCATTTTGCACCTCCCGGCAGCACCAGTTATCAGATTCGCCGGGTTCCTGGAACCGTCTCACACTTTAAGCTGGAATATTCCTTTAAAGAATTTTTCGGCTACTAAGCCTCACCCATGCGCCAGGTTTCCCAAGGGGTATTCCGCTCGCCGGAACTCCTTGGGGTGGGTTCCTTTTCAAGATGCTGAAATGGGGATACCTTGTCTGTCCGTATGTTTATCCCTTCCTCACCATTGTCCGAAATCTCGCTTTCCGACAGTACGACGGCTGTGTAGGAGAAATAATGCTCTGGGTGCTTGTAACCAATCCTGTATGATCCGCTGCCAGTCGACGCATCAAAGCTCTTTCTCACAAAGGGTCCCTTGAAATCCTCGACTTTCAGCCCATTTGCACTGGCATATTGGGCTAGGTTTTTCTGTGCGGCAGTCAGTGCGAGCTTGTCTTGCGCTGTGACTGAAGAAGCATAGGTGTCAAAGAGCTCAGACTCATGTTCAAGCCACTGAAACGAGCTGGGAATCTCTTTTTTCACATTGGATTTTAAGACACCACCCTGATCTCCGTCCCAATGGCTGTAAAAGTAATACTCAGGATGCTTGTACCAGACATTGTATTCCTGGGGATCTGTGTTCAACACCGGGGAAAAGAAAGGCCCCTCAAACTCCCAAATTGGGATGTTCTTTTGGCGCGAGAACTCCCATAAATCCTGACGTGCTCTGGTATCCGCAAGCTGCAGGCTGGAAGTAGGCGCATTTTGAGAGTGGGTTGTGCTGAGACCCCACTGAACAAGTATGGCTAGAGCTAAGGCAACAACAAAGCCAAAAAAGAACTGTTTCATCCGATGGGGCTCCCCGCCTGTTTTACTCGCATTATTAAGTATATCGCACTGCCTGAGTACGGTATAAATGTTCGATTTTTGTTTGCTATTGATTGACGGTTGCTTCGGTTTGTCTCGCTGCTTCTTCTGCTTTTTGCCTTAAATCAATCTCATTGAGCAGCTTAAAGAACTCACAGAGGCGGTTCATGGCCTCATTGGCCTCGTAATTACTAATGGTTTAACCTCTTTCGGCATACATGGTCTTCATATTGTCGATAAGCTCTTGTGGAAATTGGGTCATAGATTCTACCTTTCTGCCTGGAGGGCCGGTTAGAGCCCTCCTTGTTAACGAAAGGAGAATATCATCATGACAACAGAGCAACAAACCCGCCTCATCCCGGTCACCAAGTGGCCGGAATACCATGCCTGGCCTCCGTTGGGTGGTCTACGGCACCTCATCTTCTTTGAGAAGACCAATGGCTTTCATCATTGCGTCCGCCGGGTCGGTCGGCGCGTTCTCATAGATGAGCATGCCTTTTTCAAATGGATTGAGGAGAACAACCCTCCTGCCAAGTAGCCTGTAAAGCTAGTGACTGAGACCCGCGATCGGTACCATTCAAAATTAGAGTTTCAGGATGGTTGGCTTTGACCCCAGAAGCGTACCAGTTCAAGTGAGAAACTCGGGAATCAAATAGCCTGGTGCGCCAGGCTATTTGCGGCGGCAAAGGAATGAGGGCTGACATCTCTTAAAGAGCTGTGTGGACGCACCTCATTGTAGTAGTCTTTCCACCACGCTTTTATTTTGGCCTGTGCGTCCTCTAAAGACAAAAACTAATGTTGATTTAAACAGTCCTGTTTAAACCGACTATTAAAGCTCTCAATGAATGCGTTGTCCGCGGGCTTGCCTGGCCTAGAGAAATCTAATTGCACACCTCTGGCGTAGGCTTAGAGGTCTAATTCCTTGGAAATAAACTCCGGCCCATTGTCTACACGGATACATTCAGGCTGACCATATTGTTTCACCGCTAAATTCAGCGTCTCAATAACATTACAGGCGGTGTAGCGAAAACCAACGCCAATTACAGGGCTAATCCGGGTATGATTATCCACAATGGTTAAGCAGCGCAATTTCTGGCCGTTATACAGGTTATCTGCCACAAAGTCCATACTCCAGCATTGTTTTTGTCTGACAGCGGGGATCCGGATTTGTCTTAATTGACGGCTAACTCTGCTCTTGGGCACTTTCTTCCTCATCTGAAGCCCTTCTTTCTTGTAAATTCGGTATACTCGTTTGGGATTGACTGCTAAACCTTCTCGCCGAATGAGAATGGTAACGCGTCGATACCCATACCGGGGCTTTTCAGAGGCAATTTCCTTAATCCGCTTTCTCAAATAAGCCTGCTCAGGCCGTTTGGATTGATAAAGAAAAGTAGCCCGCCTGAACCGCACCAGGCGGCAGGCTCGGCGGATACTGACTTTGTAACAGGTCTTCAACCAGCTAACCAAATCCTTCTTCTGAGCAGGCTTTAAAGCTTTTTTGAGACGATTTCCTGCAACATATGCTTATCCAGACTCAGTTCTGCTACCAATTGCTTCAATCGGAAATTCTCTTCTTTCAGCAGCCTTAATTCCTTGACTTCCATAACGCTCAATGAACCAAATTGCTCTTGCCACCGATAGAACGTGGCAGCCGAAATACCCAGCTTCCTGATAATTACATCTACCTTGGTGCCTTGCTGGTGTTTTTTAAGGGCAAAGACAATCTGTTCTTCTGTGAATTTGGATTTTTTCATCCGAGCTAAACTCCTTATTTTCTGAACGGAATTTTAACCCGAATTTCTCATTATCCTTGGTACGATTTTTGGGAAGCAGACCAACTAGTCGTTGGCACCGCCATCGGGGATTTTCTTTTTCTTCACAACAAAATAAACGCCTCCCCAGCTTGAGGGAGGCTTTCGAATTTCGTTTAATCCAACATGCCCCATAATTCAAGATGATTTGAGTTATAAGCAATATCGGCAGGTGTTTGCCTAGCATTATCTTGTAAGCTCTTACGAGCTCCTGCACGAAGTAACGCTACAGCAGCCTCTTTTGCGTTAGTCATTGCAGCCTTGTGAAGCGGCGTTTGCCCTTGAATGTCTTTTGCATTCACATTTGCATTTTTATGAGCTAGAAGCTTGATAGAGTCTGTTTCATTTTTTGCTGAGGCTAAATGAAGCGCTGTTCGATTGGTACGATCCGTTTGATTAATATCCAACTGTAAATCTTCATCCCAAAGCATTGCAAGAGAAGCATCCAAGTTACCTTCTTGCATATAGGTGTCAAATTTCTGCTTAACAGATGCCCTTGTACCAGGATTGTTATTATTAAAAGCAGATTCCCCATAAATATTGGTATGTTTCTTGTTAGCCCCTTTTTGCAAAAGTAACTGAGCTACCTGATGTTGATTGTTAATAGAAGCCCATGTTAACAAGGAGTCATTATCAGTAGTGCAAATAGAATTAGGGCTAAGCCCTTTATTAAACAAAAACTTGCAAATATCTATATGGCTGTTGCTAGCAGCCTTTAGAAAACAGTTGACACCTTCTCTGCCAACCAAATACTTATTTTTACTAATTAATGCCTTAAGAACATCCACATGCCCTTCTTGTGCGGCTAATGTTGCTGCAGTCTCTTGGTTATTGTTTACCAAGGAGCTATCCGCACCCTTGACAAGTAACATTTGCACGATAGCGGTGTTGCCAGTTTCCGCAGCATTCATTAATGGAGTAACCTTTTCATGGTTCTTAATGTTTGGTTTGGTTTTTGGATGTTGCAACAATCTTCGAACAACAGGAATATGTCCATATTTGGAAGCATGATGGAGTGCAGTGTTACCGTGGCTAAAATTAGCAGCGTTTGGGTTTGTACCTTCAGACAAAAGCCTGTTTACTGAATCTAAATCACCAAGCTTGGCCGCATGGGTAAATGCCCCTGAAAACTGAACAGAGTCTTTTACAGGAGAGACTTGAGAGGGAAAAAGAGCTGTACTCCTGTTGCGCGTTCCTTGCTTATGGAAGGAATATAAATTTTCTGATATTTTCATAACAAAGATATGACCTTATAAAATTATAATGTTGACACCGTAAAAATATATTTGCTTTAACCTCTGCGCTGGCGAGAACGAGCTGCTCTAATTTCATTCTCGAGCTCTTCATCAACACTTCTTTGGCCAAAGTTGAAGTTTTCCAAGTTTCTTCTGTTTTGCTCCATAATGGTGTCAAACGATTCTCGTTTAATGTTCAATACTTGGCGAATTGGTTCTACGCTACGAGAAGCTCGTTCCATAACTTTTCCATTTCTCAAAGCATTAGATTCAATTTCCAGATCATTTATGAAGCTATTCAATGTTGTGACTCGTTGTCGAATAGTCGTTATACATTCTTGCTGGTAAGCATTAAGGTCTTGCAACCCTTCCAGTTGCTTTTTAGCATCACTAATTTGTGATTGGTAGTCAGGGAGCTTTTCATTCCTTAATTTATTAACCTTGTCGGCATTCCCTCGCATTTCATGCTCTTCCATCAAGGTGTTTGCAATCCCTACCAGTCTTTCATTCTCTTCTTTTTTCCGAGCTTGTTCTCTTTCTTTATTCTCGTTGTTAGTAATCTGATCTCTTAAATCAGCGATAAAGCCAAAGAACAACTCTTTCTTTTGCTCAATAAACTGTTTGGCTTGTTTGAGTTTATCTATCTTTTTATCAGTATTTTTGGCTGTTTTATGTACAAACGTTAGCGAGTCATCTTTTTGAATAACAGCTTCATCCAAAAGATTTTTAGCTTTTCTGGATTTGGTAGTTGCAGTATTTCTTTGCTCAGCAAAATCATACTCAAAATTTTCTCCAGCGCCAAAGCGGATTCCCTGCTTTGCAACAAATGCTTGATTTGAACTATTGATATTCATTAACCGATTCCTATCTTACAGTAGTAAATATATAAATTTTGGCTGTAGCGTCATAGCCAACGCGAACCTTGATCCCTGACTTATTAAAGTATTCTTGATTGTTTTCTGACATCAGTTTTTTAATCAGTGGTATTTTTATTTTTTCTTTCAGGATGAGGCTCAGTCCTCTAACACCTGTCTGACCAGCAAAGGATTCATTGAGCAGCTGCCGCTTTGCAGAATCATCAAAATTGATTTCAACATTTCGCTCTTTTAATAAGTTCCGACGAAGCTCAGCAGCATGCTTGGCAATTACTTTTTCCGAATCCTGCTTATCTAAAGGCTTAAAAAAGACTGTTTGCCCAATACGTCCTAAAACCTCTGCCGGAAATACAGCCGCCATTGCCTGATAAGCGGAATCATTCAAGGCTTTTCCACGTTGCCCTTCTGAAAATTTTCGAGTAATTGTTTCAATACCCGCATTGGTGGTTAGCAGTATATCTATGCCTTTTGCGTCCAGTTCTGTCAAATCGGCTTTGGGCATTTTTCCATAATCCATTAGTCCCATAATCATGTGCTGGATATCTGGATGCCCCTTCTCAAATTCATCAAAAATAACAATTGGGGGTCTCTTGTTTTCACGAATAGCCTTTTCTATTTGCTCGGGTATTGAATACCCACTCATAAAGCCTTTGCGTCCAGACTCCGCACCTGTAAAACGACTCACACTTTCTTCGGTCTTGTACGCATTCATGTCGTACCGCAAACAAGGACGCCCCAATGCTTCTGCAAGTTTAAGACCAACAGTTGTTTTGCCCACACCGGAAGGACCATAAAATAACGTTCTAACCCAAGGCTGACTGGGTTTCTCCAAGTGTGTCTCATCTGTTTGGTTACAATAGTGCAGCGAAAACTCGTCAATTAAGGCCCCAATGGCATTGTCTTGAGACACAACTTTGTCTTTCAATGTCTTTGATGCTGCATTTAACAGCTCATAATGCTGCAGTTCAGACAAGTGATCTTTCCTAACTGCTTTTGGCGCTTGGGAAATCTTGGGAGCGTGAACACTTCTTGCCGAATGTACAGCTCTACTGGTATCTAGCTCTTCATCTGAACAAGCATTTTTTCCTTTGACGTAGACAGGGTAAGAGCTTAAATAGATTGAGTTTTGCCTTCCCATAGGCTGAGGGGTTAGAATTTTTGCACGAAGCTGGGGTGATAGCTGACTAAGTATGTCTTTATCATCTGAAATCTGATTTATAACCCAGTTATGAAGAGATTGAGAGTGATATGTCCCATCCTCTTTATTATCAACATAATCTAGGAATGTTTCATTTAATTCCTTTAGTGAAACCCTGTTAAACTCGTCTAATGTGTTTCCTTTCGACTGATCCATCAGTAGTGGAATCAAATTGTCAGCGATTTCCTGGAGATCACCTTGTTCGAATCTTCCTTCTGACAAAATAGCTTGTCTAAAAAAACTATTCTTTAGTTGATCATTTAAAAAATATGCTTGCCACTTAGGAATTGGTAAAGTTTGATTGCCAAGCGACGTATATTTGTTAAAAAATTTTTTGATTTCTTCATGAATCACTTCTTCACTAACCAGTGAATTGGGAGATTCAACATTTTTCTGATTGTGGCGACGAGGTGAAAGCGGAGGAAATAAAGGGAAATTAGAGTTTTTTAAAGGTGAGTTCATATTTTTATCTTTTTCATGTTAAGTTAAAACTAATTAAACACATAATATTTTAAACTTCAAACGGCTCCAAACGACAATCGTTTGTAAATTTCTGGTAACATAAGCACTTCAACTGTCACTGCTTTTGTAGTCGTGGGTTTATTATTGCTATCTGCCAGCCCGTCAAGACACCATTGACATCTATTGCAGCTCACACTAGTTAGCATCATAGGAAAACGAATGATAAGCGGCTATCCTTCTCCAATTAGCTTCCCCCCACCGGTCCCAAGCATTTATGCGGGTGCTAAGACTGCTCCTGCCGTTTTTAATCCCTATCCCCCCTCATCTCAACAAACATTAGCGCCATTCTCAAAGTATACTACTCTGAAAAGCCGTATTCAGAGTTACCCCGTTATCAGCCTATTGCTTGCCCTGATTGGTGGGCTAGGTACCGGTTATTTAAGTCACCGTTATAGTTTGCTGACTAAATTAGCAAGTGTATTCAAGCCAGCCAGTAAGCCCATTGATAATATTGAATCCATTGAAGATATGGAAGAGCTTTTCAGATTGCGCTATCCGGATCGAGGCTTATATAATTCCACTATCACTCAGAATTACCGCAACATGCCTGAAATCTGCTACTTAGAACCTATAAAAAGGATTTTAGCAATTGACGATGCAAAGTATAAGGATTTGAAGGAGCATGGAATCCAATATTTTGATGAATTGTATCGCACTCCCCCTAATGAAATTTTTCGCCGCCACACAGCATTAAAAAAAGAATAATGAGAAATATGATTCCATTGCCCGGTTATGCCGTTGGACTGTAGAACGTTGCTTTGCCTGGCTGGGTAAGTTCAGAAAACTAGAGATAACAGGCGTCCGAAATTTAGGGCCAATGGAGTGTAGAGATTTTCCATTAAAATTGAAAGCAGGAGAATCTCGAAATGAAGAGGAGCACCCCAAAGGGCATCCATATCCGTAAGCCTTAACAGGCAACGGCTCTGGACAGTTTACCGAAGAGCAGATCGTCAAAGCTTTGCAGGCTGTGGAAACCGGTGGCAAGAAGGCTGTGGACCAGCAGCGTGAGCTGGGCGTTAGCAATGCAACCTAGTACATCTGGAAGCGGAAATATGGCGGCTTGAACGTGAGCGAAGTCAGGAGGTTGCGGGAAATGGAGCAGGAAAACACACAATTGAAGCGGATCGTAGCGAATCTCATGCTGGAAAATGAAGCCATTAAGGAGGTTCTAAAAAAGCTTTAAGGCCCAGTGAGCGTCGCGAGGTGGTGGGAATGCTCCAGCAGCAAGGACTCTCCCACCGCCAAGCCTGTCATTTGGCAGGCATTTCCCGCAGTGTGGACAAATACGTGGCCAGGAATCCTAACGAGGCCTTGGTAGCCCGTATGAGAGAGCTGGCTTTTGAGCATATTTGGAAATGGCAGAATAAAAACGTACCATTTTTGAGCAAAATGGCGGCGTAAAAGTGTACCATTTCGCCAATGGTTCTGGTTGACTGGAAATGTCAATTGAGCGGGATTGGAAGATGGTCGAGCGGTGAAGGATGCGTATATGAAGGAGTTGGTACGCAAGGCGTATTATCGCGAGCAGAAAAGCGAGCGAGAGATAGCGCGTGAACTGGGTATACACCGGGATACAGTGAGTCGACTGCTGAAGTTGGAACCAAGCGAAATCCCGAAGTTACAGAGGAAAGACTGGCATTCCCCAGTTGTAGGTCCTTATATAGCGGTGATTCAAGCCTGGCTGGAGATGGATATCCTGGCTCCCCGCAAGCAACAGCACACGGCTAAGCGCATTTACGACCGGTTAGTCGAAGAATATCAGTTCCAGGGCTCCTACCGTCGAATTCGAGAAGTGGTAGCGGAACTTCGCCAAAAACACTTCCGGCTGCTTTTTCTTCAGTTGGGCTACTAACCCCCGAATCCCCCGTTCGCTGCCAGTATAGCCAAGTTCTGTTTTCAAGCGTTCGTATATACGTCGGGCAGTATGACGCTGCTTGCGAGGAGCTTGCTCATCTGCGGCCAGTATCTCGGCAATCCAGTGCTCGTATTGGCCTAAAGTGGGCTTGGGTTTTGCTTGCTTTAATTGATATTGCCGCTTTTCCCCAGCCTGCGTCTTTAATAGTCGACTAACTGTGTTTCTCGAAAAACCCAGCTCCCGCGCAATCTCACGCTCGCTTTTACCGTCGACCCAATATGCCTTGCGCACTGCTTCCTGTTCGTACACGCTCTTCACCCTTGTTCTACCCTCTCTTGGCCTGTTCTGCTATACACAAAACCTAACCCAAAGAGGTGGCTCAAAATATGTTTGCCATTCTTCTCAAAAATGGCTCAATTTTAGATTACCGTTTACAACTTTCAGGATGTTTGTGCTGACCATGGTTTGATTTTTGTTAAAAACAGCGCATAATATGCACTAAAAGGAGCATTTTATGAATATCACATTGACCGAAGAACTGGAAAAGTTTGTCCGTTCTCAAGTGGACACAGGGCTTTATAGCTCACCTAGTGAAGTGATTAGAGAGGCTCTAAGGCTTTTATATCGTCAGTATGTGGATTATGAGGTTGGCCTTGGCCTGAAACAGCGTGAGCAAGGGCAAGTTGTTTCCGGAGAAGAGTCATATCGGAAGATGCAACAGCTAATGTCTCAGTACGAGCCTAAGACGAATGCTTCATAAATACAGCCTTTCCAGGTTGGCTGAGTCGGATATTATCTCTATTTACCGATATATTGCCGAAGAGGACTTGAGTCCAGCCGAGGCTGGTCTATGAGCGAATTGTCGATACGCTTGAGATGCTGAGCCAGTTTCCAGAAATAGCTCAGTACCGGCCGGACATTACCTCGCATCCCGTCAAAGTCTTTCCGATTCCTAAAACCCGTTATTTGGTGTTTTATGATCCTCAATCGACTCCCCTCTTTATTGTCCGGGTCTTAAGTTCCAGCATGAATTGACCTCTCTGCTAAAAGGGGCGGATCAGTTTTCGGCTAGCGAGTAGTCCACTTAGTCCCACATCCTGGCCGCAATAGCCCGCTGTTCCTCTCCTAATGCGTTAGCGTAAATGGCGGTCACTTCTAAACTAGCGTGACCCATCCACTTGCTGACCATATTGAGCGGGATGCCGGTGGTAATCGCGATAACCCCAAAGCCGTGGCGGAGTCCCTTGGGGCATTTATGGGGGCCGTCGGGAATGTGCGCCTGGTTCATAACTTCCAGAATATGCCGCTAGGCGGTGGTTCTGGAAAAGTCCCAGAGGGGCAGCCCCAGCCGGTTCTTTTTCCGTTTGGCCGATTCTTGCAAGCCGTGGGCCGTATTCAGGGTATCCAGCATTGAGTCCGGCACTGGAACCGCCCGGTAAACCCCGGCTTTCCGCTTCTTGAGCGTTTCAAAGACAATGGCCTTCTGTCCAAAGTCGATACTTCTCCCTGTGAGGGCCAGGGCTTCCGAAATGCGGCAGCCGCTATAGGCCATGACCATACAAAAGGTTCTGATTAGTCGGTCGGTTTGAGCGGCGGCCTTCAGAAAGGCGGTTCGTTCGCTTTGGGTGATATAGAGGCGCTGGCCGTTGGCATCAAAAAGGGAGGCGGTCATTGAAATAAATCGGCATGACTGCCGGTACGCACTAATTCTACAAACTCTTCAGTCACGACATAGATTAGCAGCCAATCTGGCTCAATATGGCAATCCCAACACGGTCGCCACTCTCCAACCAAGGGGTGAGCGACATGTTTGGCATCCAATGGGGTATCGGTGGCCAAGGCTTCCACAATGGTAGCCAGCTTGTTTAAGTCTTTCCCGCGTTTCTTGGCCCGTTTCAAGTCTCGGCGAAATTGGCTACTTTGTTTGATCTGTCTCATTATTCAAGGGACTGCTTAAACTCGGCGAGGCTACTAATGGTCACGTCCCGGTTTTTTTCCAGATCGTTCAAGGCGCTGAGTGTTTCTGCATTAGGCAGCTTCACCTCAAAAGGCAGGCCATTATGTAATTCCACCTGATGAAAAAACAGGTTAATGGCATCACTGGTGTTCATTCCCAGGCGGGCTAGGATGGTTTCCACCCGTTCCTTAAGATCAACGGTGGTTCTGGCTCGGATAAAAGCGTCTTTGGGCATGGCTTTCTACCTCCTGCTCCTATTGTAGCCCATTTGGGATACAATCGCTAGAGGATGCGATTTGAAACGATACTTATAAAATATTGTTTCAAAAAGCGCGCTTAGGCTCAAGCCCTAAAAAGCCAAAGAACTCTGATTTTTCAGGACTCTGGGTATCTTGGCAACTTGGTCAAAGCACAGAAACTGAAACAGAATTACCTATTCTGTTTCAAATGAATAAGTGGTTTAACCCTTGTGGTTTAGAAGGAGCTGCTCAAAGAAGCCACCAAAGCGCCTTTCTTTGTCCACAAGATGAATTTCCAGAATCCAATGCCTTGGGTTGCCGAATTGGTCTGGATTACTCATTAGTGTGTGGTTCTCAGGATGAATGTAGTGAAGCGCATCATCCCCTAGAATTTTCTCATGGGGGAATTGACCAACCAGGTGCCCCGCATAAGGGCCGCCATAGACCCAGCCATGCTCAGAGGATAACTGACAAGCATACTGGTAAAGCTGACTGCCGGTTACTTGCCCACAATGCTCAATGAAAAACCGCTGGGCTCGCTTAAAGATGATTTCCAAGTCGTTGTTTAGCTTATGCTTAAGTGGGTCATCACCAAGTACATAAGTTCTGCCATAGTCTGCTTCCCAGTCATCAAAAACAGGGCCAAAATCCAGGAAAACAATATCGTCTTCTTGAACAGTCAGGTTTTCAGGGTTATGTCGGTAAGGTAGTAGCGTATTCTCACCTGCTCGAACAATCCGTTTATGCCAGTATTTACGGATGCCGAAGAGTTTAAAGGCTAGTTCATAGACCTTATCGCTGATCTCCCGTTCTGTTAGGCCTGGACAAATAAGCCCTTGCGACTCTACAGCATGAAATAATGCCTCGGCCTTAGTTTCTGCCTGAATAAGAGCCTTTAAAGTATCGGTATTAGTTGGTGGCACAGGGTGGAAATCGCATATCGTTCTGTTAGTCTCTCTAATCCTAGTTCAAAAACGTTAAAGAGTAAAAATGCCCTATCAGGCTTGGGTCTGATAGGGCATTAAGGCTTTATTTGGAGACAGAATTACTTATTCTGTTCAAGAAGCTGCGCTTTCGTATGCAAAAGAGGGTGGCTTTTGTCAGGGTCATTCGGCATTTCTTGAAGAGTGGTCTTTAAAAAGGCCCCTTATAAGGGCTCAAATGTTGTAGCCCTTATCGGAGTCCTACAAAGGCTCGACACTTGGGCACTGCCTTCTTCAAAGAGAAGACAACTCTTTATTGTTAGGGATTGTATAGGCAGAACTTTAAGTGGCAATGCGAGATCCTTGGCTTGCCTGGAAGAAGTTATCCATAATACTGGGATTGAAGGGCACCCTGTTTTGTTGGGCCGCTTGGGAAAATTTGCTCAGCATTGTTTTTACATAGAACTCATACGGTAACTTTTTGAAGGCAGAGCATGGCACAGCCAAGCTGCCAGAAGGCTTCCCAGTTCTGCCAGTGATACTCGTAGCGGATTTCAAGCTTTCTAAATTTGCCCAGCCAGGCAAAGCAACGTTCAATGGTCCAGCGGCTTTTGTAAAGGTGGGGTCTTGGCGTTCTTCGGGCCGTATTGTTTCCAAACTGCCTGCGTGGAATCAAGGGACGCAATCCTTTGTGTCGCAAGCGTCTTCTTAGCCTTTTGCAATCATACCCCTTGTCCGCTGCCAGATAGGCATCTTTTGGAATTTGGTCTACAATATCTCCGAAGGCATAACGGTCATTTCGACCCGCTGAATCCAGATGTAACGCTTCAGGCAGTCCGTTCTCGTCTACGACGAGGCTTATCTTGCTGCCTTTTATTTTCCCGGCCCGTGAAATTCTGTCGCCCTTTTTTTGCCGACTTAATCGTGGCATCCAGATAATATAAACGCTTGTCGGTTAAGGGCTTTAGCGATTTCATTCGTTCAAACAACGCTTCATAAAAACCTTCTTTAAGCCAAACCCTGAAGCGATCATAAACAGTCATCTTTGGCGGAAAGCCCGGTGGCATCTCTTCCCAGCGGATGTTAGTGGACAAAACAAACAATATAGCGTCTAAAATCTCGCGGTTACGACTCCGGGGGCGGCCAGTTCTTTGTTTTGGAATGACTGGCTCAATCAGTTCCCATTGCTCGTCACTCAAGGGTCTCCAAGGCATACGCTATCCTCTTCCAAACCCTGAAATTCTAACCCAAAGTTACCGTATTGGCTCAAACAAGATAAACAATGGGTAGAATGAAAAGAATCAAAATTTCTAACCTTAATTTGATATTTTTAATCGTAGCCAACCATTGTTCCAAAATCAATGGTTAA